>NZ_CAWMYL010000039.1:0-72820 GCF_963871815.1 Vibrio sp. L85
AGCATTTAGCTGGCTGTCAGATCTGGACAACGGCAGTGTCGATACGTCAATCCATATCATTTGGAAAGAACATATCATAGGTTCTCTCTTAGCTTAGCTTAACTTAGCTAAACCGCTGCATTTAGAATTAGTCAGGCAGTTTTGGGGTGTTTAAACGAATAAATTCAAAATGAGGCAGACTCGAAAGGTTATAGAGCAGTTATAAGTTCGTCTTTCGATCTTATATGCGACGGATGATCACACTAAGTAAGCACATTGTCTTTGACTTGATTTTAGTATGGTAATTAATATGAGATTGATTCCATATTTTATGTTTTTAACCATCACTATTTTTCCAATGTTGAGGTGTGCATGAGAAATCGTTCTATTTTTGGGTGGAAGCTAAGCGAGAGTAGAGTTGTTTCTGTTGTTGAGCTTGAAAGTGGCACTCAGGATGACGTTGTCTGCCCTTGCTGCGGAGACTTCATGGTTGCCGCACATAGTAATAAAGGCATAGCTAGCTACTTACGCCATCAAAGTAACGCAGAATGTCGCTATTCGTATGAAACCCAGTTGCATTTGAGTGCAAAGGAGTTCATTGAACGGGAGAAGCTCATTCCTCATCCATATTCCAGTGGCATTTTTGATTCTAGTGATTGTGAAATGGTAGGAGTGAAAAATGTCCGGCTAGAGGTCTATCGAGACGGTAGGATTCCAGATATCGTCTGCCAGATTGGCAGGGAAGAGTATTATGTGGAAGTTACTAATACTCATGAGACCCCACCAGATAAAATAGTGGACTTTCGAAAGCAGGGTAGGAGTGCCCTTGAGTTATTTCTTGTTGGATTGGACTCAGATTCGCTGCTGAACAGCTATGAAAATGTAAAAGTTCAGATAACAGCATTAAATCCGCTAAATCCATTCTGGGATTTTATTGAGCAGCAAGCTGCGATGAGTATCAGCAAAGAAAGAAGTATGTTGTTGAGAAAGATAGCAAGGCACCGCAAACAAGTTCAAAGAATCACTGATAACATTTCTGAGCGTGAGGAACAGGCTGAGGAAAGGGTAGCCCGAATCAAACAAAGAGTTGAAAAGTGGCAAGAAAAAGAGCGGGAGCAAAAAGAGCTCTATACGCAGATAAAGTCCCTCGCTAATGACCTTCAAGTAGCGGTATCGCGGCTTGAAGAAGAGAAGTCATCTTTAAATCAAGAATTAGAACAACTCAAGCAAACCATTTATCTTAACAAGTTAGAAGCGGGAAGAATCATTAACAATGCGAGAGTTGAAGCAGAACAACAACGTGAAAAGGTCAGAGTAGAAGTTAGAGATGATGTTCTAGTTGAGTTAGCGTCGGAAATAGAAGATGCAAGAAAGAATGCTCAAATGATTACCGAGAATGCTCTAAAGCAAGAGCTATCAGTGATTGAAAGCGCTCAAAGAACAGCGCAACAAATATTGGATGGAGCGCATTACAAAGTCACGAGTGAGCTTGAGGCTGCACTAGATAGAAAAGGTGTATCAAGTGAAGCGTTGACCGAGTTAGAAAACCGTGTCAAATGGTTAAGGCAAGAAACGGAGAGTCTAGAGGAAAAGAAAGCTGAGCTCGAGAGTGGTGTAAATTTAGATGAACTTTGGAGTAAGCAACAACACTTGCTAGGTGCGATTGGCAAGGAGACAAAGCGTTTGAATGAGCTTAAAGAAGTTGGTGATAAATATGTCAAGATCATTAATGATATTGCCTTAGATTTTAAACAACTAGATACTGCGGAGTATGCCTCTCTTTTGCCTGAACGTATTCAAAAGAAAATAAAAACTCATCGAATGATCTTAGAGATGCAAAACTCAATAGAATACGAGCCGTTGTAACTAGCGGTATGTGCTTCGGAGTCTATGACTGTTACCAGCATTCGAGCAGAATCGAAATAATGATTAGTTCTGTTCCTACTCAGATCAGAGATAGGAGTCTTTTCTACTATACTTACTCTAGTGAGTTAAAACGGGACAAGGTAAAATTAGCTAGGGTGTATGCGTAATGAAATGCTTTTTTCTACCCAACTTGTAAGTTGAGCATAAATTCAAAGAGTTATATTTCTAGGTGTTAGGTCTCACTCACCGCCACATTCTTGAAAAAAGACGTCCTAGGGCGTCTTTTTTTGTATCTGCAGTTTAGAAACAACAAAAGCCCCGAGAGTTCGGGGCTTTTCGTTTTTGGCGAAGCGAGTGCTTGTTTAAAGTCGGTCTTATTGAGGTTGACTGAGCACTTGAACCTTTCTATTTAACAAAGCTTGTACCGCATTGGAATCTTTCTCGAAGCTTAAGATTGAGTTGCAAATATCGACGTTTGCAAGCATCGACAGAGACTCACTTAACTCTAGCTTGGAGTTAGCTCGGTTCACCTCTCGCTCTTTAGGGCTTATCTGCACAACGGTTCGACCTAGAAACGAGCCTTGCTTTACAGAGGCTGTTTGCTCGGTATGTTCTAACCGGTCGATAGACAAGTTCTTTGGTGTTGGTTGGATGTCATTGGACATAGGGTACCTAAACTCTTAAGTCCGAGCTCTGAAGCATAGATGGTGAAACTTCCATTGCGATATGGGCAGACAACAATGACTCCCAAGACTCGCTCTGTGTGAGCAGTTCAGCAAGTGCACTCTCAAACAACTCATAGTCGAGCTGCTCGGTCTGAAGCAACCTGTTTAAACAAAGCTTGTGCCTGTGATTATCTAGGCTAAAAAACAGTTGATGCTCAGACCAATGATAGTTGAATGCCAAAAAAGAACGATAAAGATCAGAATTAACAATTTGTAGGTCGACAATCTCTGCTTCTAGTTGAAGCGTTTCTGTATCTGGGTGGAAAATGAAATGCACTCTTAAGTTATCGTCAAAAGCTAAACCCAGTTCGTCTTCAGTCAAATGTAATTCAGGCAAACCTATTTGATGAGCAAACTTAAGCAAAACCTCATCTACGATTTGGCGCGCTGACATAGAAGCAGTCCTTTTTAGAATTTTATCATCGAAATTATGGAAAGTTAAAACTGATGTTTATCAATATTGGTTGGAATTTTTTATATAAGCGTTTTTTCTATGCGGATAATAAAAACTTATCAACTATGTTGCTTATGTCTCAAGTGTTGTACCACTTACCTTTGCAGAAAGTTTGAGCATTTATTTGGAAGCAGTATCAACTATAAAATAAAGGCAATAAAAATTCCTTATCAAATAATAATGAGTCTTACTTTTGAGAATCTATATTGTCCGAATGGTGTATAAAATAATAGTTGATCTTTTATATATTTGTGTACCAAAATTGCGCCTGCTCATTTTTATTTAAAACATATTCAGTCAAATAGAATCCATAATGAAATGTAATACGTATATTCCGATACTAAGTGCATTGCTTCTCAGCGCTTGTGCTACCACAAATACGGTATCAGATGGGTTTTCTAATCATATTCAAGGAACGCTATTTGGTTGGATAACGTTTGATGATTACGTCGCTCCAGTGAGTACTTCTGTAAACGTCGAAGTATGTCAGGTTTCAGATAATCAATGCTTTACAGTTGTACAGCAAGACTATCAAGGGGTTCAGTTACCTGTTCAGTACTCGGTTGTTATTGCTCCAATACAAGCTGGAAATGGCGAAATGAAAGTGCGCGCTATATTGCGTTCTCAAGGTGAAATTATCGCAAAAAAAGAAGAGCAGTATATTTTTACGCAAGGCAGTGTACATAAGGACTTAAAGCTAGAAGCTTATAAGAATTACTAAAAAAAGTAATCGTTTTCATTTGTCTTTATTATTTAAAAAATTAAGACAATTGAAAGTAATATCTCCAGACCTAGGTCTCTATTAATCAATCAACTTAGGTCATCGGGTCAGTTTGTCTTTATATGAATATCGGTTGCGCCCATCATAATTTTTATGGTTATATCCACCGCCTTGGATACGTTGGCTAGGTAGAATGGTTTAAAAATAAACAGCTCAAAGTTGTTAGAAATATCAATATAAATGAAGTGGACTTTAACATTAGTACTTTCATTTATTCTAATATAAAAAGAGTTTTTGCTGTTTTAGTATCACTAGTTATAAGTTGAACTTTAGCAAAAGCTTATTAATTCCCGAAAACAATACATAACAATATCGGGAAGGTTTCTTTGCCAAGATTATTTTGCTACCAAAGGTAGCGCTTGAGCTATTCGTTATTATTCGGGGGGTATGGGAGTGTTATGCGCTTCTATGCTCTTTTCTTTGCTTCTTTAATTGAAATTGTCCTGCGTTTGTCTTCGCACTGCGGGACTTTGACAGTTTCTCTGATGGGGATTAGAGAAATTAAAATTATGAAGGGTAGAAAATGGATGTGTTAGGCCAACTAAACACAGAAAGGGTCGACTCGCGCTTGCGAAAAATCCATAGTGCTTGCTGCTATGAAAAACACGATGAAGTATTTCATTCTAGTCAATCTCACATTGTTGTCGTTCACAATGGTCAACTGAGAGTCCAAACAGGGGATTGCACGCTAGACGTTGTTGCTGGTTGTGGAATTTATCTATCTCAAGGGGATTACTTACTAGAATACACACCGATAGATGGTCAATATACGGCTTCTGTTATCGAGTTTGACAATGAACTGGTGAGTCAACTATTGCAAAAGCATAGTGATCTTTTGATGTCGTTGCCAAAGGTTGAGAATGTTCAGTCTGGATTATTCCCTTTTACTCTCAACTTATTGATAGAACAGACACTATCAGGGATGAAGACGCTAGAAGAACAGTCTTTTCCTGATGCTATTATGCGCTTAAAGTATGAGGAAATGCTCATCTTATTGTTGCATGGGGACCAAGGTGAACACCTCTACGCGTTGTTATCACAACTGACAAACCGAACCTCAGATCGACTGCGTCGCTTTATGGAGCTTCATTACCTTAAAGAGTGGAAACTGACCGACTACGCCCAAGAATTTGGTGCGAGTTTGACTACGTTTAAAGAGCTCTTTAATGAATATTATGGTATTTCTCCTAGAGCGTGGATCAGTGAACGTCGTTTATTGCATGCTCACAAGCTATTGCTCACAAGCAAAATGAGCATCGTCGACGTTGCGATGGAAGCGGGGTTCTCAAGCCAATCTTACTTTACACAAAGTTATCGCCGCCGCTTCGGAACGACACCAAGTAAGGTTCGTTCTGGAGAGGAACAAGTAGCAATTGCTAAGTGAAATGTCTGACGACTAAAATTTTCTGACTAATTTTGAAAGGCATTAACTGACGTAAACTCTATTATGCTCAGCGTAACAACGAACAAAACTATTACCTCTACTTCCTTCTGGATTGTTCGAAGTAGATGCGGAGAAGAACACAAATGAAAAAGCAGCATTGGCGACGCCGTTCGCTTTTTCCTAACAACATTGTGACGCAAAGGAAGGTCACTGTATTACAGCGAGGCGCACGATACGAAGGTTTATCCCAATCATCGCAAGAGCCCAATGTTGTTAATGTCAATCACCGACAGCTACTCAGTGAAGGCGTTCTGAGTTACGACCAATTGTCTTTACTCCAGCGCTTGCTTGATCGCAATGTCGTCGATTGTTTATGTGCTAGTCAGCTGATTAAGACATATCAAAAGCTTGGGACGTATCTAGATCGATTTGCTATGCGCCTCTTTTTAGAGGTGGGTGGGCAACTCAGTGACAATCGTGCGTTGAGCACTTTTGAACAAAGACTGGATTACATTAATCACCGATTAGGTTACCGCTTCAATCTAGCGTCACCTAAAACGCTGATCCTTTCGATGTACTTGACTCTAAATGAGTGGGTTAATCAGCAGACGGATCAGACGGTGTTGCATGATTCCATCAAGCTTGAACAGTTAATCAATCAACTGAGTATTCAGAAAGAGTATTGGTTGAGATTGTCTGGAGAAGAGAGCAGTGCGATTTTTGCAGAGCAACAACTGGAACTGATTAAGAGCCAGCAGAGTGAATTGCATGAGCAGCTAAGTGTTCTCAATGAGCAGCAAAACCAAGTGGTTGAATCTCATCGAGCATTGGTTGAAGAGTGGAAACCAACTCTAGAAAAACTCAAGGGCTTATCTGAGTACAGCAGAACGTCGGATAAGTTTATCTCTGAATGGAAAATATGGTGTAGCGAAGCGCGAGTACAAGCGCCTGAGCTAAACGATGTTTGGGATGCGTGTGATCTTGTATACAGCGACCTAAATGCCGTCGCGAAAATTTGGCAATGGTTTCAAGACATGCAAACCGTTGGCAGCGTAGATCATTACTACTTTGACATTCAGAGCAACCAGTGCGGTCAAGCTTGTAACCATCTCAGCCAGATTTAAATAGGGCTAAATATGTTAGATCAAATGATGAAATCTCTAGCGGCAACGCTAGGGGTTGGGGATTTTATTGCCTCAAATAATGGTTCCTATGACATCGAAGTCGACCAGATGCTGCTTAACATTCGGCAGCAATCATCATGGGTCTTGTGGGAAACCGTTCTCCCATTTCAGTTTGAACAGCACCTTGATTATCAAAAAGAACAGGCGCTAAAGCACTGTATGCAGCTCTCTTTGAAAACGTTGCGAGATACGCGCAGCACGTTAACGGTGAACGACAAAGCGCAGTTGATTGTGCAAGGCAAAATGAATATGGAAAGCGCAACGACAGAAGCGCTTTGTTCGCAACTTTCTCAACACGTGAATTTGGTGGAGCAGTTCAGCGATTTGCTCGAGCACCAGCGTGTTAATCATACCGTTAGCCACAGTGTTTGGATTCCATAATGCTTGCAGTTTTAAAGACACAAATGCGCAGACTCGTGTTATCAGCGGTGTGTGCTTCAAGCTTGATGATGGCACTTCCTTCTCATGCTTCTGAGCTTAATTGGTCTGATCAACCGTTTCGTTACTACGCGGACAATGATTCGCTAAAAGAATTACTGAACAACTTTGGCGCAAACTACCGCGTTTCTGTATCGGTGAGCGATAAAGTAAATGACCGTGTCAGTGGTCGATTTACACCAGAAGACCCAGCCGAGTTTCTCGACTATTTGGCGCAAGTTTACAACTTGATGTGGTACTTCGATGGCGCGGTACTTCATGTATACAAAGCGACGGAAACTCGTTCGCGATTGCTACAGCTAGAACTGCTAACGGCTCGTGAACTGCGTAGCACGCTGATTTCAACCGGGATCTGGGACTCTCGTTACGGTTGGCGCGCAGCAGAAAATAAAGGTCTGGTTTACTTGGCTGGTCCTCCGAGGTACGTCGATCTGGTTGTGCAAACGGCAGAAGCGCTGGAAAGCCGACTGGTACAAAAATCCAACTCTACGGATGAATTGTTTGTTGACATTATTCCGTTGAAGTACGCCTCTGCGACGGATAGAGAGATCACTTATCGTGACCAAGGGGTGACGGTGCCAGGTATTGCTTCGGTATTGAGCCGAGTTCTATCCGGTGTTCAAACTCAAGTTAAGGTGGCGAATGAGAGCGACGAAGCAGGAGCGAGTAAGTCTGCGACAGTGACTAAAAAAGCTTCTGTCCATAGCGGCGCATCGGTAGAAGCTGAGCCAGGGTTAAACGCGATCATTGTGCGCGATACGCAAGCTCGATTGCCGTTGTATCGTAAGTTGATTGCTCAGTTGGATCAGCCGCAGTCAAGAATCGAAGTGGCGCTTTCAATTGTTGATATCAGCGCGAACGATTTGAGTCAGCTTGGTGTTGACTGGCGAGCTGGTGTTGCGGTTGGTAACAACAGCATTCTGGATCTCAAAACAACGGGTGACGTCGGTGATGGCGATGTCGAGCTTGGCAGCGGACAAACCTTTAAGTCTTTGCTTGACGCAACGAACTTGAATTACCTATTGGCTCAAATCCGTTTGCTTGAATCTAGAGGCAGCGCGCAGGTGGTTTCAAGACCAACCTTGCTAACACAAGAAAACGTGGAAGCCGTACTCAATAACAGCAGCACCTTTTACGTCAAGTTGATCGGTAAAGAGACGGCAGCATTAGAGCAAGTGACGTACGGTACGTTATTGAAAATCGTGCCTCGTATCGTCGGCGATCGATTTGTGGAAAGACCAGAAATCAACCTGAGTCTGCACTTAGAAGATGGTGCGCAAATCTCTGATGGTGACATCGACGGTGTGCCTTCAATTCGCAAGACAGAAATCAGCACACTGGCGACAGTGAAACAGGGACAAAGCCTGCTCATCGGTGGTGTATACCGTGACGAAATCAGCAACAAGCTGCGAAAAGTCCCTTTGCTAGGAGACATTCCATACCTTGGTGCTTTGTTTAGAAGTACGGAAAACACCACAAGAAGAACGGTACGTATGTTCATTATCGAACCAAGAATTGTTGTGGATGGTATTGGCGACAACGTTCTCATCGGCAATGAATATGATTTAAGACCAAAGATTGGCACGTTAAACAACATTTCAAACAACAGTGCAGACCTTAAATCAGCGCTTGCTCTATACAGCTGTACGACTCAAGTGCAAGCCGAGCGTTACCAGCAAGATTTGTTGTCACAAGGAAAGTCATCGTTGCTAGCAGAATGCGAGCTTCCTACGGGACAAAAAGGATGGCGAGTACAAATTAAAGAGTGTAATGGCTCAGAGAATCATTGCGTTCGACCATTAGAGGAGCAGTAGCCTCAATGCAGCAATGGAAAATTCGTATCCTCTCCGGTGTCCATTCCGGAGTGGAAGTCACCTTACCCAATGATTCATTGGTATTAGGTAGTGATGATTTTACTGCAGATTTGGTGTTAACCGACTCTGGCATCAAAGCAAGTCACCTTGTTTTGGTTTGCGATGGCGAAACAGTTTTATTGCGCGATTGTGAAGAGGTCTCCATCAACAATGAGAGTGTCACCGTGGATGCTGGTGGCATTGAGCTGGCGCGAAACGCGCTGGTCTCTGTGGGTCGTTTAACCTTTGCAGTCGGTTATCTAGAAGACGATTTGGTTATCGATGTGGCAAGCGATGCATCAGACAAGCAAGCTGCCCCCGTCAGCCATAAACCATCGTCAGGTTGGAAGAGAACACTGCTCATTGGATTGATGTGTAGCTTGATTCCAAGCGTGATATTTGCAGGCGTTTGGTACAGTCAAATTCATGCCAGTGACAAAGACGCCATCACCGCAGCAGAACCGATTGTCTTGGTGCGCAACATTCTTAGCGAGCTCAAACTTGACGATGTTCGTGTTGAATGGAACGCAAGTGCTCGACAGGCGGTACTTGAAGGTTACGTCGAAGACAGAACACAGAAACTCCAACTACTTGGTCGGATTGATGCCTTGGGTATCAACTACAAAAGTGACCTGAGAACGATGGAAGAGATACGCCGTGGTGTGCGCTTTATCTTGCGCAACCTCGGTTATCACCAAGTCAAAGTCGAAAATGGTGATGAGACAGGCACGCTGCTGCTAACGGGCTATATCGATGACGCAAGTCGTTGGAGCCAAGTTGAGCAGATATTAGAACGCGATGTCCCTGGACTTGTTGCTTGGAAGGTCGAGCTACAAAGAGCGGGTGCGTACATGGATACGCTTAAAGAACTGTTAGAAAAAGCGGAGCTCTTGAAGAAAGTTCAGCTTGTGACTAGCGGTGACCGCATCGAAGTTCGTGGTGAGCTTGATGACATTGAGACCACTCGATTTTATGGCGTAACGAGAGATTTCCGTGAGCAGTATGGCGAGAAACCTTATTTGGTTTTGAAGTCCATTCCTAAGGTAAGCAAAGGAACCAACATCGATTTTCCGTTTCGTAGCGTGAACTTTGGTCGAGTCCCTTACGTCATCCTCACAGACAATGTTCGTTACATGGTAGGTGCCCGCACTCCTCAAGGATATCGCATTTCTAGCGTTACTCCTGCAGGGATTGAACTCGTAAAAGGCGGGCGAGTGATCACTATTGATCTAGGGTACGAAGGTGAAAATACCAATGACAAATCTTGAGCAGTTATTACAAGGCGATTCAGGACAGCAAGAAAAAGAGGCGATCATCCTCAAGTTCAAGCAAGCGCAGTCAGCAGTAAAGCGTCAGCTCGATCTTGGTTGTTCACCACAAGAATATCAATTGCTACTCAAACAGCATGAGGCGTATCAAGCAGCCTTAACTGTAATTGAAACTTTCAAAGACAATAAATAAAAAGAGGCGATACCTATGTCATTTTATGATTCGAGTAAAAGTGTTTATCTCGACGACGTTAAGGCGAAACTAGAAGCACAAGCTCAAAAAGCGAACGAAGACGTAAACACGGCAATCAAAAACCTAGAAACGAACGCAGACGATCCGTCGAAGCTTGCAGAGCTGCAGCACACAATCAACAAATGGTCTGTGGTTTACAACATCAACGCGACCACAACTCGTGCAATCAAAGACGTGATGCAGTCGATTCTGCAGAAGGTGTAAGTTATGGATAAAGACATGCGTTTGCTGCTGGCTGAAACAGCGTTGATGGCAACCGGTCTGCATCGTCATGAAGAGGCAAATACCATCGCGGAATGCCTTGAGTCACAAGGTGGTGCAGAAGAAGTCGTCGCTATGATTCGTTCAATGAGTTTGATGAATCGTGGCTTGTACGAAGACGCTCATCGTCTACTTGAACCGCTTTGTATGACGTACCCAGACTTAATCAGTCTGGCAGCGTTAGCAGCAGGAAAAGCTGGGCTATCAAGCAAAGCGGAGTCTTGGCTAGATATGGCATCAAAAGGCAGTGAAGAAAACCAAGCCTTTGCCATGAGTTTCTCTAAGGACATCAGGAACCTTTAATGAAGGTTGAAAACAACGCATTCAACTACACGCTCGGTCATGTGCAGCAACCTTCTAGAGTTGATGCACATGATGCGAACAAGATGAGCCGGTTAATGAGTGATAGCTCATCAGATAAGAGCACATCGTCGACGCAAAAGAGCGCGGACAGCGTCACACAAGCCGAAGCCAAAACAACGGCGATAAAGGAATGGTACGAGACGCTAAAACGTACTGGAAATTTCAGTGCTACTACGCTCAACAGTACGCTTGAAGGTGCGTTTTCCTCGCCTAGCGAGAAGAAAGAAGCGTTATGGTACGCCTTTAGTCAGGAGAGAAGTGCAAAGGGCACCGATAAAGCGTCACCAGAATTGTTGGCATCATTAGAGCAAGAGTTGTTGGGCAGTTTTTCGGGGCGCTTATTAGCGGAACCCCCTAAAGACCGCCAAGAGTTGAAAGCGTTGCTTTCTGAGCATTTCCCGCTTGGCGCGCAAAAAGAACAAGCGCTTTGGCACAGTTGGGCAGAGTTGAAAGACATCCCCGATCAAGCCCCAGTGTTGGACATGGTCCGAAAAGAGCTGAGCTTTGTTATACAAAAGAATGCCATGGTCAAGAACATGTTGACTTACAGCCACAAACTAGACCTCTCATAGGAACGGATATGATCAATACGCAGTACACAGAAGTAATGCAAACCAACCTCGAGCAAGTGCAAGACGCACAAGCTGAAGAGGGGCTTAGTGAGCGTTTCGAGCAAGCGATGCTAGCACCGGAGGGAAACCACGGTTTAGAAGGTGGCTTGTTAGAAAACATTAGCGAACTGAAAAATACCATCGACAATGCAAAAACCAGTTTAACCGACAGCATGAAAATGGTCGGTGACGATCCCGCTCAACTTTTGCAGATGCAGTGGGCGTTGACTCGAATTACCTTTCAAGAAGAGCTGATTGCTAAGACGGTAGGTAAAACGACACAGAACGTAGAAACACTGTTGAAGGCCCAATAGTCATGATGAAGACAATGCGTGCCGCGTGCATGTTACTCGTTTTATTTTTAGTCGGTTGTCAGACGGAGCTATACACTGGAGTAAGCCAGAAAGAAGGCAATGAAATGCTGTCTATTCTGCTTTCTGAGGGCGTAGTGGCAACGAAAGAGCCAGATAAAGACAACACCGTTAAATTGATGGTCGATAACGCCCAGATTGCGTTTGCGGTTGATGCACTGAAACGTAAAGGTTATCCGAGAGAGCAATTTTCAACACTGAAAGAAGTGTTCCCGAAAGACGACCTGATCTCGTCTCCGCTTGCTGAAAGAGCGAGACTTATCTACGCGAAATCGCAAGAGCTGTCTTCAACCTTGTCACAAATTGATGGTGTGCTAGTGGCTCGCGTTCACGTTGTACTTGAAGATCAAAACCTTCGTCCAGGTGAGCGTCCGACGCCAGCATCGGCATCTGTGTTTATCAAACACGCAGCGGATGTCGCTCTGGATTCTTACGTCCCTCAAATCAAGCTGCTGGTGAACAACAGTATCGAAGGGCTGAATTACGATCGTATTAGCGTGGTTATGGTGCCATCTTCAGAAGTTCGAGTGACGGCTCAGGGCAACCAATTTGAAAGTATTTTGTCGATTCAAGTAACCAAAGACACGGCAAGCCATTTGATTGCAATCCTCGTATTCTTAGTGCTACTCGTCATTGGTTCTAACGCGGCGACGTTTGCATGGTGCCGCAGGAATGCAAAACGTGGTTAATTCTGATACGCCGGTTTCTCAGATTCAGCATCAGTTTAACTATTGTCCTTGCAGCTATATTGATGAGAGCTGGGTAAGCGAAAAACAGCCTTGGTTGTTACGACTCCAAGGCTGGAGGGAGCAAGCGACAATCAATCAGTGGTGCATTGAAGAGTGGCAGCTATCGTCGATTACTGACCATATCTTTAATCATCCATTTAACAGTTTGGCACTGTTGCCAGCCGAAGCGACCAACAGATTGTTGTTGATGATTGGCGGAGCAATGTATTGCGAATCGATGCGCCAAGTCGTATTGAAACAGCCTAAACAGTGTCTCAATCATGTTTTTGGTGTTGATGAAACCCGCTTTCTGATTCAGCAAGGACCAATGATGATTTCAAACTGGCCAAGCGGTTGGCAAAAATTGCTGCCGCCGACTTTAGATGAAGCCAGCTTTGAAAAGACTGCCCGTGAGCTCGGCTATCTATGGATAAGATTCCTATTGGCAAAATCGCCCTCTGAGCTCGTGCAAAGATGGCAGTTCAAACTCGAACGTTCACTCACTCAAACCACACTCAATGCAGATTGGTTGGATGAAACGCATCGAGATCTTGCTTATCGACTTATAAAGAAAATCGCAAAACAGGTAATTCCTCAATGGTTTCATTTGTTGAAATAAAAACCGACAACTTACAGTTGGCTCCGGGTCTAAAAATTCTCAAAGCAAAAGATTATGTGAGTTACTTAGATTCGCAACATTTGGTTGAAGCAGCACATTCCAAAGCCGAGAGCATTGTTGCTAAAGCCGACGAAGCCTATGAGTTAGAAAGACAACGTGGTTATCAAGATGGTATCGATCAAGCGAAGATCGAGAACGCGGAAACCATGATGGCGACGCTAGCAAGATGTAATGAATACTACTTGCAGGTCGAACAAAAAATGACAGGTGTAGTACTGGATGCAGTCAGAAAGATCATCAGCAGCTTTGATGATGTGGATACAACTGCAAGTGTCGTAAGAGAAGCACTTCAACTGGTTAGCAACCAAAAACAAGTCATCTTGCATGTGCACCCAGAGCAAGTGACTGAGGTTCGAGAAAAGGTTTCTTCAATACTCAGTGACTTCCCTGAAGTTGGTTATGTTGAAGTGATTGCCGATGCGCGACTCAAAAATGGCGGATGTATCTTAGAAACGGAAGTCGGCATCATTGATGCCAGTATCGACGGACAGTTGCAAGCGCTCAAACAAGCGATTACCAAGCAGTTCAGCGAGCGCCAACAGGTACTCTCATAACGCCTATCTTTGAAACTTGAAAGCTCAGCGATGCTGGGCTTTTTTGTTTTCAGTGGCTGGCTATTTCTAGATTCAGCATCAACTTTCTCTCACTAGCATGCAAATGAAAGCAGCGAGCGCTAACTGATAAAAGCCGCCCTAAAAACTTCTGACCAAAAGTGATATATGGCGAATGCCCTTGCGCTTATCGTTTTGATTATTCAATACGAAAAGGGGTCCTCGCAATGAACAAAGAAGAAATCATAAACAACTGGCTATCCGACTTATCTGGTGGGCAATGGCAGCTTTTGAATGGTCAATGTAACTTGGTTGGCGAAGACGGTATGCATTACGCCACGATTTTCAATTATGAAAATCGCATGGTGGTCATGTTCCCTTTGTCACCAGCCAAACAGCCAGAAGGGGGCATATCGCCTTCCAAACTGCTGGCGCTTAATTCTCACCCTGATGTCGTCGGCATTGCGTCGTTCTCGTTAGCGGCAGACAACGCTACTGTTGTACTCAATTTTGCTCTGCCGGATGACTCCGTGGTGAATAGCGACCTCAATGTCTTTTGGCAAAATGCGCTCAGTTTACGCAGTGCCTTGTTTGATGCGATCACTGAATCCACTGCGGGGTGAGCGATGCAAACGACGATTCGCACAGACGGGGCGACAAGCACCGCGGCTTTACTGTCCTCGCAACAGACACCAAGAGCGGTTAATACCTCTTTAAGTCAGACCCCATCGGTCTCCGTTTCCCTAGTTGGTAATCAGCCGCCGCTGAACACGCAACCTGTCTCAATGCCGCCATTGCGTCAGGCTGTGGAGGAGTTTAACCATGCCATCATGCGTGCTGCACAGTATGAAGGCAGCATTGAAAATTTGGTCCGAGATAAGGTGAATGCGCAGTTTCCAACAACCTCTGACGCGGTGAAAAACCAGATAGTTGCTCAGTCGGTGGAGAAGATTGCAGAAGCCAATCAAGCATTTGAGTTTAACCATTTGGGCAATGACCTGCTGCAGAACCCTGCAGTTGAGTACATGTCTCAATCGTTTTTGCGTCGAATCCTAGAAAATGTAGCGATCGCTCAAGCGAAAGATCCTTCAGTGCCAGTAGCAAAGACAAATGAAGACGCAGGTATCGGTTTTCTGGACGGCTGGAGTGACGACGACGCTAAGTGGGCAGAGCAGCTCAACAGCGTACTCAATGACCCTAAAGCCAATGCTCGGGTACTGACTACATTAGCTTATAGTCATTTGAGGGTATTTCGTGATCCTTCGCGACTTAAGATGATGGGCGATGCCGTGAATCAGCCATTGCTGAATGCTAAAGAAGCGAATCAAAGGCTGAACATTTTCCACTCACACGGTGCAGGGGCAAAACCTGAGATCTCGACTCCGACCACAACCCAGCCCCACGGTTGGGCATGGCTTAAGTATGCCGATTGGAATACAAGTGAAGCGCTTGGCAACAAAACCGGCAATGACTTTATCGGCAGTCGTCAAAACGGCGACCCTCATAAAGGGACCGGATTCAAGTTTCAAGGAATGCAGGAGGCCATGAAGCCTGCGGCTTATCACAACGACGCCGTTGCTTTAAAAGAGCGTTCAGAGCATGAGTCCGGCTATGGTGGTTTCGTTATCAATGATAAAACCTTAACCACGATTGGTCAGGATGAGCCAACTTCAGTCAACTGGCGCCAACAGAACATGGATAAGAAATTACCTATGTTTGCTGGACCATCTAGTACCACCTCTTTTATGTACGAAGTGGCACGCCTTCTCAAAATGCCCGCTTCTGAAGCGCAAGCATTTCGAGCCTTGCTATTGGGGTGGATGATTCAGCCACGTGATCACAGTTTTACAGAGATCATGGGAGCACTGGATGCTTATGCGATGGAGCACAACGACCACGGCGCTGCGACGGTAGACAGTGATGGCATGATGGCGTGGCAAGCGCGCGAGACGGGCAATTGGCTTGGTGCTTACGAGGGTCTAGTGAGCCAAGACATCGACTTACCCGGAATGGAAGCCAAGACAATCACGCTAAATGGGCAAGAAATTCATTTACCTGCGATTGAACCGGTGAAAATGAGTGTTGAGGAGTTCGACCATTCTGTGACTCAAGGGAAAGGCTACCCATCACAATATGCTGGGAGTGAATATCTTGATGCACTGGCGCAGGCTGCTCAGAGTCATCAAGAGGCGGACGATACCTTTGGTCTGGCTTCTGAGAAAATTCTCTACGCTGCGCAAAATATGAACGACTTGAAGTTATACAATACCGAGCAGAGAACCATGCCGGAATTGCCTGAGCGAACACCGTCAGGACAGCCATTCATTGACGGTGTTAAAGCGGAAGCGTTAGGCAATTGGTTAGAGCGTCAGTCTCCTGAGCAATACCAACAGCTTCTCAGCAATGCTGCGTCTTTGCTGGCGGAATCTTCACAGGAAGGATCGCTGAGTAATGTTTTTCGTTACGGCGACCGTAATGATGTGTGGGATACTTTTCGTACGGTAGATAAGTCAAACATGCTTGATGCTCAGTTGGTGCTAAAAAACAAACCTGATCACCAAGATGCGTTGGCCTTTTTGCAAGATGTCGTGAGTAGCAAAGCTACGCCAGCTGAACGCCAACAAGCGGTATTAGAAGCCATTGGTGATGATGCGAATAACCAAGCGACGTTGATTAACGTGATGCTGCTGGCGACGACTCGATTCTACACAGGGAATGGCGCGAATATTATCAACCCAGGCTACGGCGACTTTGCTCCGCCAAAGAACGAGAGTGAAATGGAGATTCGTCTTCAATCGTTCCTAAAACGTAACCAATACACCAGTTCTGCTGAGCGAGCGCAGGCGAAGAAAGAGTATCGCCAGACCGTGGATATGTTGCAGGCTGCGCTAGACTCTCCAATGTTTGAGCGATACTCCGGTAAAGTCTGGCATGGCTGTCACACTAGTGTCGCCGATGCGGCGTTAGAGAAAGGAACCGGTTTTCAGTTTCCTGGATTCATGAGTACAACGCGTGCTCCAGACGTGGCACAAAGTTACATGGCGAAAGGTGCACTTTTAGTCATCAACCCTACGCCAGACATCGGGATGAATATTGAACCTATCAGCAAAGCTGAAGGTGAGAGAGAAATCTTGGTTCCTGCGGGGACGTCTTTTACTGTTGAACAAAGCTACACCTTACATCTCGAGAAAGGTTACCCGTCTTCAGCCAATACTATGATGAAAAAGCGAATCCACGATGCAGAAGTTGCGATGGGTCGCCGCCAACCTCATGTGACCATACGTGTGACGACGCCAGAGATGGAAAAAGCGGGTTTGAGTGGTAAAAGCGATCCAAAAGGAGAGGCGGAGCTTGCTGACTTGATTGATCATATCAAGAAAAATAGCTCGAACATGGAAGAGCAAACCAAAGTTGTGGTTTTGAGCCGAGAATCCAGTGCACCAAACGTCAGTGTGGCGAATGCGGATAAACTGGCAACAGAAGCCTTTAAACCGATGTACTCTGGCGGCTTTGTTTAGCTAAGTCCTCATCTAATTAACGAAATCCATTCAACTTGAAGTATCTCAGTAGCTGTAACTTGCTTGAGATTGAAAGAGTAAAGATGTGTACACCGTGGTGAGATTCTTTGATTCTCACCATATACCTTTCTATAAACGGCTTAAAACGAAAAAAAGCCGACCATATCTGGCATATTCTGTCGCTGTTATTGAGCACAATACTCCCATCAACTGACAATCTGTTCATCTTTAAAGGCTTTACTCACTATTTAACTATTGCCTCATAAGAGCGGAACGTTTGCTCAAGAATACTTAATTTGGTTTTTGCAGTAATGGTTAGTTTAATAAAGTTAACCATAGTAATAAAAATAAAACAAAAATGATGTGATAGATGTATTTTAAATTCGATATTTTATATCTGGTTGTTAAATTAATACATCAATATTAAATATCAGGATAGTAGTTGAGTATGGATAAGGTGAATACCTTACTAATTGAACTTGGTAACACGCTCGATATTGATCGAGTGACGGCATATGATAATCAAATGTGGGCTGTATATATGTCTGCAGGCAAAGAAGTTGAAGTTCAAAGCTTGGATGAGAGAGAAGAACTGTTATTTTCAATCAAGGTTTGCCAAGGTGAAGAAGCATTTGAGCTTAAAAAACTGCAGACACTTTTAGAATATAACTTCTTATACCGCGAATCAGGTGGCGTGCAGTTCTGCATAAACCCAGAAAACCAAGAAGTACACATGCAAGTAAGCATGCCAATGACGTCAGAAGTGAGTCGAGTTTCGACCATGATTACTCAGCTTATGGAGCTTTGCCAGTTGTGGAATCAATATCTAACGACTCAGCATCAGTCGGCTGAACAACACGAAAAGCTGCACTCTTTCATCTCTGTTTAAAAGGTTATGGTCATGGTAAATATCAATACATCACATATGCACTCGCTCAGCGAGCTGACTGCACACCTATCTACGCAAAACCAATCAGACGACAAAGAAGTCCGAGCTCATGGTGGCAAAGATATCTTTGTTAAAGAAGGTGCGCCGAAAAACACAAGTGTAAGCGCTCGTATCAATCACCAAAACAAAGCGAAAGCGATTGTAGTGGGTTTATTGGTTAAGCAAGGTCTGCCGAAAGACGTCGCAAAAGCCATGATGCAAAACGTACTTAATGGTGAGAATAAGCTGACTCTTGGAAACCTTAAAGATTTAGAGCGACTATCGACAGGACCACGAGAGAACTGGCCGAGTGTTTCAAGCACTTCAAAGCCATCCAGTACGGGTAAAACTGACCCTGCAGATGCCCTGATCAGAAAGCATCAAGGCGCACTGCAAAAGCTGGGTGATTTTGCCTGTACTGACCTTAATACGTTCGGTGACAAGCGATCTGAGTTCTATCAATCGAAAGCGAAACCAAGATTAGAGGGGTTCTACGCCAACCCAGCGAGAGTTCAACAAGATAAAAAAGCAACCATGTCGGCAAACATGGTTCAAGTCGCAGCGCAAAGAGGCAATAGCCCTCAAATGGGCACACTGCAAAACATCGCGAAATCTGTTCAAGATGCTAAAGCCGGTTGCTGTACGACGTTTGCCTTTGCCGCCGCCTCTGAAATGATTCAAGGAATGCAAGGTGAAATGGATCAAAACACCAAGGTTGAAGTAGTGGCATTCAAGAAAGGACACTCAGGAACGCACTTGTATGTTCTGGTTGGTCGACAAGATGGTAGTGATATCAAAGACCCAAGTACATGGAATAAAGATGTGAAGATTGTAGACCCTTGGGCAGCATCAGCTTTTGGCGCAAGAATGTTTGGTGATATTGCTCATCCACCTGTTTCTAATATGTTCCCACCGTCTGAAGTTATTTTTGATAGCCATAAGCTAAATTAAAGATTTCATAATCGGTTGTTAATATTTAATCTCTTAAAAGAGCAGCATTTCGCTGCTCTTTTTTCATTTATTAAACTCAAAATTACTCATTGTTTATTTCTCATTTTTTGTGGCGCAAATCACGACAGTATCGTGAAACTAACAAAATAAAAGCCATTTTCGACATCGTAATTATGCCATTCGTTGTTTACTAGCAATAGTGAAACAGAAGGAATAAACGATGAATACATTACAAGTTCTATTGAAAGAGTTTTGCGAAATAAACGAGCTACCACCACTTTCTTTTTCTGAAGAAAATCGTTGCCAGTTATTGGTTGATGATCGTTACGTTATTTACTTTAGTGCAACAGAACAAAACGATCTTATTTTATCGGTGGCTTTTGGTGGGCTCGAAAAAAGCGGTGAACTGAGACTGAAAGGTCTCGAACTTCTCGCCCATGCTAATTATTTCGGTATTGCGGATGGGAGCTTAACGCTTTCACTTGCACCCAATGGTCGACAGTTGGTTCTTGCAGGGCGAAAGCCAATTGAGCATTTAAACGCAGCGAGCCTATCAACTTGGTTCCATGCCCTCAATGAGCAAACGCAACTCTGGCAGGCTCGATTTGCGATGCTAGACCAAGACCCAACCCAATTTATCAATCAAGAACAATCTCACGTTCAGACGCTTCGAGTTTAAGGAGTTCTCCCATGGTAAGTCCAACCAGCAAAATCAGTCAAAGCCCCGTTCCGAGCTTGGATCAATTCCGTTCTGTCGCGGCACAAAAAGATGATCGCGTTATCAGTAAGCGCGGTGAAGTCAAAGAGCCATCGACCTTCCATAAAGGGCAAAAATTCGCAGCGGTGAGTGAAAACGTGCTGCGCTCGAAATATCAAAAGTACTTCCAAGAAAACATTAAGACTCACTTAGATTTAAAACAGGCGCTGTTAAAAGAAGAAAAACCAGAAACGGCATTATTGGCGTTCTCTCTTGTTAGCCCATCAGGTTATCGCGGCGAGCCTTTGACTGAGCGTAAGATCCTTGAAGTCGTCAGCCTATTGGAAGAAGTAAAGGTTGACGGAAGCGCTTATGAAAATCTAAAAGGCACGTTCGATTCGATCAGCAAAGACCCACGTTTACAAGTCAGCATCGAAAACCAATACCCAGGAAAGATGGATGGCTTTGGTGCTGAGTTACTTGAGATGGCGAAAGAGAAGATTAAAGGGACTGGTGTCAACGCAGCGATTAACTTGGCGCTACCGGGTGTTGGCTTGTTGGTTGCCACTGGGCGTGAATTGCATAAAGCCGCCGTCAATGGCGATGCAGAGGCATACCACCACCAATTGGATCAAATTGCCCAGTTACCCGGTCGCGACCAAAGGTTGGCACTGCCAATGCAGCAAGCACTTGCACACGGGCACGCCACTCTGTCGGCAGAAGGCGCGATTGGTGCCACGTTAGGTATGGCAACAGGTGGTCTTGGAGCATTTGGTGTTACCTCCGTAGGTACCGCAGGTGTACTTCCTGTAGCAAAAGAAGCACTAGGCAGTGTGGCAGCATCGGGCTTAATCAGTGGCTCTGGTTTTGTTGCTGGTCAAGCTGGCTCTTACGGCTTGAACAACGAAGTTCAAGATCAACTTCGTCAAGAGCCGATGTCTGGCGTGTTACCACGTATTGAAGTGTCTAACAGCAAGGGTGACTTTACTTTCAGCATGCAAGATGCAGCATCAGTGCGCGCTTTAATGGCGTACTTAGGCCCAAAGGAAGACAAGTCTATGACATCGCCTCAAGCACCAAAAGAAGCGCAAGAAATGGAAGCTGCGCGTTTGACGCTCAAGAAGATGTTGGGCTCAGATGCTAGCGAGCATTTAGTACCAGATGTCGATCCTATGCTTAAACTGAGTGTGGAAGATGCTCCAAGTCAAACTGAATCGGTGGCGAATGGTGCGTTTAAGAAACTGCTCAATGAAGATTGGGACTGGTTGATGCCAGCCGTCCGAGCCATTGATCAAGGTAAGGCACAAGACATCAATAAGACTTTGACCTACAAACTGCCTCTTGATGCAGCGAACGGACGTGTGTACTTGGATAAAAGCCCGAACCTTGATGATGGGCAACTTTCGGCGCTGGAAAAGCTAGGTTCGCCAAGCCAACTACGTTTGATGTACTTAGCAGAAGGTTGGATTTAACTGATTTGGCTTTAAACCAAAGTCCGCAGTGAAATCCTAGCGAACAAGAAAACACAAAAGGGAGCAGATGCTCCCTTTTGTTTTTGATGAAAAACCGTCTAATGAAAAAACGTCAAAACAACCGTGGTCAAGGCTTGCTGTTGTAAAGACAAAACTTGCTTCTTGCTTATTGCTCTTCAGATTGCTCCAAAGACACAACCCAACGTAAGATCTCTGCGGTGGCTTCAATAAGATCGCCAGGTATGTATTGGTTTAGCTGGCCATCCGAATATAACGCACGTGCGAGTGGCACTTTCTGCATGACAGGAATCCCTTCTTCTTTGGCTATTGCAATCATGCGTTTCGCCATCGCATCGGTCTCTTTCAGGGTAATTACAGGTAGAGGTGTTTCGCCTTTCTTGTAGTACAAACCAATGGCAATGTGCGTTGGGTTTGTTACCAAAACATTCGAGCGTTTAACGTTATCTCTTTGGTTGGAGGCTTGTAGCTCTTGGTGCAACTGACGACGCTTACTTTTGATTTCTGGACTGCCTTCCATCTCTTTGTATTCGCGCTTCACTTCATCCTTGGTCATCTTCAATTGTTTGGTATGGTCAAACTTTTGGTAAGCAAAGTCGGCAGCAGCAATCACAATAAAACCAACTGCCGAAATGATCATTAATTGTTTGATTAGCACGCCAGTGATGGTCGGTACACACTCTAATCCACAGGTAGGAATCTGCAGTAAAGTGTTTAAGTTACCTTTTAACGTTACCCAAATAATGCATGAAAGCAGCGAAACTTTAAGGATCGACTTAATAAACTCAATAATGCTCTTTAACGAGAAAATTCGCTTGGCCCCTTCAACAGGGTTGATCTTCTTGATATCTGGTTTGACAGATTCGCCACTAAACAGAAAGCCGAACTGACCCATGTTCGCCATGATGGCAATGAGAGCGGCGACTAAGATGATCGGCGCGAGCAGATAAACCATTTCTTTGGCAATGGCGATTGCTACATCGAGAAGAGCATCTTGAAAGCCCTGATACGCCAGTTCACTTGGCAATAAAAGCAGGGCGGAGATATGCGACATATAGTAATCGGCAAACGCAAATAGCACGGTGATCAAAGCCAGAATCAACGCCGATGAAACGATTTCCTGACTTTTTGCAACTTGCCCTTTTTGACGGGCATCCCGGAGTTTTTTCGGAGTGGGGAGTTCTGTTTTTTCTCCGCTCATTACTGGGCCTGTTTATCTTTCATAGTTAAATTTAGTTCAATCTAAAAGCGTTTTAATCATCGGAGAGGAGGAAGCTAGTGAACAGTCACCTATTCGCCTCTCTCCACTGTGTTCTTATGCGATCACCAAATGGTATTGAGCTGCTCTCTGAACAGTACAATTTCAGAGAAAAGTGCTTGAAAGTGATTCATCATCAACGCCAAGTACACAATCAACAACACACTGGCGATGGCACTTTTGATTGGCATTGCCAAGAAGAAAACGTTCAGCTGTGGTGCAAAACGGCTGATCAATGCCAGACCAAATTCGGCAAGGAACATCGCCAATACTAAAGGCGCAGACATCAATACCCCAAGCCACATTAATTGTTCGAACTGGGCATAGAAAAAGTGTACCCACTCTTCCGTTACGGACGGGAAAAAGCTGATGACGGGCCATGAAGCGTAGCTGTTAAATAGCGCGTAAATAAAAGCGACAAAGCCACCGCCCGAGAAGAACAAGGTGATGAGAGTTTGAGTCAACAGTACTGCGGTTGGCGTCGATTGTGAGCCGAGGGTAGGGTTGAACATACTCGCCATTGCTGCGCCTCGTTGGTTATCCACGAGAAAGCCTGCCGCCTCGATTGCCCAAAAAGGGATCGCCGCAACAAAGCCAATCAGCAGACCTAACAGTACCTCTTTGCCCAAGATGATCATCAACCAGATCCCATCCGTTTCTGCGGGCAAATCCTGCTGGTTAATCATCGGAAAAATAAACAACGCAAGGGAGCACAAGACACCATTTCTCACCATGGTGCCGCCCAGAGTTTGCTTGTTTAAGATGGGCAGAAATATAAAGCAAGCCATTAACCTAGGAAGCGTTAAGCTGTATAGGAACAACGCTTGGTGCAAATCATCGTAACTCATCGTATTTGCGGGATTTTATCCAAAGCTAATGTTGCAAAGGCATGCAGTTCTGCGCCTAGCCACTGTGTGGTGACGAACAAGGTAATGATGACGGCGATCAGTTTAACGACAAAACCCAACGTCTGTTCCTGTACTTGAGTTAACGCCTGAATGAGCGAGACCAAAGTACCAACCAGCGCCGCAACGACAATCGGTGGCAACGACAAGAACAGAACAAGCGTCAAAGCTTGAGTGGTAAAGTGGATTATTTCAGCCGGATTCATGCTTCTCTCCTTACTATCCGTAACTGAGCACTAAGCCATGAGTCAGCTTGGTCCAACCGTCTAGCAATACAAACAGCAGCAGTTTGAACGGTAGCGAGATCGTCATCGGCGATACCATCATCATGCCCATTGCCAATAGGATGTTGGACACGATCAGGTCGATTGCGATGAAAGGTAGGTACAACAAGAAACCAATCTCAAACGCCCTAGTCAACTCGCTTACCGTAAAGGCGGGGAGCAACAACAATAAGCTGTCTGATTCCAAACGATCGACGTACTTTTGTGGCCACAATGTTCTTGCCGCATCGGTGAAAAATACCGATTCGGTTTCACGAATGTGCTTCTTCAAAAACTCACGATACGGTTGCAATCCGCTCTCAATCAGTCCTTCGATACTCTCGGAATCTTCTAAGGATATTTCATGCTGCGTCACGTAGTCATAGGTTTCAAAACCCACTGGTGCCATGATGAAGATCGACAGAATGATCGCCAATCCATAGAGCGCCATGTTAGGTGGTATTTGTTGTACACCCAGTGCGTTTCGCAATAGGGAAAACACCACCGCCAGCTTAACGAAAGAAGTCGCCATCATTGCAATGAAAGGAATCAAAGCAAGTAGGGCGAGTGTGACGATGAGGTTCAGTTCATCAGGTAACTGGATCATGCTGGCTCCTGACTACCGCCAAACAGTTCGAGTACACGCACACCTAGGCGTTCATTAATGTTCACCAATTCGCACTCACCAATGATTTTGCCATTTGCTCGCATTGTCACTGGGTTAGAAATTGGTTGGTTAAGTTCAAAGGTAAAACCAGGTTGCAGAGCGTTAAGTTGCTCTAAAGTAATGGTCTGCTGACCAACATCAAACGTGAGTTCAATTGGCAGTTGTTGGTGGTCGGTAAGTGCTTCAGAGCTATTGATATCGTTCATATTGGTTTCTTTTTCTAGGATATGGAGTGTGGTTTCGTCGAGTTTGCATCGCCAAAGGTTTTGATTGGATACCTGAAAGAGCACTTGATGTTGTGCGATGTAGCAATCATCGAAGAACACCACATCGCCCAGTTCCAATTGTTCAAATTGACCGAGTGCTAAACGTGTTTTGCCAAAGCTCAGCCAGAACGGCAGCGCAATGTTTTGGCTTAGGTAAGACGGTGCCTGTGGCAAGGCGTCAATCAGCACATCTCGACCTTCATTTACCCATAGGCTAAGAGAGGCGTCATCACGGTTGATGGTAAGCATCAACACATTCTCTTGCTGAGCTTGCTGTTCATGAGCTTGCAACTTACTCAACACTGGCAGTTGCCCAAACAGACGCTTAATGACATCGGTGTAGGGCTCAATCTGGCTGCTGAGTAACGCCATTTGCAATGAGTTTGGCAGCGATTCAAATGCCGTTGAGTCAAGCATGCCATGTAGCCACTGTTGTAACTGCGCACCACAAAAATCGATTTGAATCGTTTGTCCGCCAATGAGTAGCGTTAAACGGTAGCCCGAAAATTCAGGCTTTTGTCCAAGCGTGACCGACAGGCTGTTGCTCTGGCTATCTTGAAAGTGACATTGCTTCGCACACAGTTGGTTGCTTAGTGCGATGCTCGATGCGTCGACCTTGGGAAAATCAAGTATCATCGTTCGTCCTCAGGTTTCCATTCATCATAAATACTGCGTTGTTGTCGCGAGCGTTGTTGATCTTGTTGTTGGTTCATTTGTTCGCTGACCGAGATTCGAATTGGTTGGTCGATACCCAAGCGTTGCAAGCGCTCAACCAATTCTTGTTTAGCGTTTTGATTGATCAGTGACAGGGCATGCTCTTGCTTGATCAGGACGCTGTAACCAGAACTGTCATGTTTAATCGAGATCTCGCCACCTTTTAACTGACCTTCATTGAGAAGCAGTCGGACTTCCTTCTCGTTCGCACTTGGCAAAGACACATAGATCTTGTCAACCAACTTGCTGATCAGCTCGTTCACATCTCTTGCCGAACTTTGTGGTGCTTGCGCCTCCATACTCTTGAGGATCACATCACCTTGGGTGGTAGGCTGGCTTATATTCGACGCCGAGAACAGTTTGATGTCGGCTTCAGGCGTCGAATGATGTAAATCAATTTGCTTCGAGTGCTTTAGCTTCTCTTCAAATGCTGACAACGCAGCTTTCGTTTCTGCATTAATTTGCGCGTTACTTAAAGTGCCTGCTTCTTTTGTTGTCGTATCTGGCTTTTGTCGCTGACCATTTAATACGTTTTGCACGGCGGTAGCAGCTTTGCCATCAAGCTGGATTGGCGTTGGTTGACTATTCAAGTCTTTTTGGAAACCGCTAATAATGGCTTTAGGATCGTGATACAGACCATCAAGAGATGCGGTTGAACCTGCTGAATCAGCTTGGTTATCACGAGTCGTTTTTTCTTTTGTTGCTGAGGAACCGACGGATTGGTTTTTCACAATGATTTCCTCTTGCTGCTGTGCATGTTTACCTGCCATATTACTCAGAGGCGCTTTTTCAGATAGAGATTGAGCAGCGTCTTTATCTTTGTTTTCGGCAGGAGATTTGTCCTTACTTGGGCGCTCTGTTATCCCTGTATTGTGCAAGCTGTTCTCATGCTTTATGCGTTCTTTATCGCCAATAGCTTGCTCGACTAACGAGTTAGGCTTAACGGGTTTTGTGATATCTGATTCCGCTTCTGTCGCGGTCTTTGGCTGTTCTACAGCATCGCTGTTCGAAGCGTCTTTTGAAGCTTGATGATTTGTGCCTAGCGTAGAGTCTTTTTCTAACGGAGAAAGATTGGCTTTAGCAGCATGTTTCGCACTGTCTGAACTGTCAGCACCGTTTGTACTGCCAGCTTTGTCCGTTTTTTCAGAAGAAGCTTGGTCTTTGGCTCTTTCTTGCTCAGGCTGAGCTTTAGGCTTCAGGGGCTCAAACTTATCTAAACTCAATGCCGCTTTGTACAAACGAGTCGTCTCTTGACCATGCTCCGCTTCTGACGGCATTGGCTTAAGAGCGTTGTTAAAGCGAGACTCAAGTTCTTCAGAGATGTTGCTTGCTGGACTCTGTTGACCTTGTTGTGAGAATTCTGTTGTGTTTGGGTGATCGTGTTTGACTCGCATCTTTACCTTCTATGAAACAACGACGCTACGAAACTCTTCCTGTTCGAGCTCTTCTTGGTACTGCACTTGACGCATTTGTTCAGCAATTTCTTGTTCGTTTAGCTGAATGAATTTTTCTTTTGTTTTATGAGCGGCAAGGGCTTCTTGTTTTCTTTCTTTAAGCCGTTGGTTTTCTTGTTCTAATGCTTTTTTTGCCTCTGCGGCACGTTGTTTTAAATCTGCTTCTCTCTCCCTTAATAGCGCGATTTCTTGGCGTAATATTTCAAGCTCTTTTAGTACCACCGTTTTCTGCTTCGCTTTGGCAAACCGTCGCTCTTCTTCCTCTTTTCGCCATTGGTGATAATCGACCACGGACTGCTCGGCTTTTCGCAATAAAGAAAGCGCACTATTGACTCGATACTCTTGCTGCTGAACGGCACTGTCTGCTCGATCAGCTCGAATCTTTTTTATCTCTAGTAACTGCTCGATCATAAGCCCGCCAGTCCTCGTAACTGAGTCACGGTTTCGTCGAGTTCACTTGGTTCGTGTGTGCCTTGGCGCAAAAATGCTCGGATATCATCACCTTGTGCAATCGCCATATCCGCGCGGCTGTCAGCACCATGTTGGTATTCACCAATTTTGATCAGCAGTTCCACTTCTTCATATTTTGCCAACATTTCACGCATATGAGCTGCCGACGCTTGATGAGTTTTGTCCACGATTTGGTTCATCACACGGCTCGCGGAGCGAAGTACATCAATAGCTGGGTAGTGGTTCATCGCTGCCAGTTTGCGAGAAAGAATGATGTGACCATCCAGTATCGAACGGGTCTCATCGGCAACTGGCTCTGTCATATCGTCACCTTCTACAAGCACGGTATACAGCGCGGTGATGGAACCTTTGTCTGATTGACCCGCACGTTCCATCAGTTTTGGTAGTGCAGCGAAAACAGAGGGCGGATAGCCTCGTCGTGTTGGTGGTTCACCAGCAGCCAAGCCAATCTCACGCTGAGCTCGGGCAAAGCGCGTCACTGAATCCATAAGCAGCAAGACACGTTTACCCTGGTCTCGGAAGTACTCCGCGATAGAGGTCGCGACAAACGCTGCTTTGGCACGTTCCATTGCTGGTCTGTCGGAGGTCGCAACAACCAATACTGACCTTGCCATGCCTTCTTCACCAAGGTCGTGCTCGATAAATTCTCTTACCTCACGCCCCCTCTCACCGATAAGGGCGAGGACCGTTACATCAACATCGGCAGAGCGAATAAGTTTCGCGAGTAGGGTACTTTTACCACCGCCCGCTGCCGCAAAAATACCCATCCTTTGTCCTTCGCCACAGGTGAGCAATCCGTCTATCGAACGAACCCCCATGGAAATGGGTTTCTCGATCAGTTTTCTCTGCATCGGCGGCGGCGCGTCTCTGTAAACCGGATACCAAGCACTCGGCTCTTTGCTTTGGGTGCCATCAAACGGTCGCCCCAGACCATCCAGAATCTTCCCTAACAGGTGATCGCCAACACCCACTTCGTGCATCTTCCCAAGCGGGCTTACTTCGGTATTGGAGGAAATACCAAACATGTTGCCAAGTGGGGTGAGTAACGCGTGATGTTGTTGAAAGCCAACCACTTCCGCTAGCAGCGACAAGGTTTGATCCGGGTTACGCAACTCACAAAGTTCACCGACACGTACACCTGGCACCACGGCTTTGATGATGGTGCCGGTAACTTGAGTAACTCGACCGCGGATTTGGATCAAACGTGTCTGTTTGATTGCAGATTGTTGGGTTTCGGTGATGTATGAGAAGTCGTTCAATTTAGGAAAACATGCGCAATAACTGATGCTGAGAGAATAAAAAGGATGGTGCAGTATTTATAGTGACTATTGGTCGGGAGTTTTTAGAAAACTTAAAACGCCCTAAAAAAACACGTCTGATTTTGACAGCCCGTTGCAAATGCAATTCTTATAATTCGCTCATATTGTACGAAAGGAGTGCAAGTGAATGAGTATTATCAATAATCAAATTACAACGGGTAACAAGTTTGACGCGCCAATTCGAAGCGGTCTTGAGTCTTCACGTTCTGGGGAGTCAATTGGTGGCAACTATCGAGGCGAAACTGTCCGTGTACACAATGCTACTCAATCACTGTTTGACGCGATGGAAGAGCTGACGTCATTAGGCTCAGAAAAAGCGGAAAAAGATCTGACCAAACGCAAAGTGAAAGATGGCGGTATTCGCGTTAATGAAGCCCACGAGTTGGTTTCTGATTACCTAAGAAAAGTGCCTGATCTTGAGAAGAACCAAAAGATCAAAGACCTTGCTGCCAAAATGGCAAGTGGCAACTTATCAACAATTGCCCAGTTACAAGCGTACCTTAATGGTTTTTCTGAAGAGAAAAGCCACCAGTACCTTGCATTAAAAGCGGTGAAAAAGTTTCTTGGCGCTAACCCAGAAAGTAAGAACCTACTGGCGCTGATCGACCAAGCCCTTCTGAACTTTGAGCAAAACCCAGATTCGTGGTCTCAAATTGATACTGAAATTCGCGTATCCAGTTTTGCGGACGAATACAGCCAAGAACAAGGCTTCAGCAGTTTGCATCAACTGCGCGGTTTCTATCGCGACACCGTACATAGCTACCAAGGTTTAGGCTCAGCATACAAGGATGTGGTTGAGCGCTTTGGTGAAAAAGAGGTGTCTACGGCGGTCGACTTTATGTTGCAAGGCATGAGTGCTGACTTAAGCGTTCAAGGTAGCAATATCGACTCAGTTAAGTTGCAGCTTTTGATGTCAGATATGCAAAAGCTTAAAACACTGAACACCCTTCAAGACCAAGTTGGCAATCTCTATCAGATGTTTAAACCTCAGCAGGCAAGCCATGGCTTATCAAGTTACTGATTTGATGTCAGATGTCATTGCTTTGGTTGAGCAGCGCTGGGTGGGCAGTGAAGAGATCTGGAACTTAGCGAATGCCATGGAATTGGAATCCACCGAGCGAAAAATTAGCTTTTTCAGAGAGCTGCATAAACTGGTTCGGCATATCCCAATTGATGTGTTTAACGATGAAGAACAGCGACAAAACCTAATACAAGCCGTGCAAAAAGCGCTTGATGAAGCGATTGATTTAGAAGAAGAGGAAATGTGGGACGATGAATTGGATTGATGCGTCAGTGGATGATTTTTGCCGAGGAATGGGGCTTGACGCTGTAGATTTCTCGTCAGCAGGACGTGTTCAGTTGAGCTTTGAACAGAGCGGTACTTTGCACCTTGAGAAGCATCAGGACTGTTTGTTTCTTATGTTGGCGAAAGCGCTGCCGTGGCATCAATCTAATGAGCCGATCAAGAAGGCACTGAGCTTTTGCCATGCAGGGCAAGGTTGGCCATTTACCATTAAAACCGGATTGCTCGATGAACAGACGCTGGTTTTCTCTGCGCAAATTGAAGGTGATGAAGTGACATTGCCAACCATCGAACAAGCATTCGCGCTCTTGGTTCGCTTACACAATGATGTGGCGAATTCATGAGTAGAATTAGTACGTTAAACGTTGGTATTGAAGGCTTTACTCATGTCTCTCTTGAGCAAGTTGAAAACGATTTCCCACAGCGTTTTCAACTGCTGCCTGATGGTCAAGCCATCGCGACGCACTTAGAGAAACTGTATGAGCTTCGCCCATCTGAGCAGTACTTGATGTCGCTCGCCAAGCCAAAGCTTACCCATTCAGAGCTACTTCGCCCAGACAAGTATCGTCAGCAGTTTGATACGACTCAGCAGCGACTTCAGGAATTGGCACAGCAAAATGGTTCTCATGCGCTTTCCCAAGCGGTGGAAACGCTGCAAAACACGCAATTAGACCAACGTTATCTCACCATGGCGTTGAATCTACTGATTCAGGTTTAAGCCCCATGTTGCAAACAAAAGATGTGGAGCTATTGCTTATCCACGCTGCACTCCAAGTTCAATATCAAAAGCCCGAACAGGCGATCACGTTGCTGGATGCGTTGTTAGAAATCGAACCAGATCATCAAGAAGCTCGCCAAACACTGGCGGTGGCATGCCTGAATTCTGGTCGTTACACACGTTCAATCGAGCTGTGCGAAAGCTTATTGGAAGCAAACAACTCAAATAAAGCGGGCTTATGGTTTTGTCTCAGCCAAGCGCGCTGGAAACAAAATGATGTTGAGGGGGCACGCCGTGCTCATCGACGTTATCTGAAATCTCTAAATAGTGAATCAAATGAATAAGTTGATCGATATTCTAAACAAAGTTGGACAACGCAAAGACATCATGCTCGCCGTGATGCTATTGGCGATCGTCTTTATGATGATTTTGCCTTTACCGACGGCATTGGTGGATGTACTAATCGGTACCAACATGAGTATAGCGGTCGTCCTTTTGATGCTTGCTATCTACATTACCTCACCGCTGGAATTCTCTGCATTCCCGGCGGTTCTTTTGATTACAACGCTGTTTCGCTTGTCACTTTCTATTACGACAACGCGACTTATCCTTCTGCAAGGCGACGCCGGTCAGATCGTTTATACCTTCGGTAACTTCGTAGTTGGCGGTAACTTGGTCGTGGGTATCGTGGTGTTCCTGATCATCACCATCGTTCAGTTTATGGTGATCACCAAAGGTTCTGAAAGGGTTGCGGAAGTCAGTGCTCGATTCTCCCTTGATGCGATGCCGGGTAAGCAAATGAGTATCGACGGCGATATGCGTGCTGGGGTGATCGACGTTCATGAGGCGCGTCATCGTCGTTCATTGATCGAAAAAGAAAGCCAAATGTACGGTTCGATGGACGGTGCAATGAAGTTCGTAAAAGGGGACTCCATTGCCGGTCTGGTGATCATCGTGGTGAACATTCTGGGCGGTGTGACCATTGGTGTGACTCAAAAGGGTATGTCTGCGTCTGAAGCGCTTGAACTGTTTGCTATTTTGACCGTCGGTGATGGCCTGGTATCGCAGATTCCGGCGCTGTTTATCGCTATTACGGCCGGTATTATCGTTACACGTGTTTCAAATGAAGATTCCTCTGACCTAGGTTCAGATATCGGTGGTCAGGTTACCGCGCAACCAAGAGCTTTATTGATTGGTGGTGTCCTATTGGTGCTGTTTGCACTCATTCCAGGCTTCCCGAAAATCACTTTCCTTGTGCTTGCCGTTGTTGTAGGCGGTGGTGGTTTCTTCTTGTTCTATCAACAGAGAAAGCAAAGCGAATCTGACAGTTCTGATCTGCCTAGTTTTGTCGCCCAAGGGGCGGGCTCACCAGCCGCCAAACCGAATAAACCAACCCCTTCTCGCAACAGCAAAGGTAAATTGGGCGAGCAAGAAGAGTTTGCGATGACAGTACCGCTGCTCATCGACTTGGATTCTCGCTTACAAGAGAGCCTAGAAGCTGTGGCATTAAATGATGAACTCGCACGAGTCAGACGCGCGCTGTACCTCGATCTAGGTGTGCCATTCCCGGGCATCCACTTGCGATTTAATGAAGGGATGAGCAACGGTGAATACCTGATTCAATTGCAAGAAGTACCGGTTGCTCGCGGTCGAATTGAAAGCGAAAAATTGCTGGTGACAGAGGGCAATGAGCAGATCGATTTACTGGGTGTGCCTTACGAAAACGATGACGACTTTCTGCCGGGCATTTCGAGTATTTGGGTTGACCACAGTCACCGAGAAAAATTGCAAAACAGCCATGTGGGCTTTTTGACTCCCGACCGCATTCTGACTTACCACCTGTCTCACGTACTGAAAGAGTACGCGCAAGACTTTATCGGTATTCAAGAGACCCGTTACTTGCTTGAACAAATGGAAGGCAGCTACTCCGAATTAGTGAAAGAAGCGCAACGTATTGTGCCTTTACAAAAGATGACGGAAATCCTGCAACGCCTCGTTTCTGAAGATATTTCTATTCGTAACTTACGTGTGATCTTGGAGGCAATGGTTGAGTGGGGACAAAAAGAGAAAGACGTGGTTCAACTGACGGAATACATCCGTTCCAGCTTGAAACGCTACATCTGTTACAAGTACGCCAGCGGTCAAAATATGCTGCCTGCGTATCTGTTGGATCAGAGCTTGGAAGATACGATCCGTAACGGTATTCGCCAGACTTCAGCGGGCAGCTACTTAGCGCTTGACCCTTCTGTGACTCAACAGTTTGTCAGCGACGTTAAGCAAACCATCGGTGATTTGAGCCGCATGCCAAATAAACCTGTGCTGGTGGTGTCGATGGATGTGCGTCGTTACGTACGTAAATTGATTGAATCTGAATACTACGAACTGCCAGTGTTGTCGTTCCAAGAACTGACGCAGCAAATCAATATTCAACCGCTGGGAAGGGTAGGAATGTAATGGCGTGTGAACTCGCTCAATCTTTAATGGCGTCAGGAATCGAAGTGACGCCTTACTTTTGGCAGAAAAGCACCATCTTGCTCGGGCAACGATACGAGTGCGACGGTATGGAACTGGTATTCCGAGTAGAAGAAGGTGAAATCATCATCGTACTGCTGCGAAGAATCAGCCCTAATCAAGGTTTGAGCAATCCTTTCTCTGCACTGTTTTTGCTCGCAGAACACGCGATCCGATTGTACCCACCCGATTGGAGCATTCGCGGCAACGTTGACGTATTGCGAGGCAGCAATATGAGTAGCCAAAGATTAGCGCAGTTCTATTTAAGAGCCTGTGGGGCGAGCCACGATGAACAAGAAGATTGGTACTTTTTGCGCCTCAGTGATTACCGCCCACTTAAAAAGAGAAAAAAGTAAAAACTCTCGACTGTTACTGACAGCATCCAAGAGATGCTTCGCTTTAAGATAGGTATCAAGATGAAGCAACCCTTTACCGAAACCATTGAAAAATCAGAACTTGCTATCCGTAATGCGGAAGATAGAACTGATGTCTTCAATGAATTACTTGAAGGATTAGGCGTTGGTCCAGTAGCAGGCAATATTCTGCTCGATGGGTTAAATGCTTCGCCCCAATTGATGAAACAAGCAGAGCATGAACTGCTTGAAGAAGTACAACGCCGCAGACAACAACAGCATCAAGTGCAAGCCACGAGTACCAAAGGCTCTAGGCGCAAGCGACCAACAATGATGCGTGGCATGGTGATATAGAGGTTTCTAAATGACGGATATGACAACCATGAACTCTGTATCTGGAGTTCTAAATACAGCAACGAATCGTGACTCTCAAGCCTCTTTCCAGCAGCGTTTGGTAGAGACTCTTTCTCCAATTCTAGGCGATTCCGATGCAGCTCAATTAGAGTCTTTGATTCGCCAATTACCAATGGTAGTTGGGCGCACCGAACAAGAAAGTTTGGACCTATATGCAGATTCATTACGCACGCTGCTAGAAAAGCAAGCCGCCTTTACGGGGACTGCTGCCGCTGAGACTGCTGCGCATTGGATGCAGTCACTGCAACACCAAGCGGTGAATGGTCAGATTGCGCCTCAAGACGTAGTGACTGGCGTAAACAACACGCTCGCGCATCAATTCCAGTCTTGGTTCGATAAGCAATTAAAAGATACGGTCGACAGCTCGCTTCCAACAGATTTTATCAATGAGTTTCGTTTAGGCAGCCAAAGCACCCAAGCGCAGCAAATTGCAGCCTTAGATGCGAGCACGCTTACAGCCGCGACAGCAGAGATCAGCAAATTTGTAGACGCTCTTGCGCAGCAAATGAGCTCTAGCGAAGTCCGTGATAGTGCGATTTCATTTTTGCGCAATGCCTTTCGTAATCTAGGCTCGGTAGACATCAACGGGCTCAAGAACTCGGACTACTTGCTAACGCAAGAAAGCTTCAGTGCAGCGGTTACAGCTCAACTGGTTACTTCTTTGGACAGCGTAGGCATCACGTTAAGTAACAGTGATGCTAAGGCTTTGGCAGATAAGATTGCTTGGATTCCAGGTATATCCAAGCAAGAGCTTACCGGTGCATTAAATGACCTAGCAAAACAAGTGAAAGGTCAGTACGAAAACGAATACGGGGCAGGACAGGTTGGTCAACTGCAAAACGTGCTTAATGCCGTGGTAGCAAACCTCAAGAACTCCCCAAATGCGATAACACTTTCGAGTTTGTTTTCTAGCATTGCGGTAAGCCTTGTGAACACGCAAGTCGATACTTTTTACGGTAACCTCCATAAGGTACAGAAATACCAAGCGACGCAAGATCAGGTTGACCTAATAAAACAAAATACTGCACGAGACATAAACCTGCTATTTGAGAAGATTGTTGCCAGAAAAGACATTGGTACTGATTTCATTACGCGTCATCAAAAAATGATGGAGAACCTTAGCAAGTTAAATACGCGCTTGAGCAAAATCTCAGAAGAAGAAAAGAAGATAACCACAGGAGCTGACGGGAAAGAGCACGCTGATGTTAAAGCGGAACACTCTCTGACTGCTCGCGATTTACTGTCTGTGATTGAATCCAGCATTGGTGATCGCTTTGATGAGCGTGTGCTGTTTGCCTTAAACGAGCGTCGCGTTAACCGACTTGAAAAACGAGATCAGCAAAAAGAGGAACTTCAGTCTTATACAGCAAGGCTAAAAATCTTTGGCGAAGTACAGTCTCAGATACATATCAAGCAAAGTGGAAGCGGTACTTACGGTGAAGGTTATAACCCTGAAAGTTATAAATTTGACCACACCAGTTTTAACTACAGTACTCCAGAAGAATTTCATAAGTCACCTGAGTTTAAACATCTAAGTGAAGTTTTTCGAAGTGACAAAGGCTGGGGGCAACCTGGACCAGGTAAGAGAGCGAATATATATCAAGATTATATCGATTTTGACGCGATAAACAGAGACAAGGTTAACTTGTCTAGTGTCATCGAGCGTCGAAATGGAACAGATGTTCGATTCATTTTTACTAAAGAGAATGTCGAGAAATACATCAAGCCAGAATTTCGACATCCATCTGGTGGAATTCAGCCTTCACCCGAAGACGTACTAAAGGTCACACACCGTATGTTTTTGAGATATGAAGGTATTGATGCAAAAAATGAGAATTATCAAAATGGCGAGAAATCCAAAAAATTGTCTGATTTCTCTAGTTCTGTCAGTGATAAATCCAAGTTGCTTAACGATGAAGTGCAAATCAAAACCACTGAGCTGAACGACACCAGTTCTCAATACAACTCTACCGTTGAAGCTATGAACAAGTTTGTTCAGAAGTACCACAGTATTTTACAAGAAATCCTACGAGCGATTTAAGGATAAACAACCATGACTACACAAAACGCGGCAACTGACCCATCTCAAATGCAAGCAGAGGAACTACTTTCGTTTCTAGAGGATGGGGGTACGTTAAAAATGCTGCACGACGTATCGGCAGATACTATCGAGCACATTTATGCGGTTGGATACAACTTTTTCCAATCAGGCAAGGTAGAGCAAGCCGCTAAGGTTTTCCAACTACTTAGTATGCTTGATCATTACCAAGCGCGCTTTTTTATTGGTTTGGGAGCCGCTCGTCAGGAACTGGGTGAGTACCTGCAGGCGATTGATGCCTACAGCTACGCTGCGCTTGTGGATATTAATGATCCACGCCCACCTTTCCACTCTGCAGAATGTCACCTTAAGCTTGAGCAATTGACAGAAGCAGAGAGTGGGTTTTACAGCGCGAAGGAGATGTCTGCCGGGAAATCAGAGTATGCAGACTTGCATCAACGAGCAGACATCATGTTAGAAGCGGTGAGAAACAAAAGGAGTAACTAGAATATGAATTCTATTGCACTTGACCGCACTCAGAGTCAGGTATACACACCTGATTCTGGCCAAACTACGTTAGACAAGGTAACGAAGACCGCATCTCATGCGTCACCTTCTGTAACCGTTGAAAACGTAAAAGGTAAAGATGCTGAAGCATTGAACACTGGTAAAGTTAAAGTTCAGCTTGATGCACCTAATGCCGCAGTAAGCGATAAGGTTAATGAACTTACGCTGAAAGCCATGGCTCAGCTACAAAAAATCGTAGACTCGATTGCCAAGGTTTTGCATGCGGTTGCCGACAATACGGGCTCGCTAGCAGTGAGAATCATCGCAGGTTCTGCGGATGATTTTGAAGTAGAGCTGGCTGCAATCACAGACAAACTGAAGAGCGCTCAAAACGAGCTTAAAATTCAGGAAGTGAAAGTAGCGAAAGCGAAGCACGAGCAAGAAATGGCAGAAAACCAAGAGAAGATCAAAGAGTCTGAAGCTGCGGCAAAAGAAGCTCAGAAGTCAGGCTTAGCCTCTAAGATCTTCGGTTGGATCAGTGCTGTTGTCTCTATTGTCGTTGGTGCCATCATGGTGGCTACTGGTGTTGGTGCGGCAGCAGGCGCATTAATGATTGCCGGCGGCGTGATGGGCGCGGTTAGCATGGTTCTACAAGAGCCAGCTGTACAAGACGCGATGAAAGAGGCTGGCATTAATGTCGATGCTCTCAACAAGGTCGTGATGGCTCTAGAGATTGCCGTAGCAGTTATCGGGGCAATCGTCACCTTTGGCGGCGCCGCTGCAGGTGGTATCGCGAAATTGGCGGCGAAGAGTGCAGGTAAGATTGCACAGAAAGTCACTGATATTGCGACCAAAGCAGCAGCGAACATGGCGAAGATCGCAGATATGGGCTCTAAAGCTGCGACTACGACTGCGAAAGCAATCCGTTTTGGTGCAGAAACCGTCGACCTTGCTGTCAATGTTGGTAAGGGGACCACTGATGCGGTTCATGCTTCTAATAACGCGAAAGTTACTAATATCCAATCGGATATCACTGACTTGCGAGCGAAGATGACCCTTAGCCAAGCGGTTATCGACAAGCTTAAAGAAGAGATCGCTAAGCTGATGGAAGACTTCCAAGAGCTGATGAGTGTCATCATGCAGATGATTCAGGCGAAAGGCGAAACGATGCAAGCGGTGATGAGCCGTCCAGCGACGGTTTAAGGAGCGTTTATGTTAGATAAAATTGGCAATACTGGACGTGCAGATCTTTACGGTTTGGGCGAGCTAGGTAAAACCACTAAGGCTGAAAAAGCGCCTGAGACAAAAACGGAAGCTGCGGCAATCCGTGGTAACAGCGAGGCAGCAGTATCAGGTCCTAAACATTACCAATTGGATGGTCCAAAAGCACCTGCAATCGGCGATCAAGCTCGAGTAGTTGAAAAGCTGATGAGCGCATTGGCGCCAACTGTGAATCTGCTAATGCAGACAACAGAAAAAGCCCTAAACGGTGAGCAGGTCATTAAATCTCCATCGGACGCGATTTCACAATCACTGTCTCTGCTTACGCTGCTTTATCAAGTGTCTAAGCTAAGCCGTGAGCAGCAAGTACTGCAACGTGAAATTGCTGTTGAAGCAAACGTAGCAAGCCTTAAGAGCCAAGCACAAGAGCTTAACAACTCAGCCAAAGCGATGATCGCAATGGCGGTTATCTCTGGTGTTATGGCGGGTGTTACTGCAATCATGGGCGCAGTTGGCTCAATGAAAGCAGGTAAGAAGATCAAACAAGAAGCCGCTGGTAACAAAGCATTTAAGGGGCAACAAGCAAACTTAGATGCCAAAATGGCTGAGATCAAAAACACCAAAGGTTTTGAAGGCGCGAAAGCAAAACGTGGGGAAATGCACCGCGAAGCAAATATGATTCGTACCGATATGGATCATATCAAAGCGGATACCACGGCTTACGGACGTAAGTTTGATAAGCAAATGGGCAACAACCAAGCGACGAACTCAGTCATTCAAGCTCTGACTCAAATGGCAAACTCTGCGTCAAACGTAGAGCAAACCAAAGCTCAGGCTCGTAGTAAAGAAGACGAAGTTCTAGCGACACGCGCACAAGCATCTAAACAGAAAGCAGACGAAAACGTCGGCTTCCAAGAAGGGTTGCTAAAAGAGTTGCGTGAACTGTTCCGCTCAATTGCTGATAGCCAAAACCAAGCATGGCGTGCATCTATCCCAACGGTTTAAACCATAACGGATAAGATCGCATAAAGAGTTAAGGCGCTGTATATACAGCGCCTTTTTTGTGTGGATCGCAATGGTATAAGCCGTAAAAGCCAGACTATTCTTTTGGTTTTGAAACGCTTTGCTTCCGGTAGTAGCTGAACGCAATGATGCTCTCTACGGCTAAGATTGAAAACAGCTTCATGTTGTCCGATAGCAGTAGAAGTAGAATACAGACCAGTGCGGTAACGCTAGCGGTCAAACAAATTGATATCCGATGCTTTTGACGTTCCATGTCGAGTCCTACGGTATGGTTTTCAATGTCTTGTTACTTGGCGTTTTCATCAAGAAGGTTGAGTTTAGGCTACCTAATTTGTTGGATCATCGCTTCTTTCTATATGATTAAAGCTATTGAAAATTTGAGTGCCTTTATAGCACAGGTGCTTTGAAGGGCTAGCTGCCTTGGTTCGTATGTTTCGTTAACGATTTTTGATTTAGAACCACTAGATCTTCAAATTGTTGCCTCGCCTTCAAACCAAGTCATTCTTGCTGAACCTAGCACCTTGAGATTACTTGGGTATAAAGCAATTTAAGTAGGGAAATGAGCATGAACATGAGTGAGTTTTCGAAGCGTGTTGAACTGTCGCCTCATACACTCAGATATTATGAAAAAATTGGTTTATTGAAGAATATTCAAAGATCCCCCAGTGGACATAGGATGTATACCACCAAAGACTTGTCTTGGATCGAGTTCGTCAAACGTTTGAAAGACACCGCGATGCCGCTTGAAGAGATCCTTAAGTACGCACATTTACGTGAAGTAGGCGAGAGCACGATTGAAGAGCGTCAGGTATTGCTAGAGAAACATCAAGAAAAACTGACTGAATACCTAGAGTTACAGAAGCAACACCTTGCAGCGCTAGAAGCAAAAATAGATTTGTATAAGCAAGGAAAAGTTCGTTGACTTAGAGTTAACTCTAACTTGTAGAGTGTTCCTAGATTCATACAAAAGGAGCATAAACATGTCATCGTCACGCTTTGATCAAGGATTAAAACTGCTTTCAGACATCGATGGTGAGGCAGGGCATAACGTTATTGATAGTCTGCAAGATATCTGTCCGGACTTAGCCAAGTTCACCATTGAATACCCGTTCGGAGATATTTACTCGCGACCTGCACTGGATATCAAATCGCGTGAAATCGCGACGGTTGCGGCATTAACAGCATTGGGGCACTGTCAGCCGCAGTTAAAAGTACACTTAAATGCAGCATTGAATGTTGGGTGTACAGCAGAAGAGATAAAAGAAGTCTTACTGCAAATGTCGGTTTATGCAGGTTTTCCTGTGGCATTAAACGGAATGTTTGCGTTCAAGGAGGTCCTCGCTGAACGGAGTGATCTGAATTAATAGGGAGCTCGCAGGTCGTAGCATCAAACCGCACTCAAGGTCTTGAAAAGGTAATACAACAAAGCCAGAGCGTCGAATCTGGCTTTTTCTTAACTCATCTCATCTCTAATCTACTAAGAAGGCGAGGACAACATGGGATGATCTTCTTATCTCTGCATGTTTGTTCGATTTCACTGGCAAATGAGCCAAGTCGAAGCAGCACATTTGAGGCGATTAAAAGAGCAAAAGCCGCTGGTGGTTTCATTAGCTTTGACCCTAACTTGCGTGATGAAGTGTGGCAAGATCAATCAGAAATCCAAGCTGTCGTGATGAAGGCTGTAGCGATGGCTGATGTGGTTAAGTTCTCTGAAGAGGAGCTTTTGTTCTTAACTGACTCAACATCGATAGCGCAAGGTTTACAACAAATAGCCGCTTTGAATATTGCTTTGGTCTTGGTGACACAAGGTGCGAAAGGTGTTTGGCGCGTCTTTGAAAGTCAGAGTGAGCTGATCACAGGTCAAGTCGTTAGTCCGATTGATACCACAGGTACGGGTGATGCTTTTGTCGGAGGGCTACTGGCATGTCTGTCTCAACATGACGATTGGAAAAATCATCCTGTTGTTAGCTCTGCGACTCAATGGGCAAATGGCTGTGGTGCATTAGCGACGACGCAAAAAGGCGCAATGACCGCGCTTCCAACCCAGACAGAATTGCTGCAATTTATTGGGCAATGATCTTCAGATCCAATTTCAGTTGAGAAAAATTATGAGCTTAGACAACCGTTGGACTGTAGAGCAAAGATATCGCCGACTTGAACAAATCCCTCAGTGTGATATCGAAGAAATGACACTTTTACGTCAGCAAGATAAAGGCTTTCCTAGTTTTCATATAGCCCCTAGATTTGGGCTGTTAAATGACCCAAATGGGTTGTGCTATTTCAATGGTGAGCACCACATCTTTTACCAGTGGACGCCTGTGGGACCAGTTCATGGAATGAAGTATTGGTATCACCTTTCTACTAAAGACTTCATCCATTTTACTGATCATGGCGTGGGTCTTCATCCTGACCAAGACTACGATTCACATGGTGTCTATTCGGGCGGCGCTTTGGTGGAAAACAACAAGGCTTTGCTGTTTTTTACTGGCAACAAGCGTGACCAAAACTGGAATCGAATCCCAACACAGTGTTTTGCCACCATGGATTCAGACGGCAACATTGAAAAGCACGGTGTGGTCATTGAGAACGAACATTACACGGAGCACTTTCGTGATCCAAAAGTTTGGAAGAAAGGCGACGACTATTTGATGGTGGTGGGTGCTCAAACCAAAACTGAACATGGTTCAATGGCGCTCTATCAAAGCAAAGATTTGAAAACGTGGCAGCATAAAGGTTCTATCAAGACCAAGTTTTCTGACCTTGGGTACATGTGGGAGTGTCCTGATTTCTTTGAGATTAATGGTCAATCGGTGATGCTGTTTTCTCCACAGGGCGTGAGCAGTAGTAATCCTTATGATTTTAAAAACATCTATTCTGTCGCGTATATCGTGGGTGATCAGTTGAACCTAGAGTCGATGACTTTAGAAAACCACCAAGATATTTTGCAGCCAGATTATGGGTTTGATTTCTACGCCCCACAAACCTATTTAGATGAGAATGGGCGTCGCATTCTTATTGCGTGGATAGGGTTGCCAGAAATCGACACACCATCGGTCACACACCAGTGGGCAGGAATGTTGTCTCTTCCTAGAGAACTAGCGTTGACAGATGGTTTTCTTGTTCAAACTCCGCTCCCTGAGCTGAAAAGTTTAAGAAAAGAAGAGGTGATCTTTGCACAATCCCATACACTGGAAAGCACCAGTTGTTTGATCCAATTAGACCTTGTGGGCGATGGCTTTGAACTTGAGCTGAGCAACCTCAAAGGTGATAACATCGTCTTTAGTGCGACAGAGCATGAGTTTATGCTGGACCGTCGTCACATGTCGCACTTGTACGCAGAGGAATTTGGTGGCATTCGAAAAGCACCAAGATTGGACGCTAAGCAGACGATTGAGATGTATATCGACAATTCTGTCATCGAGATTTTCATTAATGGTGGCAAACACACGATGACCAGTCGTTTCTTTATTGACGACCTCAATACGGTAACGTTGAGAGGGTTGGATCAAGCAAGGCTTTTCCCTTTGAAAGGTATTACAGGCTTGTTTGAATCGTCTATGTAGTTCGGCGCATCAAACGGCGTTGTCCTAGGGTAAGAGATGACGCCGTTTTCAATCAGCTTTGTTTTTCGATATATACGATAGTTTGCAAATAGGCTCGATAAGGTGAGCAATTACCATTACCATATTGGCAAATTCATTAGCTCGTGATTATTTATGTCTTTACCTCCTTGCCCAAATTGTAACTCAGAATACGTTTATCCAGATCAAGACCACTTAGTTTGCCCTGAATGCGCACACGAGTGGAACCCGACTCAGGCAGCAGAAGAAGACGCCGTAAACGTGAAAGATGCCAACGGCACTTTGCTGCAGGAAGGTGATAAGGTCACGTTAGCCAAAGATCTAAAAGTAAAAGGCAGCTCATTGGTGCTGAAGATCGGCACCAAAGCTGTGATTCGTCGTATTAAAGACGGCAAAGATCATCAACTAGATTGTAAAGTCGATGGTGCTGGCGAGATGATGGTGACGGCGCAGTTTGTGAAGAAGGCGTAATACCTGCACTTAGATATCGCTTTCAGAAGCAATAAAAACAGCTCATTAGGAGCTGTTTTTTTGTTTTTAAGCAACGCTTGATTATTGAGGGCAAAACGTTTGATTGAGCTCTTTTGCTACCTCGATACTTGCTAGCCCAAATCCACCCAATAAGGCGCCACTTGGTACGACAAGGATATTTTTGTTGATGCCGGCTGGCGTTGATTTTAGAACCGGCAACTTGTCCAGAATCTTATCCGCACTCTGATACATATCCCACGCTCTTTGACTCACTAAAATGTAGTCGGGTTGCATCTCTAACATCGCTTCCATACTGGTTGAGCGATAGCCTTTAAAGTGTGCTTGTGCAGGATTAATCGCCCCTGCGAGAGTAATGATGGTGTCGATTGCCGTATCAGCGCCACCGACGCGTGTTGCTCCAGAGCGGTCAAGCATAAAGAAAATAGCTTTTGGCTTGGTTTGGCATTGTTTGTGTTCTAGTTTCTCAATTTCTGATGTCACGCTTTGTTTTAGCTGCTTGGCTTCAGTAGGATGCCCCATGACTGCTGCCAGAGTGTCTATTCGAGACAACAGCTGAGGGACATGTTGCCCTGAAGGGATTGTTACCACTTCGACACCACTTTTCGCAATTTGTTTGATGGCAGTTTGTGGTCCCATTTCATCAGTGCCGATCAAGTGGGTAGGGCGCAGTGCCATTACTCCTTCAGCAGAGAGACGAACATGTAAGCCTAACTGTGCGATGTCTTCATTGCCTTCAATCAAATGTCTACTGGTAAAATCTGCACCGACTAGCTTGTCTTGCGCGCCTAATGCATAAATGATTTCTGTTACCCCAAAGCCTGCGCTGAGCATGCGATCTTCAGCATGCAAGGGCATCGTGACCAAAGAAGCGAGTGCCAAACATAAGAGTTTTTTCATGTATTTCACCTTACATACCATGAACAAATACGGGTATGTTTGATAAATCAAAGCCCCTCCGTAGAAGAAGGGGCTAAATAGTATAAATGTGCTTTAGAAAACGTATTTCGCGTTCACGCCGAAGTTGATACCTGGCGAAGTTAACGAGTCTGAATTTGCAACGGACGTTGGTGTTAACCCTTTCACACGGCTGTAGTTCCAGTATTTCTTATCAAATACGTTAAATACACCACCTCGAATGGTTAGGTTCTTGATTGGTTGCGCATAGGCGGTAACATCAACGATGCCGTAGCCTGGTGCTGACAAGTTATCTTTATTGCTCCAATCGCTGCCATCTTTGCTAGCAACAGCCGTTAAGGTGGTTTCCCAGCCGTACAGTGCATTGGCTTGGTCGAAGCCAAGACCCAATACCCCGCTCAGTGGTGCGACACTGTCTATGGCTTTTCCTGAGTCTTTATCCTCACCTTCAGACCATGCACCACTGACACGTAAGTAAGTGCCATTTGGTACAGGCATTAATGCTCCGAGCTGCAGGGCACTTGAGAATTCCACACCGTAGATTTTCGCGTTGTCGATGTTCTCGTTTTTGCTGTACATGTATCGAGTACCTTGGTGCACTTCAGTCCAAGATGTCGAGTTAATGAAGTCACTGTAATCGTTGTAGTACGCTGCTAATTCCCAGTTCAACGCTTGGTAGTTCTGGCGAACACCCAGTTCAATAGAATCACTGGATTCGGGCTTCAAATCAGGGTTTGCAAGCACTACAACATGCATTCCAGGGACGGGATTACGCTCAAAGCTGTAGTAAAGCTCTTCTGGTGTTGGTGCTTTAAAACCACGCGCGTATTTAGCGAAGGCGCTGGTGGTATCGGTAAAGTGGAACACGCCCCCCAATTGTCCTGTGATTGCATCTGTATCGAGATCTTTGTATTCACCTAGGTTGCCGTCGATATTACGATGATCTTTGGTTGGTCGGTATTGGAACATGTCGTAGCGAAGACCAGTGGTTACAATCAAGCGGTCATTCATAAGATACATCTGATCTTGCGCGAAAAGCCCAGCTTTGCGTACGTCAGTTTTTGGTGGCATTTCAACAACGCCACTGGTGTCTTTCCCTTTATTATCCGTGTCACGAGTTTCGAGCTTGAACTCGCTGTCGATTAAGGTTGCTCCGTAAATAAAGTCGTGATTTGTGTTTCCTAGCACGAACGATTTATCGAGCTGTACATCCAGCTGGAGCGATGTATCCTTCGCGTTACGTTGTCTGGTTCGATCGGTGCTGGTCCAAGGTGGGAAAGAACTGGTTAGCGTATCTTTGGTGGTGTTTTTCGCTTCCGAAATCTGCCAGTTTGCTTGCCAAGTTAGGCGATCAAAAGCGGAGTATTGAGCATTCCAAGTGTGCTCAATGCCAACGCGGCCTCTGCGCTGAGTGTCCTCGAAATGATAGTTAGAATATTTATTGAAGCCACTAGAGCTGCCTTCTAGAGAACGACTTTTCCCATCCGAGTCTTGTTCGAAGTACTGCCCAGTAAACACGAAATGATGCTTTTCACTGGCTTGAAGTTCTAACTTAGACAAAATGTTGTTTGATGTGTAGTTCATCGGATCGGCTTTACCGCGACCTTCGCCAGTGATATCAGCCCCATCGCCATGCGTTTCCAGTTCGTCACCATCGCGGTGAGTAAAGATAATCATCCCTTTAAGGTCTTCATTAAACTGGCGAGCCGCGTTTACGGTTGCTTTGTAACTGCCGTCGCGAGATTGATACCCTGCGTCGACACTCGCATTACCTTCTTCGCCTTGGAGGAGATCATCCGCGGATTTTGTTCTCATCAAAACGCTGCCGCCGAGTGCACCACTGCCGTACAAACTTGAAGACGAACCTTTGTTAACTTCAATGGCGGTGAGCGTATCAACTTCGACTTGCCCTTGACCTTTGCCAAGAACATTCATCACAGTTCCGCTGACTCCTGAACCGTAAGCGACGGGTTGTTCTACGCCATCGACTAGAACTTTAACCCGGCTTCCGTCCATTCCTCGGACATTGAAATCTGACGCCCCAAAACGTGAGTTGCCATTCATGCTGACGCCCGGTATGTAACGTAGGCTTTCTTCGATATTGTTTGCCATCTGCTTTTCAATATCTTCTGAGCTGACAACCGCCACACTACCTGCGACGTCAGAAATAGACTGTTCCATACGAGACGCAACGACGACAACTGTTTCCATTTTTTGTGTGTTTGCCGTGGGCTTTTGTTGTTCGGCATCACTAGATGCATAGGTGAGAGGGGCAATAAGCGTTGGCAGCAATAATGTAAAAGGTGCCACCCTTGGCTTTAAAAGAGACATACTGCATTTCCTTAGAAAAATCGCACTAAAAATAAAAGCTCTTAGCACTCCAAGTGGGAATGGTTATCATTATTATCGCAGTATGATGAACAAGATTTACTCACCCAGATTTGATCTTTATCAATTAATAATGCATCTCATTTACATCTTTTGGGTAGTGGTGGATTGTTCAAGTCAGCAAACACCGCTGATGGCTGCCTCTCAATCTTGCTGGAATATTTCTGGAGCTAACTCCACGGCTTCGCACATGGCGGGAATATCTAGCAGCGTGATATGACTTTCGCACTCAGTAATAAAACCATCGTTTTTCAGTTTTTTGAACGTTCTAGAAAGCGTCTCTGGCGTCATTCCTAGCTGTGTTGCAAGCAGCTTTTTTGTCACGGGTAACGTGATTTTCCCTTCGCTTCTTGATTGAGCGCGATAGAAGTCAGCCAATTTCATCACCAGTCTTTGACTCGCGTTTACTTGCGTCAAAATGTTCACGGTATCCATCAGCTGGTGGATGCGATTGGTCATGTAGTTCATGACTTTTAATGAAGTTTGCGGAGACTGAGTAAACACCGTTAACACATCTTGGTAGTGGAACACAGACAACTCCGTATCCTGATCGACGCGAGCACTCATCGGATAGGTTCTTGGGGACATAAACATCGCCATTTCCGCAATCATTTCTCCCGCCATAAACACTCTAAACAGCTTTTCGTCGCCGTTTGGCATCAAACGAAACAGCGAGACTTTTCCTCTCTCTACCAAATACATATTTTCCGCAGGTTCCCCACGTTCAAACAGTTGATGTCCTGCATCGCAATGCAAAGGCGAGCGTTTTGAAAAGAGTTGCGTTTTTTCTTCTTCGTTAAGGAGCGAAACAATAGAGCCGGGCACGCTGTTTTCCTTAGCTTGATAATTATCAAGCAGCAAATTCGGAATTGGGGGATAAGATACAAATAATAATCATTATTGATTAATGTGCCAACTTATCCAACCTGAGAAAGGAGAACAGTTATGGACGGTATTAGCCACGTATTTCGATGGGTTGCCTTGTGCGGTCTGGTCGTTCTTTTTGTTCCCGTCGCCATCTTTGCTTAGGAGTCATTATGTCTAAACGATTAGCGATGCCCAATGAAGGGCGAGAAGTGACAAAAACACCGGGACACTGGGTACTCGCTCAACTGGGTAAGAAAGTGCTGCGTCCTGGTGGCAAAGAGCTGACACAAAAAATGTTGCAAGGGTTGGCGATTACTCGTGGTGACCGCGTTGTCGAATTCGCGCCCGGTATGGGTTACACGGCACGTTTGTGCTTGGAAAAATCCCCTGCAAGCTACACCGCAATCGAACAAAATGAGCAGGCAGCGGAGATTGTTCGCTCTTACTTACAGGGTGCAAACCAACGTTGTCAGGTCGGGAATGCACAAGAGACAGGGTTAGAGCCAGAATGCGCTTCTGTGGTTTATGGCGAAGCTATGCTGACGATGCAATCCGATGCGCGTAAAAATGAAATTATTGCTGAGGCTGCTCGAATCCTCGCAACTCATGGTCGTTACGGTATCCATGAGCTGTGCATTACGCCAGATACTATCGATGAAGATAAAAAGCGCGCAATTCAAAGAGAAGTTTCCGAGACCATTCAACACCCCGCCAAACCCATCACACCCGCAGAGTGGAAAGCTCTGATGGAAGAGAATGGGTTTGTCGTTGAATTTGAAGCCGTTGCTCCAATGCATTTACTCGAACCAAAACGCGTTATCGCCGATGAAGGCTTGAGTGGGTTCTTAAAAATCGTGAAAAACGTACTGACTAAACCGCAAGCGAGAAAGCGTGTGTTAGGCATGCGTAAGATTTTCCGTAAGCACGAAAAGAACCTATCTGCGATAACGCTTGTCGCAAGAAAGAAGGAAAGCTAAATCATGTTTGAATACACTTTATATGAAGATCTCGCCAGCGAAGTGGATATCCCCAAAGCAGGTATCACGAGTTGCCCTGTGTACAAAAGTGAGCGTTTGCGAGGTGTTATCTTCGGGTTCGCCGAAGGTGAAGAAATGAGCGAACATACTGCAGCTGTACCAGCGATTGCCCAAATACTCGAAGGAGAATGTACGTTCACGTTAGAAGAAGAGGCGAAGGAACTAAAAGCTGGCGCTTGGTTGCTAATGGACGCGCATTTGCCTCACAGCATTATCGCGAAAACGCCATTGAAGCTGATGCTGTACCTGTTGCGCGAGCCTAAGTAACACGCAGTATTGAAATACAAACCAATGTAAATTCAGCCCCAATCAAGTGTTGGGACTTTTGCGTTTATTGCTGCCGGTACTTATCTGACGAAGTTCTGCAATCCTGCCACGCTGGCAAAGTTATAGAGAATAAAACCCGATGCCACCATAGTAACTGCCAAAACAAGGTTAAGCGTATCGCTCAAGTTGGCATTAGGTTTGGCGCTGTGGTTTTTCATTTGGCGTTGAATCGTTAAAGCGTTGAACACCAATATCGAGTTGGTCATTGCTGTTCCTAAAGCCATCACGAATGTCGCGATCATGCCCCACATTAAGCTGCCTAACATGTTAGAGAGAAACAGAACCAGCACCGCGCCAGTACAAGGGCGAAAGCCGATAAGCAGTAGTGCTTTCCATGAAATATTGCCGTTAGAGCCTTCGGAATCATCATCTTTTTGAGAGGGTGTTTGCTTGATACGGCGTTTAACCACAGACGCAAACTCTTTCAACGCCAATAAGATAATAAACACCGCACAACCTTGCGTCAGCAGACGAACATTATCGGAAAGGCTGAAAGCAAACTGCTCGGCAATCTTGGCGGTAATCACGAAAAGAATGCACGCGCTCGCGGCTTGTAAGGCGGCAATAATCGCGACCAAAACAAGCGCTTGTCGACGACGGTAGCTATGAATCAGGCTCATTGACGTCACTGTCGTTTTACCGTGTCCAGGGGCAACTGAATGCAGCAAACCATACAGAAAGCTAAACCCTAACAAGTACCAACCGTACAACAGTTGCCCTTGGCTGATGAGCATCAGGTATTCACTGAGCGAGTTTACCGTGTCACGTTGAAACCGAATCAACTGCATCCAGTAAGCAGGGAAGTGATTCCAAATATGCAGAGTAATGGCTAATAGCATTACGCTAAACACAGCGAACAGAGCGCGTTTGAAGACTGGCGAGTTTCCCATTACTTCTCCTCCGGATCACAGGTGAAGAGGGCTTTTTGGGTAAATAGCTGACCGAGTTCGTTATCTGGATCTGCATCAACAGAGAGTGACATCGCGTAAGTCACTTGCTCAGGCGTTGGGTTTGGTTCAACCACGTCGATATGACAACGATCAGAGTAAGGCTTATTGATGGTGATGGCGTGCTTATGTTCCCAGCTCATATCTACGAAGTAGCTTGGGTCAAAGATAAGCAGACGCAGATCAGGTGTGTAGATACTGGTGGGCTTAGCGAGTTCAAGATTGAACTTCAATGTTGCTTTTGCACCATTCATCTCGATAGACCCTTCTTCCACCATCTTGTAGCGAATCGGTTCATCGTCGGTATAAAAGTAGGTGAAGTAATGGCTTGATAACAGGTTGTAAATCACCTGACTAGAGAGGGTCGAAAGTACCTCATCTCGATTTTCGTCGGTGAGCTTTTCTCCCGCGAGCATGTAAGCCGTGGTCATGGCGTCAAACTCCCAGTTCATTGAGAGTGATTGAATCTTATCTTCTTTGATATTGATTTTGGTTTCCATTGTCACCCAAGAATGAGGGTGGGCGTGGACAAAACAAGAAAACAGCAGCGAGAGAGCAGTAAGAGTTAGGCGTAATCTAGAAAGAGAAAACGATCCAAATATGGACATCCGATTACCTATGATTAAAATGATGCGAAAATTTTCGATTGTTATAACATAACATTAGTAGCATTTGAACATTGTTCATTACTGTTAGTGTGGTTATTTATCGACGATTTATCCGTTTACCTGTTGAGATGCATAGGGTGGCAATAAAGCTGATGGGTTAACTATTTTATTGATTTTCGTTCTCATTCTTTTTCCCATTTTGTGGTTAACTTGAGCTCATTAAACAAATAGAATGCAGTTCGGTGGTGAGATGACTTAAACCGCTTCTTCATGCGTTCTGCACTTTTCTAACCAACTTTTTCAAATCATGAACCTGACTCATAAAGACTATTTTAAAATCGCATTTCCTTTCATTGTTTCTACGGTTACCCAACCATTATTGGGGGCGGTGGACACCGCGGTGATCGGTAAACTCGGTGTGGCTGAGATGATTGGTGGTGTGGCGATCGGCACCGTTATCATGAATACCTTGTATTGGCTGTTTGGCTTTTTCCGCGTCAGTACGACTGGGCAAAGTGCAATCGCATTAGGTAAAAATAACCCAGAAGATCAAGCGAGCAGCTTGTTCCGTCCTTTCGTGCTTTCGCTCTGCCTTGGCTTGATTTTCATTGCGTTGCAGTCCGTGATTTGGATGGGGGCAGAGCTGATTATCTCCCCTGATGCCGTCGTGGCAGAAAACGCGAAGATTTACTTCGATATCATGATCTTTGGTGCGCCGTTTGTGCTGCTGAACTACACCGTGATTGGTTGGTTGATGGGGCAGGCGAAAGCCAAAGAAACCTTGTTCACGCAAGTGTTTGGTAACGTGCTGAACATCGTGCTGGATATCGTATTTGTGTTGTACTTCGATATGGGCATTGCTGGTGTTGCGGTGGCGACACTTATCGCGCAAATCTCGACGTTTGTTATTGGTGCGGTGCTGGTGTTGAAAACCTGTCGCTTCCCACTGTTTGATTACATTCAAACAGCGAAAATGACGCGTAAAGATCTCAAAGTTATCGCGTCTTCCAATATGGATCTGCTGCTTCGTACTGTGTGTCTATTGGTATTCTTCAACATGATGGCGCGTGTAGGCTCTCAGCTTGGTTCTGATGTGCTCGCGGCGAACGCAATCTTGATGCAAGTGACCTTCATCGTCAGCTATATGTTCGATGGTGTGGCGAATGCGTCGAGCGTCTTTGCAGGTAAAGCCGTAGGGCAGAAGAATCCAACATTGCTTGATAACGTGATTAAGCTAAACACGCAATGGACCGCGGCGTTCGTTGTTGTATTGACCTTGCTGTTGGTGCTGTTCAAACACCAAGTGGTGACGTTGTTTACCACTTTGCCAAACCTTGTTGCGCTGTACCTAGACATGAGCCCTTGGTTATTGGCATTCCCGTTGGTTGCTGGTTTTGGTCTTACGTTTTACGGCATCTTCACCGGCACAGGGACGACGCGACCAGTACGTAACTCTACCTTCCTAACCATGGTGTTGTTCTTAGTGACGCAATTTATTGCGGTGCAATATTGGGGCAATCACGGTTTGTGGCTGGCATTCACCTTGTTCTACGTTGGGCGCTTTGTCTTCTTGTTCCCATCCCTCGATCAAGTAAAACAAAAGTGTCAGTAATTCACGCTTTTACAATCGATTTTTTATCACAAGGGCGGAGCCATCTGCCCATGTTGATAAAAGCGTGAAAAAGGTGATGAAATAACCCCTCTGAGTTGTTTTCTTGCTCAGACCTGCGTGATACTATCGTTATGTTATATTGTTACATTTAGTTTGATGTCGTGATTTCTCAACCAATACTCTCCGTTAATAATCTCAGCCTTACAGACTCAGAACGCACACTCTTCAAAGACATTTCTTTTGAGCTGTTTCAAGGTGAAGTTCTTGCCATTATGGGACCTTCCGGCATTGGTAAATCCATGTTGTCGAAAGCCGTCGCAGGTTTTTTGCCGTCTGATATTTGGGTAGACGGAAGTATCCAGCTTAACAGCAGTGAAGTCGCACAAACTGCCATGCTGCAACGGAGTCAATCGCAGCGTCCCGCGGTCATTTTCCAAGATGCACTTAAAGCGCTGAATCCATTGGCGTCTGTCGAACAACAACTGTGTTTGACATTGACGGGCAACAAAACACGCTTGTCTTCAGCAAACCGAGAAACGGTGATGACCTTGCTGTCTCAACTCGGATTTGCGGATCCAAAAGCAGCCTTAGCGCAGCATCCAAGCCAGCTATCTGGTGGTCAGCGCCAGCGTATTTGTATTGCCATTGCGTTGCTTGGTAGTGCCAACTTGATCATCGCGGATGAGCCCACCAGTGCGCTCGATCCAATCACCGAAGCGGAGATCCTTGAGTTGTTCCGCAGCAGTGTTCAGCAACGCAGCATCAGTGGTTTGTTGATCACGCACGATCTATCTGCGGCTTTGGCGTGTGACAAAGTCTTGGTGATTGCGGACAACACCATGGTGGCTTATGGCGAACCGTGGCAAGCCATTCAGCAAAGTTCGCATCCTTTCTGCCAACAACTTGCGCAACTGCTGCCTTAACCTCATCTCTGGAGCCTATTTTGACTAAGCACAACTTGAGCGGACACACGCAGCCTAAATCGGCGGAAGTTCGCTTTGAGCAAGCCAGTGTTCACTATTACTCCAAACCAAGTTGGTTAGGGGGCAAACCGTTCAAAGCGCTCGAACAATTGGATCTTGCTATCGACACAAAGAACATTGCGATTGTTGGTCCTTCTGGTGCGGGTAAATCGACCTTGATTGAGCTTCTGTTCGGTCTTCGTAAGCCCACATCTGGTGAAGTGTATGTGTGTGGTTATCCGTTATCGCGTAGCTCGGCTAAGCAGCGACAAGAGTTGTGTCAGCACATTCAGCTGATCCCACAAGAGCCGCAGTCTAGCTTGAATCCGTACTACACCGTTCGCCAGATCTTACTGGAGCCGCTAAGCAACATTGGTTTGACGCAAGAGCTTAACGAGAAGGTGGAAAAGGTCTTAGCGGATGTCGGTTTGGATCTCACATTGTTGGATCGTAACCCGCAGCAGTTATCTGTTGGGCAAGCTCAACGTGTGGCTATCGCCAGAGCTTTGATTGTTGAGCCTTGCGTGTTGGTTGCCGATGAGCCAACCAGCAGCCTAGACCCCGTCAGTCGTAAACAGATTCTCGACTTGTTGGCAGGCATTCAAAAGAGTCGTCAGATGCGCCTGATTTTGGTGACACATGACCTCGATGCGGCACAAACCCTATGCGATGAAATCCTAGTGTTAGACAAAGGACGCGTTGTCGAGCACGGCACAGCACAAAACGTGACAAATAACCCATCACACTTGATCACGAGAGCATTGATGAGCGCTCAACACAAAAGTAATGAATTCACAAAAACCATTGGAGAGGTTTCTTATGCACCTTAGTACTCCCAAGTTAGCTTTGTCGCTGGCTTTAAGCGCACTGCTGACGGGTTGTTTTGACTCTGGCGAAAGCAAGCCAGAAGCGGAAAAAGCAGCCGCACCACAAGCAACGGAAATTCGCGTTGCCATGATGCAACCACCACGCACAGGTTTGTCACCACTTTCAGATGACGCGTTCAAACTGTCACGTTGGAGCACGGCAGAAACGCTAGTGAACCTTAACGATCAGTCGGTAGCAGAGCCTATGCTGGCAACAGAGTGGGAACAAGTTGACCCGATGACGTGGCAATTTACGGTACGTAAGGGCGTGAAATTCCACGATGGTTCTGACCTTGATGCCAACGCGGTTGTGAACTCTCTGCAAAAAGCATTAGATGCTGCACCAAAGCCACGCATCTTGGACGGTATCGAATGGCAAGTTCGCACATTGGACGACTTCACTGTTGAAATCAAAACGACCTTTAACGATCCACTGTTGCCAAGCCGTCTTTCTAGCCCACAGCTAGCGATCCTTTCTGGTGCTGCATATCAAGAAAACGGTCGTGTTGTGCCAATCAATGCGGGTACGGGTCCATTCGTTCTGACAGAAATCAACGGTACAACCAGCGCGAAACTGAAGCGTTTTGACGGTTACTGGGGCGAAAAAGCAAAAGTAGACAGTATCTTTGCTGAATACGTACCAAACGGTTTTGCTCGTGCTGCTGCACTGCGTACCGGTGAGGCGGATGTAGTTGAAGCGGTTCCTGTTTCGCAAATCGCGATGATGGAATCTTCACAGCTGCACGAAGTCGCAATGCCACGTACCAACACGCTTTACCTAAACAATAAATCAGATGTGTTTAGCCAGTTCGGTTTGCGTAAAGCAGCGGCTCAAGCGGTTAACCGTGAGCAAATCATCAAAACGGTTTACGAGAACCACGCCGATTCAGCGAAAGGTCTGTTAGGTCCTGCATTGGCATGGGCTCAACCAATTCGTGATGCGAACCCTCGTATGGAAACCATGGAAATGCGCCACGCGAACGGTGAGAAGATCACCATCGGTACATTTACCGACCGTGCTGAGTTGCCAGAAGTGGCGGTGCTGCTAAAGCAACAACTTGAAGCGGCTGGCTTTGTGGTTGAACTAGACGTTCGTGAATACGCACAAATCGAAAACGATGCACTAGCAGGTAAGTTCGATGCGTTCTTGTTGTCACGTGCAACAGTGCTGGATTCTGGTGACCCAGTAGCGTACATGCAAAGTGACTTTAGTTGTAAAGGTTCTTACAACCTAGGTCAGTTCTGCTCTGAAGAAGTGGACGCAGCATTGAAACACGCTGATCGTCAGCCATTGGGTGAGAAACGCCAACAAGCGATAATCGAAGCAGAAAGCAAAATCCTTGAGCAATACGCTGTGATTCCACTGCTTCACGAGCGTGTAATCCAAGGTGAGAGTGACCGCGTGAAGAATGCACAACGTGACCCACGTGAGCGTCGCCTGATCGACCAGTTTACTGAGGTGAACTAACTCGATGTCGTCTGTTGCCAACATGCGTTCTCGTTGGAGCGCTTGTATGCCTGAATGGTTTACGCGTTTTTTGTCGCGCTTCCTGTCACTCGGGGTAGTGGTTGTGCTGGTGGGTTTGATGCCGGATATTGCAGGTATCGACCCAAGCCAATCAATCCTCCGTGCCCGTGCGGGTGCTCAACAATTGCTGACGGCAGAAGCTCTGCAAGCTATTCGAGAAGATCTTCAACTTGACCGCAGCGCTGCTGAGCGACTGTGGGATTGGTTGACGCTTGCCATGCAAGGTGACTTAGGTGTCTCTTGGGTGAGTGGCGCATCCGTGATGGAGAGCGTTCAACAAACCGCAAAAACGTCACTATTACTGATGCTTACAGCGTTAGGCATGGCATTTGTAATGTGCATGGCGAGTGTGCTTTACACTGTGCGTCGTTGGCAACAGAATCGTTTAGACAAACATCATGACACGCTCAGTTCGGTATTGGTCTCACTGCCTGAATACGTGATTGCTTCGTTGCTGATCATGGTGTTTTCCATTTGGTTGGGCTGGTTCCCGCCTTATGGTTGGCAAGGCGTGCAAAACCTCTGGCTACCAAGTTTGGCAATGGCATTGCCTGCTGCTGGCTTGTTCGGGCGCTTGCTCAATGACAGCCTCAAGCGTGTACTAGATGAGCCTTGGGTGATCACTTGGCTATCGGCGAACGTGAGTAAGTTTCAAATCTTACGCTTTGCCTTGTGGCGTGCCGTTAGTAACTTGATTCCTCAAATCGCAATGACGGTGATCGGTTTAACCGGCGGCGCGGTTGCTGTGGAGCAAGTGTTTTCCATTCCGGGTATCGGACGACTAATCTTAGGCGCAGCGAAGTCACAAGATCTGCCGATGCTGCAAGGTGGCTTGTTGGTGTTGCTGGTGTTCTCGATGTTGATCAGCAGTGCGAGCATCTTATTGCAACGCTGGTTACTCGGGCACAGTGTCACAAGTGGCAAGCTGATCAGCAGCCACAGCACGTTCCGTTTTACCCAAAGCACCACCAAACGTATCGTCAGTGCGACAATCTTTGTCTTGCTGATTGGTTGTGCGGGATGGGCGTTAATGCGCGATCCTTACACCATCCAATTTACCCGCCTTGAATCGCCAAGCTTAGCAGCACCGTTTGGTGCCGATGCGGTTGGACGAGATCTGCTTGCGCGTGTAGGTGGCGGTATGATGTCGACAATCAAAATGGGCATCATCGCGACCTTCCTAAGTTTGGTGATTGGTTTGCTGCTCGGCTTCGTGACTCGTTATAGCCAAGGCTTAATTGAGATCACCAAAGGTGTGCCATACATTGTGGCGGGTCTGTTGATTGCTGGTCTAACGGGGATGAACCCAAACAGTGCCTTGATTGCGATTGTAATGGTGTCATGGGCACCATTAGCAGCGCACTGTGCGAGCTTGTTGATGGAAGCCAAAGCGCAGCCTTACACGCATCTTGCGCCCATTTGGGGAACCAGTCAGTGGCGAGTACTCCGTTACTACTTGTTGCCTTACGTGCTGCCGCCATTGATTCGTCACGCGTTTCTACGTTTGCCTTACATTACGCTCAGCCTGACTTCTCTGAGTTTTATCGGACTTGGCGTTAAACCGCCAGAACCAGAGTGGGGCTTATTGATTGCAGAGAATCTGCCTTATATCGAGCGCTCACCATTGGGTGTCTTGCTGCCAATCTCAGGCTTAGTTTTGATGGCAATTGCAATCAACTTGTTGTTCGATGATTAAACCGGACTCATGAACTTTCCAGCAGCCTCAATGGCGATATTGAGGCTGTTTTCTTTCTGTTTCATTATTCGCCATTGTGCGTCCCAAAAGCCACCCACACATTTGCGCTCTGGCGTGCCATTCTTAAGCTATCTCTCTCGGTTTTTATCTTGATAGGCAAGGGCATGAAGGAATACGCACCGCAGTACAGCAAAAAAGAAAAGATCACCAGAGTCGCTATCGCTGGCGTATTTTGCGTTCTAGCTGGTGTGCTGTTTAAGCTTAAGGGAGAGCCTCTGCTGCAAGCAGTCGCCGAAGCGCCGGAATGTTATGAAGTGTTCGGTATGTCAGGTTTAGAACTTCTGGTTCACATACTGTTCTTTTGGGTGCCACTGTCCGTGTTTTTACTTGCTGCGGTATTGATGTTGCCACTTGGCGTACGTGGCTTAATCGAAGGTCAGTTCCCACCAAAAGGCGTCAAAGTATTCAGACCCACAGCGATTCAACGCGGCAAGCTCGGTACGTTCAAATCCCTTATTCATCTCTTGCTCCCCTTATTGTGCTTTGGCTTTGTCGTGTGGGGTAATGTTCAAATTGAACCTATGATGGAGATGCTTAATGGTGAAGATGTGAATGTAACCTGCCAAAACGGAAAAAGAGGGGACGAGCCCCTCTAAGATAATTTATGTGGATGGTTTAAGGTCAATGTCTTTTGTTAACGATCAAAGAACCTTAGTTTTGGTGAGCTCTTTGATGGCAGACAGTACCGCGGTTGGCAGTGCTGCAATGCCTAGAATTATGGCAAGATGCCTAAGCTCAATTGCCTCGGTGCTAAAAATTAGCTGACCTAAGTTGGTGTATATTACCCCCAATGACAGAATTGCCGATGTGGCGATAGCGCCTAGCAGGTACTTGTTAGTAAACGGGTTTACTCGATACAGAGACGTGAACGTTCGGCTATCAAACAAGTGCCACAACTGACCAAAAATCAAAGTAAGAAACGCTACGCTCTGTGCATACTGGGCACTGAAACCATGACTCAAAGCCATTAAGAAAGCGCCAAAACTCACTCCGCCTAATGCTAAACCACGAATCACGATTCGGGCTCCTAAACCATCGGAGAAGAAGCCTTGGTCACGCTTACGTGGCTTCCGCTCCATCAGGTCTTTTTCTTTTGGTTCAACCCCTAATGCTAGTGCAGGCAAACCATCCGATACCAAGTTCACCCAAAGAATCATCAGCGGCGTTAGCGGAAGGATAGCCTCTGGTCCCATCACTAAGAATGCAAACAGAATCACCGAGACTTCTGCTACGTTTGCGGTTAGCGCTTGGCGGATAAACTTACGCAGGTTATCGAATATCTGACGACCTTGGCGCACCGCTCGGACGATGGTGCTGAAGTTGTCATCCAGCAAGATCAGATCGCCGGAATCTTTGGCGACAGAGGTTCCCGTAATACCCATAGCGACACCGATATCGGCGCTTCTAAGTGCTGGTGCGTCATTGACACCGTCTCCGGTCATGGCGGCAATTTCGTTGTTTCTTTGCAGCGCTTGGACGATGCGCAGTTTGTGCTCTGGCGTCACTCGGGCGAACACTGCGGTTTCTTCACAGGCATATTCTAAGGTTTGCTCGCTCATATTATCGAGCTCAGTACCCGTGACAACACGTTTGTATTGTCCATTGATGATACCGATGTCTTTGGCAATCGCCGCCGCCGTTGCTGCGTGATCTCCGGTAATCATCACGGTGCGAATGCCAGCGTTGTAACACTCTTTTACCGCAGAGCGGACTTCTGGACGAGGTGGATCCATGATGCCAAATACCGCCAGCATACTAAGGTCGTTTTCCAGTTCGCTCACATCTGCGTTAAGTTCAGCTTCGTCCAATCGACGGCAACCGACCGCCATAGTACGTAAGGCTTGCTTGGCAAAGCTTTCAATCGCGCCATCAAAACGCTTGCTGAGATCTTTGCCGATACACTGGGAGAGTTCATTGAATCGGTTTGGCTGCTCTTCCATCGGCACCAATCCACCTTCAACCATATAGTTGCTCGATTTCTTCAGCATAAAGTCGGGCGCTCCAGCCACGGCTAAAAAGTGCTGTCCGCTTGGATCTTGGATAATCACCGAAGACATCTTGCGCTCAGAATCAAACGGGAAGCGTTTTAGAATCTGATAACCTTGTTTCTCTAGATTCTTTGGCGTAATTCCAAGCTTTGCGGCTGCCACTAATAACGCTCCCTCCGTTGGGCTGCCTCGTACACTCCATGCATCTTCGACAAAGGCGAGCTCAGACTCATTCGACATCGCCGCAACGATCAATCCCATCTTCATTGCAGAGCTTTCTAGAGCATGTACACCGTGACTCTGAGGCACAAACTTACCTTTCGGTTGGAAGCCGTTTCCGGTCACTTCCCAGTAACGTCCAAAACTGTCATAAGCTTGCATCACCTGCATTTGATTTTGCGTTAATGTCCCCGTCTTATCGGAGCAAATGACGGTTGTTGAGCCTAAGGTTTCGATTGCAGATAGTTGTTTTACCAAGGCGTTGTTCTTCGCCATCTTGGTAGAGCCCATGGTTAATACAATGGTGAGCACGGTAGGCAAGCCTTCTGGAATGGCTGCGACAGAGAGCGAGATACCCGTGGTTAGGATATCTAGCCAATCCATGCCGTAAGCAAAACCAATCGCACAGATGACGGCAACCACACCCAAACCGATAAACAACAAGGCTTTGGCTAAGGTATCCATACGCACTTGCATCGGTGTTTTTGTGGTTTCAGTTTGTGTCATCATGTGCGCAATACGTCCGACTTCCGTCTGCATGCCCGTGTTGGTGACGATCCCTAAACCTGAGCCAGTCGTGACGATGGTCGTCATAAAGCCCATATTAATTTGGTCACCTAAACTGACTTGTTTGCTATGGATCGCACTGACTTGCTTTGTCACAGGTTCTGATTCACCAGTGAGTGCCGCTTCATCGATCGACAGGCGGTTTGCTTCGACAATGCGCACATCGGCAGGAAGAATGTCACCTGTGCTGATTTTAATCACATCGCCAGGCACTAAGGTTCGAGCTGGAACATGTATCCATTTGTTGTCACGCAGAACATCCGCTTCTGGTGCCGCCATATCGCGCAGTGCTTCCATGCCTTTCTGGGCTTTGTATTCCTGCCAAAAAGAGATGCCGGTATTAATTACGATGATGGTGCCAATCGCAATGGCATCAATGAGGTGTCCGGTAAACCAAGACACTAAAGCACCCACCAATAGGATGTAGATCAAAGGGTTTTTGTATTGTTCAAAATAGAGTTGCCAAGCCGATTTCGATTTGTGCGTCGCCAGTGCGTTGTCACCATACTTATTGAGACGTTGTTGATGTTCTGTATGAGAAAGGCCGGTATTGGTATCAGTAGCCAAATGCTGCTCTATCTCTGACGTTGATTGCTTAAACCAAGGTTTTATAGTCATAAAAATTACTCCAAATTTCCTTCCGGTGGAGTGGTGAATGAGTGAGTTTGTGTTGTCTTCTGATGTGATCAGAACAAGATGAAATTAACGATGTTGAAATAAATCCAGATGCCTGAAATATCGACGAGAGACGCCAAAACCGGACTCACCAAGATGGCTGGGTCGAGCTTAAGCGCACGCGCAACAATGGGCAGTAAGCCGCCTAATACCGTTGATATCGTGACTTGAATAAACAGTGCAATGGCAACGGCGGTAGCGATCAGTGACAGCCCAAATCCTTCCGACGAAGCGGCGGGCGTAAACAGGGCTATTCGACCGACAATCACCAGCGCCAGAATCCCTGCGAGTAGGAGCGCAACACGGCTTTCTTTCCACAGCACGGCGCGCCATTGGCGGTTTTTAATCTCTCCGGTGGCTAATGCTCTCACCACCAAAGTTGCAGCTTGAGAGCCTGTGTTACCGCCTGCAGCCGCGATCACTGGCATGTAGATCGCAAGTAAAACCAGCTGGCTGAGTAAGTCTTCGTAGCTGGCGATGATAAAGCCCGAAAAAATGCCGAAGATGGCGAGTAACACAATCCATCCCACGCGCTGCTTAACGTGTTCCAACACACCGGTTGAGAGGTAGTCGTCAGCGGGCTCTGCTTCCGAATGAACAAAGCCCAACTGAAATGAAAGATGGCTCGCGGCTTTGTCGAAGCCATATTTCTCCATCTTTACTATCCAATATTGCACGTAACCTAAAGGGCAGTAGGAGAGCAAATCGACGACCTCATCGGTATTGGTATGAGCCAGCCAATGGATTTTTTCTGCTTCGCTTAGCGCGTAAAACTGAGCCAAATGCGGTTGCTGATGCTCGCCAAGGTTGATTGGCTTACCGGACTCGCTAACAGTGATCATGGTGGCGTCACTAAGCGGTTTTCATGATGATCACCGAAGCAATCACCGTAAAAATGCCGATCCAACCAATTGGTTTGAGTTTTTGTTTAAACAAGAACCAACCACCGAGTGCGGTTCCTAAAATACCGATGGCTCCCCAACTGGCGTAGGCAATGGCGAGGTCGATTTCTTTCACGGCTTGTGCCAGTAAAGTAAATGCAGCGAGCACGAGAACGATGGCAGAAATACCCCAACCCTTGTGTTCAAATCCGCGTGATTTAGTCAGAGACATGTTCGCAGCGATATCGAGCAGTGCCGCCAAAACGACGTAACCGAAAGAGACGGTGAGAAAAGCGTTCATGGTTATACTCCAAGGCAATTAGTGAGGTTGAATTAGCATTGCGTGTTCGTCTTTCTTACTTGGCTGGTGGTGCTCTTCACCGAGTGTGACTAGCACCACACCGACAACGACAAGCGCGAGACCAAACAGCTCTTGTGCATTGAGCTGAGAATCGAAATAGAACATGGATACGATGGTGATTAAGGCAATGCCAAGTCCTTCCCAGCAGGCGTAAGCCACGCCAATGGAAATCTTTTTTGCTGCGAGAGAGAGGAAGTAATAAGAGAGCGAAATAAGAACGTACATGCCGAGATAACCGGCGTAGCCTTCATTGCTGCCTGCGACATTCATGAGGCTAGTGCCCGCAACTTCAGCGATGATAGCGAGTAATAAAAATAGTCGTGCTAATAACATGATTTAAAAACCTGAAAATAAAGAGTCGTTAAACAAGTCCATGTTTATTGCCACGTCACTGTGAAGAAATATTCGAACCAATATTTATTGTCTCGAACGGTATTTATGGTGGCATAGACAATTTAAAACCTGATGCACTGAGAGTGCATTTGGCGTGATAAATATGTTGTGGAGAATGTAAGTGTTTATTTCTGTGTGGGAATTAGACGTAAAGTGACATGGCAGAAAATAGAAATAAAACCAAGAAGAGAAGATGAGAGAAAACAAAAAAGACGGCTGAGATAAGCCGTCTTTTTATAAGTAGGTAGAGAGAGAATAGGTTGATAAAGGTTAAAACACCATGCCATCGGTAATGGAGGAGAAAGGCTCTGTTGAGTTAAACGTCACTCTGGCTTTACTGTTGGTGATCGCCCCTTGCTCCTCCCAGTAATCGAGCGTCTTACTGACGGTGTTACGAGACATGCCCAGCATGCCTGCGAGATCTTCTACCGAGATTGGGATGGAACGTTTATTCGTTACACGGTAGAGGCTGTCTAGTGCTAAGCCGACTTTGCGATTGGAATTTCTCTCGTGGCTAATAAAGAGGATACGGGAGGTAAATAAGAGCTTCTGTGAAAGGTGCTGTGCCGTTAACTTATTAAACTCTAGGCTGTTTTCGTACAGTTCCAACACTGTACTGATCGGCAGCACAAGGGCGGTCATGGTCTCTTGGATGTGGTAGCGCCCATACAATTTGGTTTGATTCAAAATTGCCGATTCACTGTACATAAAGCCTGGAGGAATAAAACCCGCAAAGCGTTCTGCACCATCAAAGTTCTGTCGGTAAACGCTGATTAGCCCACTAAACACAAACAGAAAGTTTTCTAACTCCTGTCCCTGTACCTCAAGAATTTCTCCTGCTTCGATGGTTTGAACTTCTCCAGCTTCAAGTAGCTGTGTTGCGAACTCTTCAGAAAGACCGAACAAATCCATGAGTGATTGTTTGGGTGTCATCGTTATTTAACCAAGCGCTATTAATTAACCACTTAGATCTTAGCCAGACCAAACAGGCTTTGCAAACCGATTATTTTTCCTCAAATGCACTCTGAGTGCATTAGGTTGATTGGTATTTTTGTTAGCTTAATAATCAACTTATGAACAGTGTTCATTTAATCATCATTGATTGAATGGAAGTAATTCATTCGAGATTCGATTAATAATTAAAGGTTAGTTATGAAAAATACGATTAACGATATTTTTGAAGTGTTGCGATGTTACTTATTATTGCACGAAGACAATCGTTCAAAAATTCTCAGCTTATACATTAATACTGACAGTAAAAATCCAGCCAATCATCGTGAACGCCCTGCTTGGCAGATCGAAGTGAGCAATCAACTGGCCGCATTGCGTGAAGAGCACGGTGACGAAGGTATTCGACATATTGATTCCACACTCACTTGGAAAGAAGTGGAGCAACGATTGGTCAACAAGGTACTGGAAATGCGCCCGACAGGACGTTCTTTGGTGATCTTTACTGATTTGCTTGACGACATCATGATCGAGCTGCCAATGCCTGTCGAAACAAAAGCGTACTTTGGCCAACCTCAGGTAAAGCACTTACTCTCTCAGCTCCATCGATACGGCAAATATCTCGTTATCCTTTTCTCTGAAACGGAGCACCGAGTGGTTTCCATAGACGTTCCGACGAGTTTGGGAGAGGGCACGATGGAATCGAGTATTGAATCGGGCGTATTCCTTCGCCCTGGCGGAAGAAAGTCGCGAACTCAAGCCTCAGAGCGTCGAGACTTGGATTCTGAGCGTCGTGTTATTCGTGAAGCGGCGAACGAAATCAATCGCTACTTTATGGGTGACCCAACGTTTGATCGCATTGTATTCGGCGGCAACCTAAAAATCGCTCATCGCGTAAAGGGTGCGCTGCATCATACGGTTTCTGAAAAGTTGGTTTCTATCGAACCAATTCCTTTTGATGCCACCATAGAGCAGCTAGAACGAACAGTTAAACTGCTGGCGGATGAATACGAAGAGCTGCATGACAATACACTGGTATTGGAACTACTGATTCGTCGAGATACTTGTGGTCGCGGCGTAGCGGGCTTGGCAAATGTACTAGAAGCACTGGAAAACGGACAGGTAAGAAAAGTCTTTTTGCCTTACCCAATTCAATCAGATGCGTTCGACCTCATCCTCGTCGAAGCTTTGATGGCTAATGTTGAGGTTGAGTTGGTGCATGGTAAAGCGGCGGAGACACTGAATGAACTCGGTGGTGTGGGCGCATTGCTTTATTACATCATTCATTAATTCGTTTATAAAACTAAAGGCAGCGCTTCACCCTAATGATTCCTCGAACATTGATCGCTGATCACTGATCGCTTGATTGCTCATTGGACACCCCCAAAGAAGTGTTGCCGCTCTCTACTTTCCAATATCACTATGAATACCGTTACCTCTACAAATGACGTCGTTGACGATGTGTATTCTTTGTTTGATCTTAATGAAGATGAAATGTCAGCGCTCGTCGCCTTATATACGCTTGAGAAAACTGAAGGCACAGCCGCGTATGCTGTCGATGAACAAATTGGTGTTTGGCTGTCCGATCTCAAGTTCGATTTGAACCAACAGCTGCATAACGATCTCGGTATCTACACCATTGAGTGGCAAGTTCTGGAGCAACTCAAAGTAAAAAAATTCGTTACTCATGAACGCTTACAGAATACAAAAGTCGATTGGCTGGAGGATGGCGTATGCCTTTACCGTCTGTGTCCGAACGCAAAACAAATGGTTGGCGCATGGCTGACAGTTTGCCAAGTCGAAATGCCGTTGTTGGTTCACTTCAATATCTAATCAACAGTATCAGTGAGCGTTTCGCGCTGTACTTTTGCTTTAACTATTCAAAGCCTCATCACTGAGGCTTTTATGGTGTTGGTATAAGTAAGCTCTTAGTATGTGATCTCGCTCCACGAAAAAATAATTTTATAAATCAGATAATTGCTGAATATAAAATATTAGTCGTAAAGACAAAAATTATTAGAAGACGTTGCACCGTATAAATAATTTCATACGCCTTTTGTTTGATAAACTCGATGGTGATTTGAACAATAAAACAAAAGGTATCTATTCATGTTCAACAACCTTTCCATCAAGCAGAAGATAGTTCTCCCTCTATCTTTGATGATTGTATTACTGACTTTAAGCTCAGTATTGAATGTTCTCACGATGTGGAAACAAACCGAGCTTAGCGACACGCTTAACGAGCAGGTTACCCCAAGCCTTTTTACCATTGAAGATGCGTATCGCGACCTCTATCAAGCAACTTCAGCGATTCAAGGTTTAGCTCTGGCGCAGTCTCAAGCGGAAATTGACCACCATCTATTTGAATACAAAGACAACGCATACAAAGCTCTGCCACGTATGAAGAAAGTCATGTCACTGTCCGATGCGGGGGTAATGCCTCGCAGTCATGGTAGCGAGGTGCAGAAGCTAGTATCAACAGGTGAGAAATGGCTGCAAAGCTATGAAACCATGATCAGCAAGCCACAATCGCAGTGGGTAAGTTATTACGAGTCAAACAAAGCGGAATTTGAACACCAATTTGGTGCGGTACGTGAGCAACTAAATGTGGTGAAAGATGCGATTGAAGCGAAACAAAAGACGCTAAAAACGGATATCGCAGCAGCGGCGCTCCGTGCAGAACTTATTCTTGAAGCAGGCATCGCAATCGTAATTATTGCAGCGCTTGTTATGGTGGTATTACTGCTAAAAACTGTTGTGAAGCCAATCAACGACATCAAAGAAGCAATGGTGCAAATTGCGTCTGGAGAAGGGGATTTGAGCCAACGTATTAGCATCAACTCGCAAGATGAAATTGGTCAACTTGCCGGTGGCTTCAACCAGTTCGTGACTAAAATTCAAGCGACAGTGTCACAAGTCGTCGAAAGCGCAAACACATTGCGTCAGGAAATGAACAACCTGAATTCGTTGACCTCAACCATTGCAGATTCAACGGTTCACCAACAACGTGATAGCGAAGCTGTTGCCGCAGCAGTTCATGAAATGCAAGTGACCAGTCGCAACGTGAGCGACAGCGCTACAGAAGCCGCTTTGGCAAGCCAAACAGCGAACGAAGAGTTGTCGAATACCAATGTGATTTTGGAGCAAACAGTCGCAGCGATTCGTGATCTTGCGGGTGAGATTGAAAGTGCAAGCCAAGTCATCAACACACTAGATAATGACGTAAGCAACATTGCTTCAGTATTGGATGTTATCCGTGGCATTGCAGAACAGACCAACTTGTTGGCATTGAACGCGGCGATTGAAGCGGCGCGTGCTGGTGAGCAAGGTCGTGGTTTTGCTGTCGTGGCAGATGAAGTGCGTTCCTTAGCCAGCCGCACGCAAAAGAGCACGGGCGAGATTCAATCGATGATTGAGAAGCTGCAAGCAGGCGCTGCTCAGGCGGTGGAAGTGATGCAGGGCAGTAAAACCAGCAGCGAAGACACTATTCAATCGGCAGGTTTGGCGACAGAATCTTTGGCTGAAATCCTTAACGCGATCGCACGTATGAACGAGATGAACACGCACATTGCGACAGCAGCAGGTCAACAAAGCTCAGTGAGTGATGAAGTGAACAGCAACGTTCAAGGTATCGCAGACAGCAGCACGTCGATTGTTGATGTGGTGAGCCAAGCGCAACAGTCACTGTCTATGCTGTCAGAACAGACGCAACAGTTAGACAAGCAAGTCAGTCAGTTCCGCGTTTAACCTAGTGGAAGATTAGGTAACTCAGAGCCCCTTTAATTTGGGGCTCTTTTGTCTTTAGGTGTTTGAACCCACACCATTATGCGGGGGCGGGAACTCTCTATTCATCATTGAAACTGGTGTCTGGCGATGTGCATTTCTCGCTTTCTTCCTACGAGCCGCCGACATCGGAACAAAATATTTATCGTAAGGTCGTGGCTAAACGAGACTTCCGTTTATTAATGAGTAGAAGTTGTGGATTGAAGAAGGAGTGGGGCATAGTGCGCCGATATTTGATTCCTAGAAGTATGTTCCGCACGTGATGGCGTTTCTGAATAAACACTTTCCCGTTATTTCGAAATAAAAGAAAACCGAGCTGAAATTATTCAGCTCGGTTTTTTGTTCCATCAATGAGCAATGTTGTTTTAGTAAATACAGCGGAGCGTCATATTCTTTAGAGTTCGCTCTGCTCTGCCGAAAAAGAGCAAACTGCATTGTTCATCTAGATAGTAGATACGATTGTGGCGCATGGTCACTGGTTTTTCATAGCTCAATACAATGTATTCGTTTCCCTTAGACTTTGAATATTCATATTGATAGTCAAGCGATTGATACTCTGTCACAGCACCACTGATAGGTGAGTAGTGATTACGGGTCTCAATGTGCTCTTTATAGAGCCTAGTATAGGTCGTCCATCTGTATTGCATCGCTTCTACTTTGCCGAACAGTTGTACCTTTGACTGGTGTGCCGTGAGCAAGAGAATGCCGTTGAACACGACCAACGCTATCAATACTTTGATTTTATGGGCATTGAAGTAAAAGCTGATCTTTGTGATAAATGCATTCATGGTTGTTAATTGTCACTATCGTTTTTCCGTCATCGGAACGTTTTATTTCTGGGTAAGCTTTGGCTTTTAATACCTGTTCAAAGTCGTGCTTGTAATAAAGAGCATTCCCGGTTTCCCAAAGGTTAAAGAGGGTGACTAACAGCATTACTATAAAAAGCGCTTTCCATAGTTTTTCGTTTTGCTTGCTGACGGGTTTGAGATCGCACTCTTCTGGCTTGGTAATTGGCTGTGAAACTGGCTCTTCTGGAGCAAATTCAAAACTGAGGGAATAGCCAACCCCAGGGGTATTAACCAGAATAGTTTTGTCGTTGTCTTCAAGTGTTCGTCGAGTGCGATTAATCAGTTGAGGCAAACTCTCTTGTGAGATGTGCTCATACCCCCAAACCTGCTGAATAATCTCTTTATTACTAATCGTGTTTGGATACGCATCAACAAGGCAATTTAATAACGCTTTTTGCTTATTAGTTAGCTTAACCGTCTCTTGTTCTTCTGCTTTGCCATTCAAAGGAGATGGCTGTAAATAGTGAGTCGTCCTGTCCCAAAGGTAATTCCCTAATACTAAAGAGCTATTGTTACTCATAACCAACGTGTTTCGTATGTTAGGGTGTGTAGGGGGAGCGAATTATAGGGATTTAAAAAAGGAAATCAATGGTTATATTTGAAAGATAATTACACAAAGCGAAGCGTAAATGTTCAGTTTATGATTCAATGTTGATCAGTTGTAAATGAAATTTAATGCCACTTTGTTATCATTTCAGTTTATGCTCTGCTTATATTAATTTCTCTCCAATATGATTTTTCGTTGACTTTCTTTGTCACGAATTCTCTGGTTTTGTCTACTCTTTTCTCCTGTTTTTCTTAAGAAAAATCCAATTTCAATTGCTCACAGAAAATTTATTTTTCCAATAGAAAAGCGCTCAAATTGAGAGATCAATAACAGCTTTAGAACAAACATTTTTGTCTATCGTAAAGAGCGGTAAATTTTGTTGTATGTACAACATTGAGTAATTATCATCCCGACTAATATTTGCTGACTTTTTATTGAGTCACGTTTTTTAGTTAGGAAGAGAGAATTTTCATGACACGTAGAACCACGCTATCGCTCTTGATTGCGTCGAGCCTATTATTGGTCGGGTGTGAACAGAGCCAAGAAGGACAAGCACAAGGTGGTCCAGCGCCGACACCAGAAGTGACGGTAATGACGGTTGAACCGGTTCGCCAAGCGTTAACGGTAGAATTGCCTGGTCGTAGCCGAGCGTTTAAAGAGGCAGAAGTTCGCCCACAGGTAACGGGTATTATTTCTGAGCGCAATTTTGAAGAGGGTGGTGTGGTTGAGAAAGGTCAATCGCTTTACCAGATCGACGATTCTACGTTCCAAGCAGACCTATTAAGTGCAGAAGCGGAACTGATCCGTGCCCAAGCATCTGAAGAGTCAACGCACTCAACGGTTCGTCGTTACCGTGCGTTGATCACCAAGAAGTCGATCAGCCAACAAGATCTAGATGAAGCAGAAGCGGCTTACAAAGAAGCGAAAGCGCAAGTGTTGGTAGCGAAAGCGAGAATCAACACGGCGAAGATCAATCTGTCTTACGCACAAGTGAAGGCGCCAATCAGCGGTGTGATCAGCAAGTCTAACGTAACGGCGGGTGCGCTGGTAACAGCAAACCAAGCGGCGACGCTAACGACTATCCAACAGCTAGACCCAATCAATGTTGATATCGTGCAATCTTCTGCTCAGTTACTCCGTTTGAAAGCAGCGATGTCACAAGGTCACTTGCAAAAAGACGAATCCGCTCAAGTGACACTAACGCTTGAAGACGGTTCGACTTACGCACACAAAGGCACCATGAAGTTTACCGAAGTGAACGTAGACGAAAGCACGGGCAGCGTAACGCTACGTGCAGAATTCGCGAACCCAGATGGCTTACTGCTACCGGGCATGTTCGTGCGCGCAACGGTAACAGTAGGTGTGGACCCTGTGGCGATTCTTATCCCGCAGAACACAGTTACGCGTGACGCAACGGGCAAAGCCTCAGTAATGACAGTGGGTGCGGACAACAAGGTAACAATAACTCCGGTAACAACGGCGGAGTCTATTGGTAACCAGTGGCGTATTACTGACGGTCTGAAAGTGGGTGATAAAGTCATCACAACCGGTCTACAGATGATCCAACCGGGTAGTCCAGTAACTATTCAATCAGGTGAGCAGGCTTAATCATGGCACGATTCTTTATCGATCGTCCGGTATTTGCTTGGGTACTTGCGATTCTGACTATGTTGGCGGGCGTAATGTCTTTGTTCAACTTGCCAGTTTCTCAATATCCAACGATTTCACCGACCACGATCTCAATCAGTGCTCGTTACCCTGGTGCTTCTGCGAAAACCGTAGAAGACTCAGTAACTCAGGTTATCGAGCAAAACATGACGGGTCTGGACTACCTGCGTTACCTAAACTCAAGCAGTGATGCGTTTGGTAATGCCACCATCACGCTGACGTTTGATAGCGAAGCCGATCCAGATATCGCGCAAGTTCAGGTGCAGAATAAACTGCAATTGGCGATGACGTCGCTTCCGATGGAAGTACAAAGCCAAGGTATCGTTGTAAATAAATCTAACACCTCATTCTTGATGGTTGTGGCGGTTTACTCAGAAGACCCGGACTTTACAGAAAACGACATTGGTGACTTTGTTGTTACCAATATTCAAGATCCGATCAGCCGTGTAACGGGCGTAGGTCAAGTGCAAGCGTTTGGTTCTCAATACGCAATGCGTGTTTGGCTAGACCCATTCAAACTGACTCAGTTCAACCTTACTGCAATCGACGTCGCGAACGCTATTCGTGAACAGAACGCACAGGTTTCTTCTGGTCAGTTGGGTGCAGCGCCTGCGCAAAAAGGTCAGTTGCTTAACGCGACCATTTCTTCAGCAAGCCGTTTAACCAGCGTGGCTGAATTCAGAAACATCATTCTGAAATCAGAAGCGAACGGTTCGAACGTTTACCTTAAAGACGTGGCGCGTGTTGAGCGCGGCGCAGAAAGCTACGACATCAAAGGTCAGTACAACGGTTTCCCAGCGGCAGGTCTTGGTATCTCGCTAGGTACTGGTGCGAACGCGCTAGAAACGGCAGAAGCAGTAAAAGAACGTCTTGGTCAGCTAAGTGCGACTTTCCCTGATGGCTTGAAGATCGCTTACCCGTTTGAGACAACGCCATTCGTTGATGCGTCGATCAAAGAAGTAATCAAGACACTGCTTGAAGCGATCGTGTTGGTATTTTTGATTATGTACCTGTTCTTGCAGAACTTCCGTGCGACGATCATCCCAACGATTGCGGTTCCGGTGGTATTGCTAGGTACGTTCGCGATCCTTTACGCGACCGGCTTTAGTGTTAACACCTTAACCATGTTTGCGATGGTTCTGGCAATCGGCTTGCTGGTGGACGATGCGATCGTTGTGGTAGAGAACGTGGAACGTGTAATGCACGAAGACGGTCTCGATCCAAAAGAAGCGACGAAGAAGTCAATGGGGCAGATCACTGGCGCTCTAGTGGGTGTTGGTTTGACGCTGTCTGCGGTATTCGTACCGATGGCGTTCATGTCTGGCTCAACTGGTGTTATCTACCGTCAGTTCTCTATCACCATCGTAGCGGCGATGACGCTATCGGTATTGGTGGCGATCATTCTTACTCCGGCACTTTGTGCGAGCTTACTTAAGAAAGGCGATGCAGAATTTTCGGATAAGAAAGGCTTCTTCGGCTGGTTCAACCGTAAGTTTGATGCAGCAACAGCGGGTTACGAAGCGGGCGTAGCGAAAATGCTAAAACGCACCGGTCGTATGCTGTTGGTATTCGCGGCAATGAGTGCCGGCGCAGGTTGGTTGTTCATGAACCTTCCGACATCGTTTCTACCGGATGAAGACCAAGGTACCGTGTTCTCAATGGCAATTTTGCCACCGAACTCGACTCAAGAGCAGACTGAAAAGACACTAGAAAAAGTCCGTAACTACTTCCTAGAAGAAGAGAAAGACAACGTCGCGTCAGTGTTCTCGGTCGCGGGCTTCAGCTTCGCGGGTCAAGGTCAGAACATGGGTATGGCGTTTATCGGTCTGAAAGATTGGTCAGAACGTGAAGCACCGGGTTCGGATGCGGCTTCGCTGACAGGTCGTGCGATGGGTTACTTCTCAACGATTAAAGAAGCAATGGTGTTTGCGTTTGCACCACCGGCGATTCAAGAGTTGGGTAACGCGACTGGTTTCGACTTCTACCTACAAGATTCAACCGGTAACGGTCATGAAGCGCTTGTAGCGGCTCAATACCAAATCCTAGGTATGGCAGCACAAAACCCGAAATTGGTGGGCGTGCGTCCAAACGGTCAGGCAGATGCGCCGATGTACCAAGTTCATATCGACCACGTAAAATTGCGCGCGCTTGATGTGAGCATCAACGATGTAAACCAAATCCTCGCTTCGGCATGGGGTGGTGCGTACATCAACGATTACATCGACCGCGGACGCGTGAAGAAGGTAATGGTACAGAGTGACGCAGAACACCGCATGCAGCCGAAAGATTTCGACTCATGGTACGTGCGTAACTCACAAGGTGAAATGGTGCCATTCTCGGCATTCGCAACAGGTGAGTGGACTTACGGTTCTCCGCTATTGCAACGCTTTAACGGTCTACCAGCGATGAACATCCAAGGTGGCGCGGCTCCAGGCGTAAGTACTGGTGAAGCGATGGCAGAAATCGAAGCCATGGTAGAAAAACTGCCTCCTGGCTTTACGGTGAACTGGAACGGTATCTCTTACGAGGAACGTCTGTCTGGTAACCAAGCGCCAATGCTTTACGCGCTGTCGATTCTGGTTGTCTTCCTTGTGCTAGCTGCACTTTATGAGAGCTGGTCAGTACCATTCGCGGTTGTGCTTGTAGTGCCTCTAGGTGTGCTAGGTGCGGTACTTGCAGTAATGACTCGCGGTATGGATAACGACGTATTCTTCCAAGTTAGTTTGTTGACCACTGTTGGTCTGGCAACGAAGAACGCGATCCTTATCGTGGAATTCGCCAAGGAATATTACGAGAAAGGCGCGGGCTTGATTGAAGCAACGTTGCACGCGGTACGTGTTCGTCTTCGTCCTATCATCATGACTTCGCTTGCGTTTGGTCTGGGTGTAGTGCCACTAGCGATCAGCGCGGGTGTAGGCTCTGCGGGTCAGAACGCGGTAGGTACGGGTGTACTTGGTGGTATGGTAAGTGCGACCTTGCTTGGTATCTTCTTCGTGCCTGTGTTCTTCGTTGTGGTTGAGCGCTTGTTCGACCGCCGTGCAAGAAAAGAGGCTCAAAAAGAGCAAGTGGAATCTACTTCACAACCAACGGCAAGCCAAGAGTAGGACTTAGCGCTAAAGACTAAGTTATACTATTGCTAATAAGTACAAGAAAAGGGCGCTTCGGCGTCCTTTATTTTTGGACTCAATTGGATAGTTTGGTTTAATTTTTATGTCATTTTGAACAGCGAGGGACGAGCGTGATTCATAATCTGCTCACCGAGTGCTGTGACTTGATGTGAAATATTGAGTGAGAGCGTGTGGCAGTTAGATTCCTGAG
>NZ_CAWMYL010000040.1:0-2669 GCF_963871815.1 Vibrio sp. L85
TCTACAGAGGATTATGTCTTTTTAGAGGGGAAAATCCCTAGAACCCCAATTCCGGCGTATTCAATTTCATTATCAAGAACTTGTAGGTTAATAAATCCATCGCGGGCCAGTTCGTTTTTGTCTTCAGTATTCTGTACAAAAATAAGCATATCGCGAGGGATCAGCGCCCGGGCAGCAGCATCCCAGTGGTCATCATGCGTATGAGTAACAATAATAGCATCTACATCAATAACCTCTGATACCGGAAGAGGTAAGTCAACAAGAGGGTTCCGTAAATGGCGGTTCATCGTCAATGGAAAACCAGGGAATGAACCTTTTGCTGATAACATCGGGTCAATCAGGATTTTTTTTCCTGCATAATGAATAATTGCAGTGGCGTTACGGATCTGATGAAATTTCATAATAGAACTCCAGTTTTGTATTAACAGAACACAGTAAGAGGATTAATTTACTTTCCAGCTGGCAGAAGTTTTATATCGCTTCTGAACCCCTGAATGTTTTTCGCCATACGGACGGCGATACGCCAAATTTTGCGATAAACTTTTTCCATAAAGATGTTGCGGAACTAAAACCAACCAGCTCAGATACCTTCTGTACAGAGTGGGCTGTAGATTCCAGTAATACCTGCGCTTCTCTCAGACGCTCCGTTGTTAACCAGTCAACCAGTGTCATGCCCGTCGACTGTCGGAAGCGGCGTGTAAAGGTTCGTCGGCTCATGCTAACGACTTCACAAAGTTCATCCAGCGTCCAGCGTCTGGCCAGGTCCTGGCGCAGCGTTTCAACCAGCAGAATTATCTGGCGATCCTTTGTTGCAGATGGAAAAGGCATCTGAATATACTGAGCCTGTCCCCCGTCCCGATGAGGCGGGATCACCATTCGCCTTGCTATCTGATTGGCAATATTGCTCCCGTACAACTCCCTGACCAGATACAGACAGCAGTCCATACCCGCACCTGTACCGGCAGAAGTAATAATATTATCGTCAGCTACATAGAGCGCATTCATATCCAGGTGGGTATTCGGAAACCGTGACTGAAAATCACTCTCATACAACCAGTGTGTCGACGCGTTTCTTGCATCCAGTAGTCCTGAATAGGCCAGAGCATAGGCACCAAGGCACAAACCCACAATGGTGGCATTATGCTGTGCAGCTTCCCGGAGTGCTTCCGTTAACTGTGGCTCCGGTACAATGTCAGGCGATGGCCAGAAAGGAACTATAACCATGTCAGCAGTACGTAACACCGATAAGTCATATTCCGGTGTAATATGCATACCATGTGAGGTTTTTATAGTCTTTCCCTGCACGGAGCATAAAACAACGTTAAATAATGAATGGTCCGGGATAATATCTGCAAAAATTGCCAGTGGTACGGAGAGATGAAATGCACTGATATCATCGGTTATCAAAATGGCTATCTTTTTCATTTCATACTCTCCTGTAAGATTAACTAATCTGACGTACGATATCGTTATAATCAAAGTGCGCACGTTTTTCTTTAATTTTACCGCCTTCAATAGTCAGCAGCATCATCAGAGAAATACGTACTTTTTTCCCGGTTGGTTTATATCCGTGCATTTCATTATTGTGGATACCTTCAAAAACAACATAAGCTACGACTTTATCCGCTTCACTGATAAGAACTTCAGGCTTCATGCTGAAGCCCCGGAATCCATCAAGTGTGGCAGTTTCAGATGCGATAAAACCGTCAACTCCATGAATGGGGTTATCTATCTGTGAATAGAAAACAAAGTCACTGGAGCAAAGTGATTTAAGGGTTAAAAAATCATAACCTTCAAGAGCCTGATAAAAATCATGTACAAGTTTTTCATTTGAGTTTTTCATGGTCATTCACCCTTTTGTCTGGAGTAAGGACATTCTACGTGGTGTACACAAGTGAGTGCGAGTGACCAAAAAGACATTAATCAACATGATTGGGCCATTGTTATGAGAAAAAGGCTCCCCCCGCTGGGTTTCAACATCTGCCTGTGTTAAGCCCGCTCATAGCACATAGCATAACGTCCAGCTGAGAACTCACGGTCATTACTGTCCTGCCTTTACCCTGAGTATGGTTTGCCGGGTTGTATTAAACTCCCGAGCAATGGCGCTGATACTGGCCCCGGCCTTAATACGTGCAATCACAGAAAGTTTCTGTTCTTCATTCAGTGTTGAAGGACGGCCAAACCGCTTTCCGGCAGCTTTCGCTCTCGCAATACCAGAGTGCGTACGCTCAAGAAGCAAATCCCTTTCAAATTCTGCCACAGCAGAGATGACCTGCATGGTCATTTTTCCGGCAGCGTTGCCTGAAAATCAACCAGTCTGGCATTAGCGCTGGTGATAGTTTCAGCCCGCAGATAGTTCGCTTTTGTCCAGTTCAGCCGGTGTCGGGTCAGTGCAGGAACATTTGATCTGATCAGTGGTTCCAGACCGATATTGCAGGCTTCAGCCATCAGCACGGCGCTGATGCTGACGGGCAGATCATCAACTCTGGCACTGGCTTCACTAGCATGGAAAAACTCATCAGCAAATCCGGTATGGGCGTTAATTTCGAGCAGCAACTCCGTTAAATCCACCGGAGGGAGTAGATCACTGATCATTTTGCTCAGTCGTTTCGGCACTGTTGCAAATAGTCGGTGGTGATAAACTTATCATCCCCTTTTGCTGATGGAGC
>NZ_CAWMYL010000041.1:0-276 GCF_963871815.1 Vibrio sp. L85
CTGCTATCGTGCTTCTTACTCACTTCGTGAGCGCATTCTCTACTCGTCACGCCGCTCCTCATGGTAAACTGCTTTGAGTTTCTGCATTTATTTATGTCATTTGTTGTGGTTGTGTTATGAAATTTAAAATGATCTTTGTTTTTCTAGTTCCCTTTCAAGCGTCTGCTTTTTGTTTTGATGAGGCTGGACAATATTATAATGTATCACCAGATTTATTAAGGGCGATTTCTCAAGTTGAAAGTAGCCTTGATCCGACTGCTTATAACGAAAATAAAA
>NZ_CAWMYL010000042.1:0-849 GCF_963871815.1 Vibrio sp. L85
CGAGCACTAGCTTTGTATCGTGACAATATTGATGACGAAGAATTAATAAAGATAATTAATAAAATGAACTAGCTGTATTACACATGTAATACATAAGCAATAAAGCATCCTTATGTGTCTACACCAAACGTAGTTTACATTTTTGGTGTGTGCTCAAAGAGTGGGTGGTGCGAATTGCTGATTGTCGGTACTTGCGGAGGGAGAATCGCTTTGATGCGCTAGCCCGTACACATAATTTGCATAATGCGAATAAAAAGCCACTCATGGGAGTGGCTTGAGCTTTATTCGCTATCAGGAGTTCTAAATATTTGTTCCCACTTTCTTCCAGATGTACTTGTAGGTGGTGCGTATTCATTATCTCTAATGGTACAATATTTTTTATAACGATATTTTACAGTTTCTGTACCCGCGTATAGTTCGACTTCCTGAAATGAGCCGCCATCTCTTCCTACTTTTTCCTTGGGTCCAACAATTAAAGCCATCGTAGCTTCTCCGGTTCATAAGTCTCTAACCATTAAAGACTTTTCCTTTCTCATATGAAATTGGAGCAATATCAATATATTCAAGGGTTAATTACGAACAATTATGTGATGTCGAACCTCAAATCCCGTTTATGTCCACAATAACAACTTCTCTTTGAAATGAAATATTGGATTTTATGTGTGTTACACATGTAATGCATTGATGTTTTTAGTTGTTCTGTATTGTATGTATTACACATGTAATACAGTAATGGCCTGCTATGAAAACCAAAGTTATTAGTGCAGCAAATCAAAAATGTGGGGGAAGGAAAACGACTAATCTTGTAAACTTAGGTGCAGAGCTGGCGCGAAAAAGAAAAGTTCTTGT
>NZ_CAWMYL010000043.1:0-353 GCF_963871815.1 Vibrio sp. L85
CATTTCTAATGGGGAGAAAAGAGGACATTTCTATCGGGGATTGACATTTGCAACATATTGAAAATAAAGGGAAATGTTTTGTTAAATGGCGTGCGTGTGATTAAAAATAAAGCGATTGGCGTAATATAGAGGCTATGAAAAGAGTATCAATAAAGTATAATATGTGATTATGTATCACAGATTATATAAAATGCCTCTAAGTTATTGATATGACTACGTATTATATCAATTATGTTAAACATTTTTATGAAAATGTGATTTAGGGCTTGAGACTAAGAAAGTAAGTGCGCTATACTTTGGTCAAGTCCTTAAAGCGAAAAGTGCATTACATAGCACGCTACTACATAGTTTTC
>NZ_CAWMYL010000044.1:0-718 GCF_963871815.1 Vibrio sp. L85
CTAACCGAATGTTTTGCTTATGACACTCGGTTAAAAAGGTATAGAGTTTGTCCTCTGGGGTTTCAGAATGTCGAAATAAGCCCCTCATGATTGCAGATAGCCTTCGGATGATGTTCATGTTGTCGTTCCTTTATAGAAGGATTTGAAAAGATGAAGAATTGTGGTAATTTATAAAATACTCAATTGAGGCTGTGTTTTTGAAAGTCCCATGGCTTTGATTGAGCATCTTGAAAAAGACATGCGTTCTAAAGCCCTATCTACTAGGGTGTCCTTTGTAGTGAAAGGAAAGAGTATCTAAACCGGATACTTATCATCAGGAAATGGAGTTTGTGGTGATGAGAGGTAAGGTTTGAGTGGCGAAGTGCAAATCTGCATGATGCCACTGAAAGATACACAATAATAAAAACGAACATCTCTCTTCCAGCCAGTGATAAGTTGCTTATTACTGGCTTTTTTTGTGTCTTTTTTATAAAACTTTGGTTAGGATGTTTTGGCTACTTGGTACTCAATGGAACAGGCATGCAATTCTGATAGGGTTGCAATTGAGTTGCAAAGGGTTGGAAAGGAACGCTTGCAGCCAAGTAGCGCTTAACTTATGCATATCACTAAGTAATAACTTTGGCCAGCCTTACCCGTGCTGGCTTTTTTTTGCCTGAAATAACTAGAGCGGGAACGAAAAAGGCTTTAGAATCGCGCTGGGTGCTTTTGGTGTTCGACC
>NZ_CAWMYL010000045.1:0-242 GCF_963871815.1 Vibrio sp. L85
ATAACTAGGATAACTAGGATAACTAGGATAACTAGGATAACTAGGATAGTCAACGAATAGTTTTTATCCATTAATGGATGTTCTGAATAAAACGCCTCACCTTCAAATATGATATAATAGAGAAAAATCCACGCAGCTAAGTGATAATGAAAACCTCCACGTCAATCCATGATGGTCTGTTTAAGTCATTCTTGACCGTGCCAGAAACCGCAAAGGATTTCTTAAACATCCATTTGCCAGAG
>NZ_CAWMYL010000046.1:0-51080 GCF_963871815.1 Vibrio sp. L85
CCTTGCCAAGGTTGAGGTCACGAGTTCGAACCTCGTGTGTCGCTCCAGCTTTATAGCTTTCATTGTGCTTAACAGTGAATTGCGACACTCGCTCGTTTATAGAGCAAAAACTTGCCAAGGTTGAGGTCACGCCTTTCTATTATGAATAGGGAACCTCGTGTGTCGCTCCAATTCTTATTACTGCAAAAGCAGTGATACACGGACGCGGGATGGAGCAGCTTGGTAGCTCGTCGGGCTCATAACCCGAAGGTCGTCGGTTCAAATCCGGCCCCCGCAACCAATTCACATCGCTCTTTTCATAATGCTGCGAAGCATGAACCCCTGAAAAACAATATTTAATCCGCATCACTCGATGTCGGACGATTTCGTTTGTGTTTTAAACATGAGACGACTTGTCTGAACAGCGAATAATCTGGTGTTCGGGCCCCTTTCTGCTCTTTAATTAACAGAGTTATCCACATATGTCATTCTGTGGATAAGTTGGTTGATAAAGTGTTCTCAGCTTCAATTTGAAGGACTGTAAAGAAAGATCTTTTCTTTGTGAGGGGACAATAAAAGTTTCCTGTAACTGCGTAACTGCTTGTTTTATATAGTAAAGCTTGCTTTTATTGCGGATCGGATGCGTTAAATTAGGATCATTAATTTGTGTTTTTTTGATCCTAGTCATTTCTTCAGGTTGTGTTTAACTTTTTTATCTTCCCCGAATTCCTTCGACTCTATAATTTTTTTCCACATTACAGAATTGAGAACAAGGTCATGAATTGATCGTGCAAAAAGAGTTTTCAATCTCTTGCATATGAGCTACGCATTATGCGTCTCTTGGAAGTCCTTTTTCTACGATTCTGATTAAACGCTTTTTCTTGGTCTCAATAGAATCCGATTTATTTGCTGGAAGTTGGTTGAATTGTTGTGCAAGAGCCCATTCAATGTGTTCATCGAGCAGTTCACTTTCACCGCGTCTTGCTTCTAGGGCATCAATTGTTCTCTGGCTGTATTCTGCATTGCCAAGTGCGACAGAAATATTACGTAGCCATTGCAGGTGTCCAATTCTACGAATTGCTGACCCTTCCATTTGTTTTAGGAAGGTTGCCTCATCCCAGTTGAACATGGTAACGAGATCTGGGTCTTCAAAACTCTCGCGGCGATGAAAATCCTCTTGCTCAGTGATTTCTGCATATCGGTTCCAAGGACAAACTAATTGGCAATCGTCGCATCCATAGATACGGTTTCCCATCGGTTTGCGGAACTCTTCTGGGATCACACCATCAAATTCAATCGTGAGATATGAGATACAGCGCCTCGCATCCACGACTTTTTCATCGACAATCGCTTGTGTCGGACAAGATGTGATGCAAGCTTTACATTTGTCACATTGATCAACGCTTGGTTCATCAACAGGCAAAGGTAAGTCGATAAGCAGCTCACCAAGGAAAAACCAAGAGCCGCAATCTTTATCCAAAATCAGAGAGTGTTTGCCAGTCCAGCCTAATCCGGCTTTTTGCGCCAATGGACGTTCAAGGATCGGGGCTGAGTCGACAAAAGGGCGATAGCCAAATTGTCCGACTTCTTGCTCAATAAGTTTGCCAAGTTTATTAAGCTGTTTTCTCACCAATTTGTGATAGTCACGCCCGAGCGCGTAACGGCTGATATAAGCGTGGTTTTTGTTTGCCAGATTGGAAGCAAACTTTGCTTCGGGTGGCAAGTAATCCATACGTACGCTAATCACTCGCACGGTTCCCGGCAAAAGTTCATTTGGTCTGGCGCGCATCATGCCGTGACGAGCCATCCAGTCCATTGAACCGTGGTAGCCTTGATCAAGCCATTTTTGCAGAGCCGCTTCATGTTCACTAAGATCAACATCGCAGATACCGACTTTCTGAAAGCCGAGCTCTTTACCCCAAATTTTGATTTGTTGAGCGAGTTGTTCGAAGTTCATGTTTTATCACCGAGATAAAGGGGGGCGGATCTTACCGGATCTTATGAATTGGTGCTACCAGAAAGTCTAGACATAAAGTCGAGAAATAGATTTTGAAACAAAGTCATCAAAAGTTGACGCAGGCATGAGCAATTTTGTTTATGCATTCAATAGAATCAGGTAATTAGGTTTTGCCTTATTGGCTACTTTTTTCGCACATATGACATTTGAAAGCTTGTCTCTCAAAACCAACACAGTTTACTATTCCTGTTCTTTTGATTTTTATATAGTCAACGATCATTAGTTAGAGAAACATCAATGAGCACGAAACAATTTAACCTGAAAGATGAGCATGAAACGGTAGCACTAGGTACCGCGTTGGCTCAACTTTGTTCCCAACAAACCACTATTTATCTGCATGGCGATCTGGGTGCGGGTAAAACAACCTTTAGTCGTGGTTTTGTCCGTGCTCTTGGCCATCAAGGAAACGTAAAAAGCCCGACCTATACTTTGGTTGAACCTTATCAGCTGGATAAGTGGCAAGTTTACCACTTTGATCTATACCGACTGGCAGATCCTGAAGAGTTAGAATTCATGGGGATTCGCGATTACTTCACGGATGATGCGATTTGTTTGGTTGAATGGCCAGAAAAAGGGCAAGGAATGCTGCCACAACCGGATCTTGATGTGGATATTCGCTACCAAGGCGAGCAGCGCGTAGCCGAACTTACGGCAAATAATGAATATGGTGTGCAGTTACTCAGTCGATTGGAGCTATGTTGAGTCTTTCAAAATTTAGAGTAGTGGCGGCATTTGTCGCCACTTTTCTCCTTATCATCCCCAATTTAGCATTTGCTAACGTCGTTAAAAGTTTCCGAGTTTGGCCTTCACCAGATGAGACTCGTGTTGTCATCGATTTAAGCGCGGAAGCTGACTATTCCTATTTCTCTTTATCTGAACCGGATCGCTTGGTCGTGGATATTAAAAACACGTCTATGCAAGCTAAGTTGCCTGTTACGGTAACGAACAGTCCTGTGTTGAAGCGTGTTCGTAAAAGCTCTCCGCCAAACAAAAGCACATACCGTTTGGTTTTTGAGTTGAAGAAGAGCGTCAAAGCTGAACTGTTTACGCTAAAACCAACGCCAGGTGGTCAGTATGGTCATCGTTTGGTGATTGATTTGCCACATGGGGCGAAAACATCAGCGGCGGCGAGTAATACTTCTAAGCCGAGCAAACCGGCAAAACCAAGCAAAGACATGAGTACGGTCCAACGTGCACAAGAGATTCTGATCGTGATCGACCCAGGCCACGGTGGTGAAGATCCTGGTTCAATTGGTCCATCACGTCGAAAGTATGAAAAAGACGCGGTATTGAGCATCTCTCGTAAGCTTTCTGCTCAGCTAAATGCAGTACCTGGCATCAAAACTCGCATGACTCGTACTGGTGACTACTTCGTCAACTTGAATCGCCGTGTTGCGATTGCTCGTGAACATGACGCACACTTATTAATTTCGATTCACGCCGATGCGTTTACTTCTCCTAAACCTCGTGGTGGTTCGGTGTTCGTGTTAAATACTCGTCGTGCCAATACCGAAATTGCACGTTGGGTAGAGAATCACGAGAAACAATCTGAGCTACTTGGTGGCTCTGGAACGGCATTTGTGAGCAATTCAAATGACCGTAACGTCAACCAAACTTTGTTAGATCTTCAGTTCAGCCATTCGCAAAAAGAAGGTTATAAGTTAGCGACAAACATTTTAGGTGAGATGGGCAAAGTTGCTCGCCTGCATAACTCGAAACCAATCAATACCAGCTTGGCAGTTTTGCGTTCTCCGCAGATTCCTTCTGTTTTGGTTGAAACGGGCTTTATCTCGAACCCAACGGAAGAGAAGTTACTATTCCAACGCTCTCACCAAGATAAGCTAGCGCGTGCGATCACTAAAGCTGTCGTACAGTACTTGAAAGATAATCCTCCAGAAGGCACGGTGTTCTCGTCTTCTGCGAAACCTGTTGTTCATACCGTGAAGCGTGGTGAATCGCTTTCTGTGATTGCACAGAAATATGGCTCGTCGACCAAAGCGATCATGAGTGCGAACAAGCTCAAATCAAGCGGTTTAGCCGTCGGTCAGAAGCTGAAAATCCCGGGTACAGGTGCCGTTTCAGTATCCATCCCGAATAAACCTAACACGGTAGAAACTGAGACAATTACGCACACTGTTAAATCTGGCGAGTTCCTCGGTAAGATCGCAAGCCACTACAAAGTGAGGATTGCTGATATCCGCCGTGAAAATAATTTGAAATCAGATACGCTTTGGGTCGGTCAGAAGTTGAAGATCACCGTTGCGGTGAAAGACAAACCAATTCGCAAACACAAGGTTGCTCGTGGAGAATACCTAGGCAAGATTGCGTCGAAATATGGTGTCAGTGTCTCTAGCATTCGCAAAGCGAACAACTTGCGCTCTGATGAGCTTGCCGTCGGGCAGGTACTGATTATTCCAAACAAGTAAGTGAACTGATAACTCATCATGACCATTAAGATTTTGCCAGCACGATTGGCAAACCAAATCGCGGCAGGGGAGGTAGTTGAAAGACCTGCCTCTGTCGTGAAAGAACTGGTAGAAAACAGTCTCGACTCTGGTGCAACCCGTATCGATATTGATATCGAGAAAGGTGGCGCTAAGCTAATTCGTGTGCGCGATAACGGCAAAGGGATTGTGAAAGATGAGTTAGGTTTGGCGCTAAGTCGCCATGCTACGTCTAAGATCCATACATTGGACGATCTCGAAGCCATCATGAGTTTGGGGTTCCGCGGTGAGGCGTTAGCGAGTATTAGCTCGGTGTCGCGCTTGACCATGACTTCTCGTCCAGCCGCACAGGAACAAGCGTGGAGTGCCTATTCTGAAGGGCGTGACATGAAGGTCAAACTCCAACCGACGGCGCATCCAATTGGTACCTCAGTTGAAGTCTTAGACCTGTTCTTTAATACGCCTGCGCGCCGTAAATTCCTCCGCACGGAAAAAACCGAATTTGCTCACATCGACGAGCTGCTAAAGCGTATTGCGTTAAGTCGCTTTGATGTCACTATCAATGTTCGCCACAACGGTAAAATGATTCGCCAGTACCGCGCGGCAAAAAATCAGCTTCAAACAGAAAAACGCATTGCTGCGGTATGTGGTAATGCTTTTGTGCGTAATATGCTGCGCATCGAACTGGAACATCAAGGGCTCAAGCTTCATGGTTGGATTACAACGCCAGAAGGGGCTAGGCAGCAAAGTGATCTACAATATTGCTACGTGAATGGCCGCATGATGCGTGACAAATTGATCAATCACGCGATTCGTCAAAGTTACGAAACCAGCCTCAAACCTGATCAATTCGCGGCGTATGTATTGTTTATTGAGCTCGATCCGCACCAAGTGGATGTTAACGTGCACCCTGCAAAGCATGAAGTGCGTTTCCATCAAGCACGTCTGGTGCATGATTTCATCTATCAAGCGTTGGCAGATGCCCTTGCGCAAAGTTCAGTGATTGATAAGCCACATGTGAATGAATCTGCATTCCACCACGCAGATCCTGTTGAGGCAGCAGAGTCACTTGAGGCAATGACGTCTCTCCCTGAACCAGAAAGTTCACCTGAGGCAACTAGCACTCCAGAACTAACTGGTGCTCCAGAGCATATCGCTTCCCCAGTGCCAGAACGCGTGTATCAAGCGATTGATAATACCCCAGCCTATCCGGGGCGCTCAGACTACGAAACGAAACCTCGCGATCGTATGCCAAGCGATTCCTCTGTGCGAGAAGCGCGCGTAGCGGACTCGTTCAAGAGAACAGATTGGATTGAATCAAAACCTGCGCCTAAACCGAGTGTACACAAAGAACAGCGTCATGCTGAGCCAACACCAAGCAAACAAGAGGTGCGTGCGTATCATGAATTGCTACAGACACCTGATTTTGAACCTCGAAGCGAAACCAGTGCGGCTGCGCTCACTAATCAAGCAGAGGCAGCTTTAACCTCAGTGATGGCGCTGAGCAAAGCTTTAGCTGTGGTCGATGAGCAGTACGTATTAATGAGCAGCGACAGTGGTGTGGCTTTGGTTGCGCTACCAAGAGCTGAGTTCTATCGAACCAAAGGGCAACTCACACCAAGTGATGGTGCATTAAAAGCGCAACCACTACTGGTACCATTATCGGTGAAATTGGAACCGGAGTTGGTTCAACTTGCGCAGGATTACCAACAAGATTTTGCTCAGTTAGGCATTCAGCTAAAAGCTCGAAATGATAAAGCCTTGATGGTCATGGGCGTACCTTCACCATTGCGTCAACAAAACTTACAAAATTTGATACCAGATCTGTTATCTTACGCGCAAACTCGCGTGACGAGGGAAGTGGCAACGGCTCAGTTATTATCTGAGCTGATAGATTGGCTTGCTTTGCAGGTCACCACAGTTAAGAGCAACTATACTCTTTCCGAAGCCATCCAAATTATTGCGGAACTTGAACAGCTAAGACATGGTCAATTGCCATTAGAAGACACGAAATTTGTGTCTGCTGTTGATTTCTCTGCCACGATTGCCAAATTAAGACCATGACAGACAAACTACCTTTGGCGCTATTTTTAATGGGGCCAACTGCATCAGGTAAAACAGAGCTAGCGATTCGTCTTCGCCAGAAATATCCGGTTGAGATCATCAGCGTGGATTCGGCGTTGATCTACAAAGACATGAACATTGGTACGGCGAAACCTGATGAGCGCGAGCTGAGTCTAGCGCCGCATCGTCTCATCGATATTCTTGACCCGAGCGAATCGTACTCTGCGGCGGACTTCCGTCGTGATGCACTACAAGCAATGGATGACATTGTTGCAGAAGGAAAAATTCCGCTCTTGGTTGGCGGTACAATGCTGTATTACAAAGCGTTACTTGAAGGCTTATCACCTCTTCCTGCTGCAAATCCTGAAATTCGTCAGCAAATTGAGCAAGAGGCATTGACTAAAGGTTGGTCGGTGTTGCACGATGAGCTGAAAGAGATTGATCCTGTATCAGCTGCGAGAATTCATCCAAACGATCCTCAACGTTTATCGAGAGCGTTGGAAGTCTTCCGTATTTCAGGTAAAACTCTTACTGAGTTGACTCAAACTAAAGGCGACAGCTTGCCTTACCGAGTCAAACAGTTTGCAATAGCTCCCAAGGACAGGGCAGAACTTCACCGTCGAATTGAACTGCGTTTCGATAAGATGATGGAAGCGGGTTTTGAAGAGGAAATGAAAGCGTTGTATGCGCGCAAGGATCTTCACCCTGATCTTCCTTCTATCCGTTGCGTTGGCTACAGACAGATGTGGGAGTACTTAGATGGGGACTGCACACGCGACGAAGCCGTTTTTCGTGGCATTTGTGCAACTCGTCAATTGGCCAAGCGTCAAATCACCTGGTTACGCAGCTGGAATGATTTAACTTGGTTGGATAGCGATAACATTGAACAGGCACTTGAAACCATGTCAGAAGCAATAGCATCTGATTGAGATAGCTGTGTATAATGTGATCGTTTTTGCGTGAACGCACTCTCAAAGGATCTGTTATTGGCGGTTTTTATACTATGCTGCTAATTACTTAGGGTGCATTTTTGATTCGTTTAGCTCAGATGCAAAAAGCAGTACCTTTTGCATTGCACCACTAGCTAAATAATTACAACTACAAATTAAATAAGGAAAATAAAATGGCTAAGGGGCAATCTCTACAAGACCCATTCCTAAATGCGCTACGTCGTGAGCGTATCCCGGTATCTATCTACCTTGTGAACGGTATCAAACTGCAAGGTCAGATCGAATCTTTCGATCAATTCGTGATCCTATTGAAGAACACTGTTAACCAAATGGTGTACAAGCACGCAATCTCTACAGTTGTGCCGGCTCGTCCAGTAAGCCACCACAGCGGTGATCGTGCTCAAGGTGATCGTCCACAAGAGAAATCTGAAGATTAATTCTTCATTTAGTATTTTTACAATAAGGAGTTGATTGCTTGTTTGACCGTTATGAATCCGGTGAGCGAGCCGTACTTGTTCATATCAACTTCACGCAAGAAGGTGAATGGGAAGATCTAGCTGAATTCGAAATGCTGGTTTCTTCCGCTGGGGTAGAGACGCTACAAGTTGTGACTGGTAGTCGTCAATCCCCACACCCGAAATACTATGTCGGAGAGGGTAAGGCACAAGAAATTGCTACTGCGGTGCAATTAACTGGTGCTGAAATTGTGATTTTTAATCACTCCCTCTCTCCTGCCCAAGAACGTAACCTCGAAGCACTGTGCAAATGTCGAGTTCTCGACCGCACCGGTCTCATCCTCGATATCTTTGCTCAACGAGCACGAACACACGAAGGTAAGCTACAAGTTGAGCTAGCCCAACTTCGCCATATTTCTACTCGTTTGATTCGCGGTTGGACGCACCTTGAAAGGCAGAAAGGCGGTATCGGTCTACGTGGTCCAGGTGAAACCCAATTAGAAACCGACCGTCGTTTATTGCGTGACAGAATCAAAGCTATCTTGCGTCGACTTGAAAAAGTGGCCAAGCAGCGTGAACAAGGACGCCGTGCCCGAAACCGAGCTGAAATACCAACCATTTCTCTCGTGGGCTACACCAACGCGGGTAAGTCGACACTCTTCAACCGTATTACAGAAGCTGGCGTTTACGCGGCAGATCAACTGTTTGCTACTCTTGACCCAACTTTACGTAAGATAGAGTTAGCAGATGTAGGACCTGCAATACTTGCAGATACTGTTGGTTTTATCCGACACCTGCCTCACGATTTGGTTGCTGCCTTCAAAGCAACCTTGCAGGAAACGCAAGAAGCTGACATTTTGTTACATGTTGTTGATGCCAGTGACGAGCGTTTTCGTGAGAATATTCAAGCTGTTCATGAAGTCTTAGAAGAGATCGATGCACATGAAGTGCCGACGCTCGTAGTAATGAACAAGATTGACAATCTAGAAGAGCAGAAACCACGTATAGAACGAGATGAGGAAGGCGTGCCTCGCGCGGTCTGGGTTTCTGCAATGGATGGATTAGGCATTGATCTTCTGTTTGACGCGCTGACCGAGCGTTTAGCGTCGCAAATGGTTGAGCATCAGTTGCGAATTCCTCCACAGTATCAAGGACGATTCCGTAGTACATTCTTCCAAATGAAGTGTATTCAACGTGAGGAATATGACCAGGAAGGTAACTTGTTGATCGATATTCGAATGCAACAGGTAGATTGGTCTAGACTTGAAAAAAGAGAAGGGGCAGTTTTAGTCGACTTTATAGTCACTTAAAGGACTGCTACAGTATAACGTCATATCAAATGATGGAGCTTTCTAATGGCGTGGAATGAGCCTGGAAATAACAACGGCAACAATGGCCGCGATAATGACCCTTGGGGTAATAATAATCGTGGTGGCCAGCGTCCTGGTGGCCGAGATCAAGGTCCGCCAGATTTAGATGAAGTGTTCAGCAAACTGAGTCAAAAGCTGGGTGGCAAGTTTGGTAAAAAAGGCGGCGGTGGTTCTTCTATCGGCGGTGGCGGTGGCGCAATTGGCTTCGGCGTAATTGCGGTTATTGCGATTGCGGTGTGGTTCTTCGCTGGTTTTTACACCATCGGTGAAGCAGAACGTGGTGTTGTGCTGCGTTTAGGTAAATACGACCGTATCGTAGACCCAGGTCTGAACTGGCGTCCTCGTTTTATCGACGAATACGAAGCGGTTAACGTGCAAGCGATTCGTTCGCTACGTGCATCTGGTTTAATGCTGACAAAAGATGAAAACGTAGTAACAGTAGCAATGGACGTTCAATACCGTGTTGCTGACCCATACAAATATCTATACCGCGTAACCAATGCAGACGACAGCTTGCGTCAAGCAACAGATTCGGCGCTACGTGCGGTAATTGGTGACTCACTGATGGATAGCATCCTAACAAGTGGTCGTCAGCAAATCCGTCAAACGACACAAGAAACGCTAAATCAAATCATCGATAGCTACGATATGGGTATCGTGATTGTTGATGTGAACTTCCAGTCTGCGCGTCCGCCAGAGCAAGTTAAAGATGCGTTTGATGATGCAATCGCTGCGCGTGAGGATGAAGAGCGTTTCATCCGTGAAGCAGAAGCTTACAAGAACGAAATCTTGCCGAAAGCAACAGGTCGTGCAGAGCGTTTGAAGAAAGAAGCGCAAGGTTACAACGAGCGTGTAACCAACGAAGCTCTTGGTCAAGTAGCTCAGTTTGAAAAACTACTGCCTGAATACCAAGCGGCACCTGGTGTAACTCGTGACCGTCTGTACCTAGACGCGATGGAAGAGGTTTACTCAAGCACATCGAAAGTGTTGATTGACTCTGAATCTAGCGGCAACCTTCTTTACCTTCCAATCGATAAACTGGCTGGTCAAGATGGTCAAACAGACACTAAACGTAAATCGAAATCGACTTCAACGTACGATCACATCCAATTGGAATCTGAGCGTTCGCAAGAAGACACTTCGAACACGCAGTCTCGTTCAACTGGTACACGTCAAGGGAGATACTAAGAATGCGTAAGTTAATGATCCCTGTACTGGTCATCGCACTGGCATTAATGCTGATGTCACTGTTTGTGATTCCTGAAGGTGACCGCGGTATTGTGGTTCGATTTGGTCGTGTCTTGAAAGACAACAACGACATCACTCGTATTTACGAGCCGGGCCTGCACTTCAAAATGCCTTTGTTTGACCGCGTAAAAACACTTGATGCGCGTATCCAAACAATGGACGGCCGTGCTGACCGTTTCGTAACGTCTGAGAAAAAAGACGTAATCATCGATACCTACGTGAAGTGGCGTATTGAAGATTTCGGTCGTTACTACCTAGCAACTGGCGGCGGTAACACGCTGACTGCTGAAGCGCTTCTTGAGCGTAAAGTAACAGACGTTCTACGTGCAGAAATCGGTTCTCGTGAAATCAAGCAAATCGTATCTGGTCCACGTAATAACGACGTACTTCCAGAAGACGCAAGCAGTGATGAAGTGAGCACAGAGGCAGCTCGTGAAGCATTGGAAATCGATGGCGAACGTGACCTAATCATGTCTGAAGTGTTGAAAGACACGCGCGACAGCGCAATGAAAGACTTGGGTGTTCGTATCGTTGACTTCCGTATGAAGAAGATCAACCTACCAGATGAGATCAGTGAATCTATCTACCGTCGTATGCGCGCAGAGCGTGAGTCGGTAGCTCGTAAACACCGTTCTCAAGGTCGTGAGAAAGCAGAAGTTATCCGCGCACAAGCTGAGCTTGAAGTAGCGACGATTCTTGCTGAAGCAGACAAAACAGCTCGTGTAACGCGAGGTGAAGCGGATGCAGAAGCAGCGAAGATCTACGCAGATGCGTACAACAAAGATCCTGAGTTCTTCAGCTTCCTACGTTCTCTAAAGGCTTACGAGAAATCGTTCAGCTCTAAGAGTGACATCCTTGTTCTGGATCCGAAGAGTGAATTCTTCCAATACATGAACAACGCGAAAGGCGCAGAAGCGAAATAACCTAAGCGTTACTGCAAATTGAAAAGGCTCCGTTATGGAGCCTTTTTTGTATCTTTTGTTTCTAACGGTATCTGCTAGACAAATTCAAGATAGAGTCAGAAGCGTGATTAACTCATCATGATAGCGATGACAGCCCCTGCTACCACTAAGCAACCACCAATGCGGCGTAATTGGTTATCTGGCTGCTCACTCAACTGAGCCACCATGTTGCGCCAGCCATTTGGGGCGACCAATGGTCCAATACCTTCAACAATCAATACTAGCCCTATCGCTAGCCAAATAGACTCAGACATCATGATTCCTAGTTGAATTCTGAAAAGTAAATATTATCAGCGATGTAGTGATTTCGAAATGAGCAGGGGTGGCGAGTTTGCATTCTAGTATCAACTCTGTGAACAAAAAATGACTGCAAGAAGAGTGATTCGGTGCTAGAATCCATTTTTAACTAGCAATCAGACTTGGAAAGATGGGAAATAACGTAGTCGTTCTAGGCACCCAATGGGGTGACGAAGGTAAAGGTAAAATCGTAGACCTTTTAACTGAAGATGCAAAATACGTGGTACGCTACCAAGGCGGTCACAACGCAGGTCACACACTTGTAATTGACGGTGAAAAAACCGTTCTTCACTTAATTCCATCAGGTATCCTTCGCGATAACGTAAAATGCGTTATCGGTAACGGTGTTGTACTATCGCCTGAAGCTCTAATTAAAGAAATGAAACCTCTTGAAGAGCGCGGCATTCCAGTACGCGAACGTCTTTTCATTTCTGAAGCATGTCCTCTAATTCTTCCTTACCACGTTGCAATGGACCAAGCTCGCGAAATCGCTCGCGGTAAAAAAGCTATCGGTACAACGGGTCGTGGTATCGGTCCAGCATACGAAGATAAAGTTGCTCGTCGCGGTCTACGCGTTGGCGACCTATTCGATATGGCTACTTTTGCAGAGAAACTAAAAGAAGTAATGGAATTCCATAACTTCCAACTAGTTAACTTCTACAAAGCTGAGCCAGTAAGCTACGAAGAAGTACTTGAGCAAGCGAAAGGCTACGCTGAACTACTAACTTCAATGGTTATCGACGTAACTGACGAACTAGACGCAGCACGTAAGCGCGGCGACAAGATCATGTTCGAAGGTGCACAAGGTACTCTACTTGACATCGACCACGGTACTTACCCGTACGTAACTTCTTCTAACACGACTGCTGGTGGTGTTGCTGCAGGTTCTGGTTTCGGTCCTCGTCACATCGGTTACATCCTTGGTATCGCGAAAGCTTACTGTACTCGCGTTGGTGCAGGCCCATTCCCGACTGAGCTATACGACGGTCTAGATAAGCAAGATCCAGTAGGTAAACACCTAGGTGAAGTTGGTCACGAGTTCGGTGCGACAACAGGTCGTCTACGCCGTACTGGTTGGTTCGATGCTGTAGCTATGCGTCGTGCAATCCAAATCAACTCTGTATCTGGTTTCTGTCTAACTAAACTAGACGTACTAGATGGTCTAGAAGAGCTAAAAATCTGTACTGGTTACAAGATGGAAGATGGCTCTACGCTAGAAGTTTCTCCGATGGCTGCTGAAGCATTCGAAAAAGCAACGCCTATCTACGAAACAATGCCAGGTTGGTCTGAGAACACATTCGGTGCGAAATCAATCGAAGAGCTACCACAAGCTGCTCTAGATTACATCAAGCGTATCGAAGAGCTAACTGGCGTGCCAGTAGACATCATCTCTACAGGTCCTGACCGTAACGAAACTATCATTAAGGTTCACCCATTCGAAGCTTAATCGATACTCGTTAGAGATTATAAAAACCGGCTTTTATAGCCGGTTTTTTTGTATCTGTGAGTTGGGTTCACTGCCGAAAAATGCGACTCGCCGTGGCAAATATTTGCCGTTAAGCTTAAGTAGGAGGCAAAAATTGCCTAAAGCTTAACTGACCTTTGCCGATAAGGTTATCAAGCAGAGGAGATCCTTGGCTGATCTTTGGTTTCTTAGATACCTTAAAGAGTACATTTATGAAGTTACGAACAGTGGCTGCTTCACTGTTATTGATGCTGAGTGCGACATCGGCTTGGGCAGATGTTGCCGATGTAGGGGCGCCTGTCCCCATCTACACCGAAGCAGAGCTTATTAAGCTTATTGAGCAGAATAAGCACTTAGAACGCGTGCGCGCTGATAACTGCCAGCTAGTGGAAGATATCGTGGCACGTGCGACGCGCATTAACTTGCCGTCTTATGAATTCCTTTATGGCGATATGTTGGCGTGGGGCGTATGTGTAGAGCAAGACGTAGAGCTCGGTCTGTACTACATGGAAAACGCAGCCCACCAAGGCTTGCCAGCTGCACTAGAGCAGCTAGGTCGCTATTACTCTCGCGGTACTTTAGTCCAACAAGATAAAGAACGTGCAATCCCATACCTGCGAGAAGCGGCGGCAATGGGCAACTTAAATGCGCGTATTCATCTTGCTGAGCTATTGCTGCGTGATTACGGTAGCCCTTTGGATTACGAAGATGCCTACCGTTGGCTTTATAATTCGGTGACTGCCGATCAAAGAAAGCACAAACGTATTGCGATGCTGAGAAACGGTCTTGAGCAACGCATGCCACAAAACATTATTGCGCGCGCTAAGCGCCGCGACACCTTCTGGTAGGTGTACTTTTAAAACACCAGTAACTTCATAAAGCTCTGCCAATACATACAACAAAGCCCACATCATGTGGGCTTTGTTGTTTTTCCCGAAGCGTAATTGCAGGCGATTAAACGACTTTGTGTGGACCAAAGCACTCGTAATGGAACTGCTCTTGCGCTACGCCAAGCTCAAGTAATTGTTTCGCGACGTGCTGCATAAAGCCAACAGGACCACAGAAGTAGACTTGTACGTTGTCTTGCTTGAGGGCTGCTTCAATTTCAGTTAAGTTGACGAAACCAGTGAAGTGGAAGTCTTCACCAATCTTGTCTTCTGCTGTTGGTTGGTTGTACCAAACCAACGAGTTCATGTTCTCTTTAGCATTTACGAGCTGGTTTACGTGCTGTTTGAATGCGTGTTGTTGACCGTTTTCTGTAGCATGTACCCATGTGACTGGTGCTTGGTGCTCAGAAAGGCTCTCAAGCATTGATAGAGTCGGAGTTAGACCAACGCCCGCTGATACCAAAACAACCGGTGTAGCCGCGTCCACATCCATAAAGAAATCACCCGCAGGTGCTGCAAGTTGCACCTTATCGCCGATGCTCAACTCATCGTGAAGGAAGTTCGATACTTTACCGCCTTCTTCGCGTTTTACCGAGATACGGTAAGTGTTCTCTTGAACCGCAGAGGATAGGCTGTATTGGCGAATCTCTTGGTTTTCGAACTTATCACTGTTGATGTAGATACCTAGGTATTGACCAGGTTTGTACTCAGAAACCACTTCACCATCGGTTGGTTTGAAAACAAAGCTACAGATGTTTTCGCTCTCAAGCTGCTTGCCCACCAACTCAAATTCACGCAGGCCACGCCAGCCACCTTGCAGTGCTGCATTCTCTTGGTAGATTTGCTCTTCACGCTGAATAAATACATTGGCTAGCACGCCATAAGCTTCTGCCCATGCATCAATCACTTCCTGACCCGGAGAGAACAACTCGTCGATCGTCGCAAGTAGATGTGTGCCAACGATTTGGTACTGATCTTTGGTGATCATAAAACTGGTGTGTTTATGGGCGATTTTTTCTACTGCACCAAGCAGTGCTGGTAGGTTATCGATGTTGGTTGCGTAAGCGCAGATTGCATTAAATAGAGCTTCACGTTGGTCACCATTACGCTGATTGCTCATGTTGAAAATATCTTTCAACTCAGGGTTATGGGTGAACATACGATCGTAAAAGTGTGCCGTTAACTTCGGACCAGTTTCAGCAAGAAGTGGTGCGGTTGCTTTCACGATATCAATGGTTTGGTTGCTGAGCATAATGGCTTCCTATTTAAAGTTGTATTTGTAATGCATGTTTAAAGTTGTATCTCAAATGTATCTTTCGATCAAGAAAAGAATTACAATTTTGCTACTACAGAGGATAGCAACATGCAGTTAACTAGCTTTACCGATTATGCGCTCAGAACCTTGATTTACTTGGCTTCATTGCCAAAAGATGAGCTGACAAATATTACCGAAGTGACTGATTTATTTGGTGTATCACGTAACCATATGGTGAAAGTGATTAACCGCCTTGGCCAGCTTGGTTATGTGCATACGGTGCGCGGTAAAAATGGTGGTATCCGTTTGATGAAAGCGCCGCAAGAAATCACTGTCGGTGGTGTGGTGCGTGATTTAGAGCCATTAGATTTGGTGAATTGTTCTGTGGAATTTTGCCATATCACGCCGGCATGTCGTCTAAAAGAAAAGCTAGCGAAAGCGAAAATGGCGTTTTTGGCTGAATTAGATGGCTGCACGATTGAAGAGCTATTAAGTGATAATTCTGAACTGCTGATCTTACTTACCCGTCCTTAGCCTTCTTAACGTTCTATAAATCTTCTCACTGACACTCTTTTTTAAAGCAATTTCTGTAGCTTATCGAGAGACTCGGATATACTAGCTCTATACCTTCCTTGCTAGATAGGCGTGCCTATGTCAGACAATATTCCAAACGATCCTTTCGCAGATCGTGAATCCAAAAATTACGAAAATCCAATCCCAAGCCGAGAGTTCATTCTTGAGTTTCTAGAAGAAGCGGGCGTACCGATGAATCGCAATGATTTGTTTGAAGCGCTAAAACTTGAAGGTGAAGAGCATTACGAAGGTTTACGCCGTCGACTGCGCGCAATGGAGCGTGATGGTCAGCTCGTATTTACGCGCCGTCAGTGTTACGCGTTGCCAGAAAAACTTGAGATGGTGAAAGGTTACGTAATTGGTCACAAAGATGGTCATGGTTGGGTTCGTCCAGAAGGCAGTGTCGGCAAGGATAATGACATTGTACTGCCGCATCACCAGATGAAGCACATCATCCACGGTGACTACGTGTTGGTGCAACCAACTGACAACAGCAAGCGTGGTCGTCGTGAAGGTCGTCTTGTTCGTGTTTTAGAAGAGCGTAACACGCAGATCGTGGGGCGTTTCTTCCTTGAATACGGCTACTCATACGTTGTGCCAGATGACTCTCGCATTAGCCAAGATATTCTGATCCCAAATGAGCACAAAGCAGGTGCTCGTATGGGTAACGTGGTCGTTATTGAGATTACTGATCGCGGCTCTCGCTCACGTGGCATGATGGGTAAAGTGGTTGAAGTTCTTGGTGAGAACATGGCGCCGGGCATGGAAACGCAAATAGCAATCCGTACCCACCAAATTCCACACGATTGGCCAGCAGCCGTCGATAAACAGATCGAAAATCTGGGCGAAGAAGTTCCAGAAGAAGCAAAAGAAGGTCGTGTCGATCTACGTGACTTGCCGCTAGTAACCATTGATGGCGAAGACGCTCGTGACTTTGATGATGCTGTTTACTGTGAGAAGAAAAAGAGTGGCGGTTGGCGACTATGGGTCGCAATTGCTGACGTAAGTTACTACGTGCGTACAGACTCTGCGCTGGACAAAGAAGCCATCAACCGTGGTAACTCGGTATACTTCCCATCGCAAGTTGTGCCAATGCTACCTGAAGTGCTATCAAATGGTTTGTGTTCACTTAACCCTCAGGTTGATCGCTTGTGTATGGTATGTGAGATGACCATCTCTGACACCGGTAAGCTATCAGGCTATAAACACTACGAAGCTGTGATGAACTCGCATGCGCGTCTGACTTACAACAAAGTGGGTGCGATTCTAGAAGGGGATGAAGAGCTGCGCATGCGTTATCACGCTGTCGTTCCTCACCTTGAAGAGCTGCACGCGATGTACAAAGTACTTAAAGAAGCGCGTGATAACCGTGGTGCGATTGAATTCGAAACCGTTGAAGCTAAGTTCATCTTCAATGCGGATCGTAAGATTGAAAGCATCGAGCCGGTAATTCGTAACGACGCACATAAGATCATCGAAGAATGTATGATCCTAGCGAACATCGCTTCAGCGTCTTACGTTGAGAAAGCAAAAGAGCCAGCGTTGTACCGTGTTCACGAATCTCCGGGTGAATTGCGCCTGCAGGGGTTCCGTGATTTCCTCAGTGAACTAGGTCTGGATCTGAAAGGTGGTTTAGAGCCATCACCAACTGATTATGCAGATTTGGTAAAACAAATTGCAGAACGTCAGGACAAAGAACTGATTCAAACCATGTTACTGCGCTCAATGAAGCAAGCGGTATACAACGCAGACAATGCCGGTCACTTTGGTCTAGCGCTGAAACGTTACGCGCACTTCACGTCGCCAATTCGTCGTTACCCTGACCTGTTGCTGCACCGCGCAATCAAGTACCTGATTGCTAAAGAAGAAGGTCGCAACCAAGATCGTTGGACACCAACTGGTGGTTACCATTACTCGTTTGACGATATGGACTTCTACGGTGAGCAATGTTCGATGACAGAGCGCCGTGCAGACGACGCAACTCGTGAAGTGGCAGATTGGTTGAAGTGTGAATACATGCAAGACCATGTTGGCGACGAGCTGGATGGTGTTATTGCCAATGTAACCAGCTTTGGTTTCTTTGTTCGTCTGACGGAACTGCATATCGATGGTTTGGTGCATATTTCAACGCTAGCGAACGACTACTACCAATTTGATCCTATTGGTCAAAGACTTATCGGCGAAAGCTTCGGTAACATCTATCGCCTAGGCGATGCGGTAAAAGTGAAAGTGCTTGCGGTTAACTTAAATGACAAGCAAATTGACTTTGAATTAATCGAAACAAGCCGTAAGCTACGCGGCAAAGGTAAGACTGCGAAGAAACGCGCAGCGGATGCCAAACGCAAAGCGAAAGAGAAAAAACGTGCGGCAACCAAAGGCGGAACTCGCGCGAAGCCGATTATTGAACCTACCAAGCACCCAGAACCTGCGGAAGCAGGCAGTGCTCGCAAAGGTAGCGCGAAACGCGGTGACGCAGAAGGTACGAAAAAGCCGAAGAAAGCACGCAAGAAAAAGCCACACAGTAAGCCGAGAAAGACTAAGCGTACTAAGAGCGACGCTGAGTAGGCTGAATCGCCAATCTAGTCTGGATTTAAAGGGGGAGATTGGCGCAGGCAATACGACCAGAACAACAGGTTAAACAATGAGTAACGAATTTATCTACGGCATTCACGCAGTGAAGGCGGTATTGGAGCGCGAACCAGAGCGTTTTATCGAAGCATTTGTACTAAAAGGTCGTCAAGACGATCGCCTAATGCCAATTTTAAATGACCTTCAGGTATGTGGTGTTTCGATTCAGCAAATGACACGTAAAACCTTGGATGACAAAGCGCGTGGCGCAAACCACCAAGGCATCATCGCTCGCGTGAAGCCAGCGAAACAGCTGAACGAAAACGACATCGATGGCATCCTAGCGCAGCACGAGTCACCGCTACTATTGGTATTAGATGGCGTGACGGATCCGCATAACCTAGGTGCTTGTCTACGTAATGCCGACGCAGCTGGCGTAGCAGCGATCATCGTACCGAAAGATCGCTCTGCACCGATGAACGCAACTGTAAGCAAAGTAGCTTGTGGTGCAGCAGAAGTCGTGCCATTGATCCGAGTGACCAACTTGGCTCGTACTATGCGTACACTGCAAGAGCAAGGCATCTGGTTTGTTGGTACGGCGGGCGAAGCAACGCACGATATTTACCAAGCAAAACTAACGGGTCCTCTTGCTATCGTAATGGGTGCAGAAGGTGACGGCATGCGTCGTCTGACTCGCGAAACCTGTGATGATTTGATTAAGATCCCAATGGCAGGTAGCGTTTCAAGCTTGAACGTATCTGTGGCATCTGGCATTTGTTTGTTTGAAGCGGTTCGTCAGCGTATTGCTGCAAAGTAATTGCTAAATAAATTTATAATAAACAAATAGTTAATATAAAGTTAGACACGATGACAAAAACAAAGGATGGGGTGCCATCCTTTGTCGTTTTCACCGATTTATAAATAAAAATCTTCAGGGAAGTTATGACTCAACAAGACATTAAATTCATCGCCTTCGATCTTGATGGTACGTTGCTTGATAGCGTGCCAGATCTCGCGGTAGCGGCTGACCAAGCAGTACAAGCGCTTGGCTTTCCATCGGTTTCAGAAGAACAAGTTCGTGACTATGTTGGCAACGGCGCAGATGTGCTGATTGGACGCTCATTAAGCCAAAGCCTGATCATCAACCCTGAATTGAGCGAAGAGCTTCGTGCAAAAGCGCGTGTACTGTTTGATGATTACTACGAGCAAAGCGGTCACAAGCTAAGTCACCTTTACCCAACGGTAAAAGAGACACTGGAAGAGTTACACAAAGCCGGCTTTGTTATGGCATTGGTAACCAACAAGCCTTCGAAGTTTGTGCCTGATGTTTTAGAAAAGCACGACATCGCAAAATACTTTGTTGATGTTCTTGGCGGTGATGCATTTCCAGAGAAAAAACCAAACCCAGTCGCACTGAACTGGCTGATGGAAAAACACCAAATCCAACCTAGTGAAATGTTGATGGTCGGCGACTCGAAGAACGACATTCTCGCGGCAAAGAATGCAGGCTGTGCCTCATTTGGTCTGACTTATGGTTACAACCACGGTGAGTCTATCTCTGCATCAAATCCAGATTTTGTCGCTGACAGTTTGGCAGAATTATTGGACGTTGTAGCGGTTTCTGCATAACGGCTACAAAAGAGCTTCCAAAATACTCGTTAATGAGTACACTGAGTAAACCGTGCACCTATTACTGCACGGTTTTTTTCATTTAATTAGATTAAGAAGTCAAAGGAATCATTCTAATGAGCAAACCCATTGTATTGAGTGGTGTTCAACCTTCAGGTGAACTAAGTATCGGTAACTACTTGGGTGCTCTACGTCAATGGCAGCAGATGCAAGACGATTATGATTGCCAATACTGTGTGGTAGACCTTCACGCGATTACGGTTCGTCAGGACCCTAAAGCGCTGCATGAAGCGACTCTAGACGCACTGGCGATCTGTCTGGCAGTTGGTGTTGACCCGAAGAAGAGCACGCTATTTGTTCAGTCACACGTACCAGAGCATGCTCAACTTGGTTGGCTTCTTAACTGTTACACCCAAATGGGTGAACTGGGTCGTATGACGCAGTTTAAAGACAAATCTGCACGTTACTCAAACGACAGTTCGAGCCAGTTTGGTGATGTAAACGTTGGTCTGTTTGACTACCCAGTACTGATGGCGGCAGACATCCTGCTGTACGGCGCACACCAAGTGCCTGTAGGTAGCGACCAGAAGCAACACCTAGAGCTAGCGCGTGATATTGCTAACCGCTTTAACAACATCTACTCACCAGAGCAGCCAATCTTCCAAGTGCCAGAGCCTTACATTCCGACGGTAAATGCGCGTGTAATGAGCCTTCAAGACGCAACCAAGAAGATGTCTAAATCTGATGACAACCGTAAGAACGTTATCACGCTGTTGGAAGAGCCTAAGTCGATCATTAAGAAGATCAACAAAGCGCAAACCGACACAGAAACGCCACCGCGTATCGCTCACGACTGGGACAACAAGGCAGGTATCTCTAACCTAATGGGTCTGTACTCTGCGGCAACAGGTATGAGCTTTGAAGAGATTGAAGCAAAATACCAAGGCGTTGAAATGTACGGTCCATTCAAGAAAGACGTTGGTGAAGCGCTGGTGACTATGCTTGAGCCAATTCAGGCTGAATACCACCGCATTCGTGCTGACCGTGCTTACATGAACGAAGTGATGAAGCAAGGCGCTGAAAAAGCATCGGCACGTGCGGCTGAAACGTTGAAGAAAGCGTACGAAGCTGTAGGTTTTGTCGCTCGCCCATAGATAAAATTCGAATACAAAAAAGCTCCACCATTAGTGGAGCTTTTTTTATGCTTATTTTCTGGAAGAGGCTTCTTCCTCGCAACGTGCCATATTGTAGTACTCGGCACGTCCTCGTGGTCCTGCAAACCATGCTTTTATAACAAAACCGCGTTCCGTGAAGTAACGCAGATCCTCGCATGCGATTTGATAGCTTGATTCGGTAATCGAAACTGGATCCCAAGCGTAACGCGAGAATCGCGGCAACTGAGCGGTGAAAGTAATCATCCCCTCATCACTTACATCAAAGTGTTCATACTGGTTAAGCTCGGCTTTAGCGTTCTCAATTAAGTGTTGAGTTGTGTTCGGCTTTAATGGTTGGCTTGTCTTGAGTTCGTCTGGGATGGCTTGGCATCCAGCAAGAAATACCGAGCAAGCGAGAGTTAGCGCAACTGGTTGAAATCGTCTCATTTTCTGTCCTGTTTGTAATATGAGTTTTTATGGATATCCTGCTGCGTTGTTATAACCCCTGATTATCAAATTGACTAGGTGTTAGTGTCGAAAATAATGATTAATTTATAAAATCAGCCATTAAAAGGAGAATGATTCGCAATAAAATAAAGAAAATGAACCACTAAATTAGCAAGTGTTGATGTTTATTGCTCGGAAAATGACCTAAGTAATATACGAAACAGCCTTGTTAAAACCATTATTAATATTTTGCTTAACATTATAGGAAATATAAAACTGAGTAATTGATCTAATTTTACATATTTAAAGTTATTGTTAATTCTGTTAACAACAAAATCTGTTGAATGTATAAAACACCTCATAATAATAACTAAATATTTGTGAAACATTTCTCAATTAGCATGCCTTTTACTTTTCTTTTTGCATAAAAAAGAGAGATTTATCTAGTTAATAAATGAATCAAGTTGAACTGTGATCTTCCTCACAAGGAATAGGTCAGGAGACTTTTCGCGCTCAAAACTTACCGATTAAACACTCAATAGTAGTGGTTAAATAAACGCCAGAGCCCAGTTTGACATATAGAACGAAATTCCATTTGAAATTAAATACAACAAGGAAATAGGCATGCTGAAAAGAAATGCAGTGGCTATAGCGATCTCTTCGCTATTTATGGCGACAGCGGTCAATGCTGCGACCATATATGAAGATGACAACGGAGACTTTCTAAAACTGTATGGCGAAGTGGGTGTTGGCGGACATGTTGGCGCAAACTACGAATACGGTGAATTTTACACTGATGAAAAAAGCTACATCGATGACTCTTTCGCTACGTTAGGCGTCAAAGGTAAGCGAGACAAAATGCACTACCGTCTAGAGCTAGATTATGAACGTGAGAATTGGAAGCACGGTTCTGGCGATCTAGTTCTAACCATCGATAAATTATTTGTTGGCTACGATGTGTGGGAAAACCAGTACATTGAAGCCGGTCTGACGGATACAGCATTTGATGATTACGATAAGTGGGGTGACTTCACTTTTGATACAACTGTAGAAACTGGTGAAGCTGGTGACCAAGACGTAACAATCAAATACGAAGGTCGTTACTTTGATGATGTAAAAGTCGGTGCTTCATACACTTACGGTGGTAAGTCTTCATCTGGTTCTGAGCTGGGTGACATTGTGAACGGCTACATTGGCTACTTTGGCGATAGCTTCTCAGCTGTTGTTGGTTTAGAAGGGCGCGGTGGTTCTGATGGTAAGTCGAAGTACGGTGAACAACGTTTGGTTGGTTTTGGTATGCGTTACGCAGTTAATGACACCATTCACTTAGGCTTCAACGCGTTCTACGAAGAAGAAGATATTGCTCGCAAAGAAACGGTTATCGATAACACCGATAAAGAGAACAAGCAAAGCATCTTCAATGATTACCAAACCCAAGAAAACCAAGGTGCTTTGGTTTCTGCGAAATACATTTTCACCAAGCAGTGGGAGCTCGTGGGCTCTTACAACTACGAAGAATATGAAGCGTGGGATCCAAGCAGTGATGTTTGGGATGGTAAGCGATACAGCTGGGGTACAAGCCGCACATGGGGCACGCTAGGCGTGAACTACAAACCAACCAGCTCAAGCATTATTGCGCTTGAAATGAACGCTGGTGATGCTGCTCAAGACGCTTACGCTTATGCGCGCGTTTACTTCTAACCCACGATAGAGAGATTTCCCATGAATAAAAAAATGACCCTACTCGCGGGTGCGATTAGTAGTGTGCTAAGTGGCGCAGCATTTGCGGATATTAACGACATCATTATTTCTGAGTATGTTGAAGGCTCGGCATCAAATAAAGCCGTCGAAATTACCAACATAGGCTCTGCAGCACATACCTTTGACGGTACACTGTCGCTGTACTACTCGTCTTACAAAAACCAGATTAAAGATAAAGATGGTAACAACGTACTGAAAGGTAAGGACGGTAGAACTTTACAACCTGGTAAGAGCATCGTTGTTATTAATGGTGACGCGGGTGCTGAAATGCGAGCGTTCATTGAACGTTTGGGCGGTAAGGACGTGACAGTTGTTGCTGGTACTTACGATGAAGTAAAACACTCAGCAATGAACTTCAACGGTGATGACGCAGTGTGGTTGGGTACAAGCTCAGCGGAAGCGGACATTAAGGATATCTTTGGTACTTACGGTTACAAGGGCGATAAGCTTTGGGATGACCGAACCATGCGCCGTAAAGCAGGTTCAACACAAGCGACGACATATGATGAATCTCAGTGGGACAAGTTTGCAAAAGACGACTTCGGTGGTCTTGGTGATCCTACTGCAGTAAATAACGATCCAATTACACCACCAGAAAACACGCCATGTGCTGATGCTGCAGGCAGCCTTTCTTACAAAACCATTGGTGAAGTGCAAGGTGAAGGTTATTCATCGCCTCTGATTGAGTCTGGTTACGAGTCGGCAGATGAGTACTTAGTGACAGGTGTTGTGAGTGCGGTAACTACGAATCTAGTGAAGGGTTTCTTCCTTTACGACAACAATGCTGATGGTAATGTTAAGACATCAGACGGTGTGTTCGTTCAGACGAAAGGCGAGCTGTCTCAAGACATGGTTGGTCAACAAATCTGTGTTCGTGCCAAAGTAAAAGAGAACTATGGTGTAACAACACTGATTCCAACGAATGACATTTGGGAAGTAGAAAACGCTTCTCAGGTACCACCAACGCCAGTTGATATGGTTCGTATCGATAGCGATGATGAAAACTTCCGTTCGACACTGGAACGTCTAGAAGGCATGCCTGTTCGATTGGTGAAAGATATGGATGCAACTGAAGATGGCGAGCAGAACATGCGTGTTTCTCGTTCGTTCAGCTTTGATTTTGGTAGCTTCCGTAACAACATGGTATTGGCATACAAGCGTCCAAACCCACAGCCAAACCAAGATCATGTAGCAGGCAGCGCAGAATCTCTGGCACAAAAAGCAGAAAACAACGACTTCCGTGTTTATGTTGATACCGATGCTAAAGCACCAAATGGTCAAATTCCTTACTACCCAGATTTCTTTGCTGATCCAAAGAAAAACTACATCCGCATCAACGACTCTGTCGTTGGTTTAGAAGGTGTTCTGCATTACTCGTACAACGAGTTCCGTTTGATCCCAACGAATACGGTTGATAGCAAAGCGTTCATCCACAATACCGATCGAACTAAAGCGCCTTCGATCAAGGAAACAAACGATGCGTACTCTGAAGCTGATTCATTCAACATTCGTATCGCAACACAAAACGTACTGAACTACTTCAACTCACCATATGGCGGTTCTGATAACAGCTTTGGTGACAACCGTGGTGCTGAATCACAGCTGGACTTTGATCGTCAACAAGCCAAGATTGTAGAAGCAATTTACGGTCTAGATGCGGATATCGTTGGTTTGATGGAAATCGAGAACAACGGTTTCGGTGACTTTGGTGCAATCAATGAATTGCTTGCCGCAATCAATGCGAAGTACGACGACGAAGATTACGGTGACCGTAATAAGTCAAACTCTATCCACAACCGTTACGTGTTCGTTGGTTTTGATAAAAACGGCGACACCATTCTGGATGACCAAGATACGGTCGGCTCTGATGCGATTACTACAGGTATTATTTACCGCCCATCAAAAGTCTCTGTGATCTCTGGTCAAGTTATCCCGATGCCAAGTCAACATGCACCAATGATCGTCGATGAAAACGGTGCTCCAATCACAGACAGCAAAGGTGAAATCCGTGAGAGCGGTGATAACTACCAACGTAATACGGTAGCGGCTACTTTCCAAGTCTTGAACACAGGTAAGCGTCTAACGGTTTCGGTAAACCACTTGAAATCTAAAGGTTCGACTTGTTACGAAGATTGGAAAGGTTGGGAAACATGGGAAAAATTCGATCCTTCAAAAGATAATGTGAAGAGCGATGGTGACTTCCAGGGTTCTTGTGAGAACTTCCGTGTTGCTGCGGCTTACCACCTAGGTGAAGAGATGGCGAAGATCGAAGGTGACAAAGTAGTTCTTGGTGACATGAACTCTTACGCACACGAAGATCCAATGCTGGTTCTAACGTCTAACCCAACAGGTAAAACTCTGACTGCAGCGGGTTACACCTTCATTGGTAAACTGCCTCAATTTGGTCCAGAAGGCAAAGTCATTACTAAGACTTACGGTTACATCAACGCGGTTGATCGAATGATGCCTGCAGGCGAAACGGCTTGGAGTTACTCATACAATGATGAAGTGGGCTCGTTGGATCACCTATTGATCTCTGGTTCACTAGATAAGCGCTTAATTGATGCTGTTGATTGGCACATTAATGCGCCAGAGTCGTCACTGTACGATTACAACAGCAAGTACAAGGGCGGTGATACGAATGAACCAAACCCATTCTACTCACAAGACCCATACCGTTCGTCTGACCACGATTCTGCTCTCGTTACACTAGGCTACAAGTACGGTGAGGCTGGTGAGCGACTTGTGACAATCGCAACGAAGAGCGGTCGCGCAGATATCGGTTACGCAGTTCCAGCGACGGCTCAAAAGGGTGATGTAGCAACCTTGTCTATTTCTCCTGTTCCGGCTGATGCTCCAGCACTACCAAAAGTGACACTGGATAAAGATGGTGCGCAAATGGTGATGTTTGATTCAGCAAAACTACCAGTTGGTAAGTATGAGCTGACGATGACTCTGAACAACGAAACTTCAGGTGTTGTTAACCAGAAAGTGACGGATGTGGAGTTTATTAAACGTGATTCAAGCAATGTGAAACCTGTTCACCCAGAAAAAGATGGTTCTGGTGGTTCATTTGGCTTTGGCGCGCTACTTGCGATGCTAGGTCTAGGCTTCCTACGCCGTCGTCGCTAAGCGAATTTATTTCCTGACAAACAGTTCCTAAATAGCTGTAAAGACCAAAGGCCAGCCTATGCTGGCCTTTTTATTCAGCAAAAACTTGCCTTTCTTGCTTGGTATAGCAAAATACCGCCCTTGATTGTCACGAACGTGGCGATTCACCACTTAAGCATTGCCAAAACGGATTGGAGCAACCGACCTTTTATGTTGTTGATCATCGATAACTACGACTCTTTTACCTACAACCTTTACCAATACTTCTGCGAGCTTGGTGCAGACGTAAAGGTGGTGCGTAACGATGAAATCGACATCCAAGGCATTGAGGCGCTCAACCCAACTCATTTGGTGATCTCTCCAGGTCCCTGTACCCCTAACGAAGCGGGTATCTCTCTACAAGCTATCGAATGCTTTGCTGGTAAGTTACCAATCTTAGGCGTTTGCCTTGGTCATCAGGCGATTGCGCAGGTGTTTGGAGGGGAAGTGGTACGTACTCGACAAGTGATGCACGGCAAGACATCACCAATTCGTCACAACGGTCGCAGTGTGTTTAAAAACCTTAATAACCCACTTACGGTAACCCGCTACCACTCTCTCGTGGTGAAAAACGGCACATTACCTGATGTGTTTGAATTGACCGCTTGGACTGAACTGCCTGACGGAACCATGGATGAAATCATGGGTTATCAGCATAAAACCCTGCCAATTGACGCGGTACAGTTCCATCCTGAGTCGATTAAGACAGAACAAGGTCACGAACTGCTTGCGAACTTTCTTGCGCGCAAAGCGATCTGATCGCGATCACCTTTCTTAACAAATTCTTCATGTTTTTCGCCTGAGAATGGGAATGCAAAACTATGCGTTCTGCCTATTTGGTGGCGGCTATTCATTTTTCTCCTTTCTTTCTAAACCTTGCTATACATAACTTTTATAAAAAATCGCTTCTCTATTTGCGTTTCTTGGTGCATAAATAATCATAGATAGTGAGTATGGGTAGTCGTGCTCGGAAGCGAAAAGAATAAATCACTATTGAAATGGTTAATTAAATGTAAATACAATGCCGCAATAGCTTAAATGCAAAACATTATTTGCTGGCAAAGAGTGCCGGTTAAATTCGCTTATCTGCTAGGCATGCGGTATCAAGAAGGAATGTGCAATGACAACGGAAAACAAAGTAGAGCGCGGTTTATTCGATGAGGTAATGGTACCTTGCTATAACCCGATGGAAATGATCCCTGTAAAAGGTGAAGGTTCACGCATTTGGGATCAGAACGGAAATGAATACATCGACTTTGCTGGTGGTATTGCGGTGAGCTGTCTTGGTCATTGTCACCCAGTTATGGTGAACGCATTGACTGAGCAAGGTAACAAGCTTTGGCACCTAAGTAATGTTATGACTAACGAGCCAGCACTGCGATTGGCGAAGAAGTTAACAGAAGTTAGCTTTGCTGAGCGGGTGTTCTTCGCTAACTCTGGCGCAGAAGCAAACGAAGCGGCACTAAAGCTAGCACGTCGTTACGCAGCAGACGTTCATGGTACAGAGAAATCTGAAATCATCGCATTCAAACAAGGTTTCCACGGTCGTACTTTCTTCACGGTAACAGTAGGCGGTCAAGCGGCTTACTCAGACGGTTTTGGTCCTAAACCTGGCGATGTGACACACCTTCCTTACAACGATATCGAAGCACTTCAAGCACACATGTCGGATCGCACTTGTGCCGTAATGATGGAGCCTCTGCAAGGTGAGGGCGGCATCATTCCACCAACTCCTGAATTCGCTCAAGCGGTTCGCGAGCTGTGCGACAAGCATAACGCACTGTTGATCTTCGATGAAGTGCAAACTGGTAACGGTCGTACGGGTCACTTCTACGCATACCAAGGTCTAGGCATTACGCCAGACATTCTAAGCACAGCGAAATCACTGGGTGGCGGTTTCCCTATCGGTGCCATGCTAACGACGGCAAAATTGGCTGAGCACATGAAAGTGGGCACGCACGGTTCAACTTACGGTGGTAACCCACTAGCGTGTGCAGTTGCAGAAGCAGTTGTTGAAGAAGTGACAAAACCAGAAGTACTGGCTGGCGTACTAGAGCGTGAAGCCATGTTCCGTGAAGGTCTGGAGAAGATTAACGCGAAATACAACATCTTCTCTGAAGTGCGCGGCAAAGGTCTACTGCTTGGTGCTGCACTGAATGAAGAATGGCAAGGTCGTGCGCGTGACGTACTGGTTGCTGCAGGTAAACAAGGTCTCATGGTATTGGTTGCGGGTGCCAATGTCGTACGTTTCACACCATCACTCGTTATCACACAACAAGAAATCGAAGAAGGTTTGGCGAAGCTAGATAAAGCGATCGCAACGCTGGTTTAAGCGCGATCTCCGCTTATCGTCAACCTAGACACCCCCATCAAGGATCTCTGATGGGGGTATTGTTCCTACAATATAGTTAGGATCTTCTTGCATCTGGAGGGAGTATTGATGCTAGTAGTTCGCCCTATCGCAATGTCGGATTATGACGCGCTGCACACCTGTGCGGTTGAGTCAGGTCATGGATTTACATCTCTACCGGTTAACGAAGAACTGTTAACCAATCGAATCAAACACTCAGAATACAGTTTTGGCAAACCTGACGTTAAGGAAGCCGGTGATGAAGGCTACCTAATGGTGGGTTTTGAATCTGAAACTGGTGAAGTGGCAGGTACCACAGGTATTGAAGCTTCGATCGGCTGGGATGTGCCTTTTTATTCTTACCACATCAGCAAAGTGGTGCACTCGTCACCAAAGCTTGGCGTAAACAACGTGGTGAAGCTGCTGACGTTTGGTAATAACTACACGGGTAACAGTGAAATCTGTACCTTGTTCCTACGTGAGAAATTCCGTGGTGGCTTGAACGGGCGTCTGATGTCCAAGTGCCGTTTCTTAATGATGGCAGAGCACCCAGAACGTTTCTCAGAAACCATCTTTGCTGAAATGCGCGGCGTATCAGACGAGAACGGTAACTCGCCATTCTGGCAGTGGCTTCAAGAGCATTTCTTCTCTATCGATTTTACGCTTGCGGATTACCTAACTGGTATCGGCAAGAAGGGCTTTATCGCCGACTTGATGCCGAAGTTGCCAATCTACATCAACCTACTGAGCCCAGAAGCGCAAGCTGTGATTGGTAAAGTGCACGACAACACACGTCCAGCATTGAAGCTGCTTGAGCGTGAAGGTTTTACCAACCGTGGATACGTCGACATTTTCGATGGTGGTCCAACGGTGGAATGTGACTTACGTAATATCGAATCGGTACGCCACTCATTCCGCGCGCAAGTCAAAATCTCGGAGCACGCCAGCACACAAGACTTCTTGATGTGTAACTCATCATTCGAGAACTTCCGTGCAGCCGCAGCAAAAGCAGCGTATGACGCAGAAACGCAAAGCGTAGTGCTTGCACCAGAATTGGCGGATGCACTCTTGGTTGAGGAAGGGGATTTTGTTCGCCTTCTTCCGCAGTAACTGACGACAGAATTTAAGGATAGAAACAATGACACATTGGATTGCAGGTGAATGGGTACAAGGTCAGGGTGAAGCATTTACGTCTCTGTCGCCTTACAACCAAGAAGTGATCTGGCAAGGCAACGGCGCAACAGCAGAGCAGGTTAACCAAGCGGTATCTGCGGCGCGTGAAGCGTTTGTTGATTGGAAGAAGCGCCCATTTGCAGAGCGTGAGGCGATCGTGTTGGCTTTTGCTGAGAAAGTAAAAGAGAACAGCGAAAAAATCGCTGAAGTGATTGCCAAAGAAACCGGCAAGCCAATCTGGGAAACACGTACCGAAGCGGCAGCGATGGCAGGTAAAATTGCGATTTCTATTCGTGCTTACCACGAGCGTACGGGTGAAGCGACACGTGAAGCCGCAGGAAACCAAATTGTATTGCGTCATCGCCCATTGGGTGTGATGGCGGTGTTTGGTCCTTATAACTTCCCGGGTCACCTGCCAAATGGTCACATCGTGCCAGCACTATTGGCTGGTAACACCGTGGTCTTCAAACCGTCTGAGCAAACGCCATGGACGGGTGAACTCGCTATGAAGCTGTGGGAAGAGGTCGGTCTACCAAAAGGTGTGATTAACCTAGTCCAAGGCGCGAAAGAAACCGGTATTGCGCTGGCGGATGCGAAAGGTATCGATGGCGTGCTGTTTACTGGTAGTGCAAACACAGGTCATGTTCTACATCGTCAGTTTGCTGGTCAGCCGGGCAAAATGCTGGCGCTTGAAATGGGTGGCAACAACCCGATGGTTATCTCGGATAACTACGGTGACTTAGACGCAACGGTTTACACCATCATCCAATCTGCCTTCATCAGTGCAGGGCAACGCTGTACCTGTGCTCGTCGACTATACATTCCATTTGGCGACAAGGGTGATGCAGTCATTACTAAGCTGGTGGAAGCGACACGCAATATTCGTGTAGGCCAACCATTTGCAGAGCCTGCGCCTTTCATGGGACCGCAAATTTCGGTAGCGGCGACCAAGTTCATTCTCGATGCACAAGCGAACTTGCAATCACTGGGTGGCGAAAGCTTGATTGAAGCAAAAGCAGGCGAAGCGGCGTTTGTTTCTCCGGGCATCATCGATGTGACGAACATTGCCGAGTTGCCAGATGAAGAGTACTTCGGCCCACTTCTGCAAGTGGTGCGCTATGAAGGGCTAGAGAAAGCAGTAGAGCTGGCGAACGATACGCGCTTTGGTCTATCTGCAGGTCTGGTTTCAACCGATGACCAAGAATGGGAATACTTCGTGGACCACATTCGTGCTGGCATCGTGAACCGCAACCGTCAGCTGACGGGCGCAAGTGGTGATGCGCCATTTGGTGGTCCGGGTGCGTCGGGTAACCTACGCCCTAGTGCTTACTACGCAGCAGACTACTGTGCGTACCCAATGGCATCAATGGAAGGACAAGAGACGGTCTTACCTGCCACATTGAGCCCGGGTGTAAGCCTGTAATAGAGAAACACGAAGTGGTGACAAAGTATCGCCGCTTCTCTCTGCCGGAGCTATTTACCAAGTTAGGATTCTGGTAAGCGCGCTGGCAAACGCCAAAGGCGAGCTTAAGACTCTCCAGAGCGTGTTGACTGACTGGCACTTATGCCACACATACCGTCACAGGTTGATGACCGCTCGTTCGTGATTCTGGACAGCCCACGGGCTGTGAACGAGCGGTCAACTTCCTCTTACCCCTAACTCTACATTTCATAACAAGGAGTCGTTATGACGCCCGATGTGTTATTTGAATCGCTATGGCAAGACTACATTCAACGTCTTTGCCCTTCTGCTGCTAAAGTTCATCAGCTTCTTCAAGAAGATGAGCCTCTGATTAATGACCATATTGCGCTACGTACGTTTAATGTCGCTCCCCTAGGCATTGAAACGTTAGCGAAGCCATTCCTAGCGGTGGGTTACAAAGCCTGTGGTGACTACGTATTTGAAAGCAAAAAGCTGGTGGCAAAACATTTTGAGCACCCAGATCCGAAACAGCCAAAAGTCTTCATCAGTGAATTGAAAGTGGATGAGTGCTCACCAGAGCTACAAGCCATCGTTCATAAACTGGTAGAGCAGGTTGATGCTTCTAAATTGACCAGCAGTGACTTCTTGTACGGCGGACGTTTGTGGGACCTTAGTTATGCTGACTTCCAAATCTTAGCGAAAGAGAGTGAGTACGCCTCTTGGCTTGCTGCGCACGGTTACGGAGCGAACCACTTCACGGTGAGTGTGAATCAACTCAATCAGCATGAAGAAGTGAAGCAAGTGAACGACCACCTACGCACCGTAGGCTTTATCATCAACGAGAATGGCGGTGAAGTAAAAGGCACGCCAGAGGTGTTACTAGAGCAATCATCGACCATGGCAGACAAAGTGCCAGTGACCTTTACTGAAGGCGTTGAGGTGATTCCTGGAGGCTTCTACGAGTTTGCTAAGCGCTACCCAATGGATAACGGTGAGTTGTACCCAGGATTTGTAGCTGCATCGGCAGATAAGATCTTCGAGAGTACCAACGGTTAATAGATACAAGACGAGAGCCGCTTCGCTTCGAGAGGGTTTTTACTTGGAATCTGAGAAGGCTTCATCTCAAAGGATGAAGTCCGTTGTGAAGTGCAGTGCTCTCGACTCTCAATGTCTAACTCCCAAAAAAGAAAAAGCCACCAAACTTGCATTTGGTGGCTTTTAAATTTTTTAAACGTTAATCGAGATTAACGAGTCCCGTAAACAACGATAGTCTTACCGTGCGCAGAAATTAGGTTCTGCTCTTCTAGCATCTTCAAGATACGACCTACTGTCTCACGAGAACAGCCAACGATTTGACCGATTTCTTGACGAGTGATCTTGATTTGCATGCCGTCTGGGTGCGTCATCGCATCTGGTTGTTTAGCAAGGTTCAGAAGAGTCTGAGCGATACGACCAGTTACGTCTAGGAACGCTAGGTCACCCACTTTTTGGCTAGTAACTTGTAGACGACGAGCCATTTGCGCTGAAAGACGCATTAGGATGTCTGGGTTAACTTGGATAAGTTGACGGAATTTCTTGAAAGAAATCTCTGCCACTTCACAAGGAGATTTAGCGCGAACCCAAGCTGTACGCTCTTGGTCTTCTTCGAATAGACCAAGCTCACCAATGAAGTCGCCTTGGTTTAGGTAAGAAAGGATCATTTCCTTACCTTCTTCGTCTTTGATAAGAACCGCAACAGAACCTTTAACGATGTAGTACAAAGTCTCTGCTTTTTCACCCGCGTGAATTAGCGTGCTCTTTGATGGGTACTTATGAATATGACAGTGTGAAAGAAACCACTCTAATGTTGGGTCGGTTTGAGGTTTACCTAGAACCATAATATCTCACTTCCTCTGCAGGGTACGCTTGCGCTATCCATATTTTAGCTAAGCCTGAATTGGCTTACTAGAATAAGAGCACTTTTTATATGCTGCAAGCTCTCTTGTGTTTCGGTTAGAAATAGTATCCTTTTTCGGAAACGATTTCTTGATTTTAATCGTGCCATGATTGAGATTTTGTAAGCAAAACTGTGCACATGATCACGGTATGAAAAGTAAACACTCAATTAACGAGGTTTTTAGCCAATTTTCCCGGTTTCGATGAGTTGCTGCAGAATCGGTCTCACTATGAGCTCCATTGCAAAGCTCATCTTACCGCCAGGAACCACAATGGTGTTATGGCGAGACATGAAGGAGCCATCAATCATCGCCAACAAATACGGGAAGTCGACATTCTTGATACCGCGCAGGCGGATCACCACGAAGCTTTCATCCAAGCTAGGGATGCCTTTAGCGTTAAGTGGGTTAGAAGTATCGACGGTTGGTACGCGTTGGAAGTTGATATGTGTGCGAGAAAATTGCGGGGTAATGTAGTTCAGGTAATCGTCCATCGAGCGCACGATCGAATCCATCACCGCTTCTCTTGAATGACCACGATCGCGCGTGTCACGAACAAACTTTTGGATCCATTCCAAGTTCACAATCGGCACCATGCCAATTAGAAAGTCGACGTGACGCGCCACATTGACATCACCATCTACCACGCCACCGTGTAAACCTTCGTAGAACAGCACATCGCTGTTTTCTGGCAGATCTTGCCAAGGCGTAAAGGTGCCCGGCATTTGGTTGTATGGAACGGCTTCATCAAAAGTGTGCAGATAGCGGCGCACGCTGCCAGTGCCATCTTCACCGAACTTACGGAAGAACTCTTCTAGCCCCGGAAAGTCATTGGCTTGTGGACCAAAGTAGCTGATGTGTTTGCCTTGCTCACGCGCTTTGCGGATTTCGACATCCATCTCTGGACGTGTAAAGCGGTGGAAGCTGTCACCTTCAACCCACGCTGGTTTGACGTTCATCATATTGAACATCTTGCGGAAGGCTTCAGAAGTGGTGGTAGTGCCGGCACCGGACGAACCAGTAACCGCAATGATTGGGTGTTTCGCTGACATGACAAACCTTGTCGAAAATTACTTACCTGTAAAGTGCAGCACACGTATGCTGCACGGTCGATAACCCACTATAGCACGTAACAAGCCCTTGTCATCGAGTGGGATACGGTAAAATGTGAAGGGTCTAAAACTTTGCTTTTAGTTGGATATCAACCGTTTCATGAAGCTCAGAAAATACGATGACCGCTTCGCCTTTCTCTAATTGGGTTTTGACCTGATCGATTTTACTCTGCAGTGAAACTTCGACTGAGCCGTAGTCGGTGCCTTCACGTAGCACGAATTCGCGGATCAGGTTTTCTAGTGTCTCTGGCGCAATGTCTTGCCATGGAATGATCATAAATACCTCAAACTTTTATGATGTTTAAGCGCGCCTCTTAGGTTATTGATGTCTGGCGCGCCTAGGTAGTTTACTGTGTTCGTGGCACGGATACAGCAGAAAGGTACTCAGCGGCGATACTTTCGTAATAAGCCGGTAATGCTTCTTCTAACCAGAATTTAGGTTTTAATGCCGTGCCCGTCAGGAAGCCAACGTGTCCACCATGTTCATAAAGCCGATAATCAATGTTGTCTGGCAATACGAATTTTGGGATAACCTCTTCGGTCATAAACGGATCGTCTTTGGCGTGGATGATCAAGGTTGGCAAGGTGATCTGTTGCAACTTACTTAAGCCTGAACATTGATCGTAATAATCTTGTGCGTCTTTAAAACCATGCAGAGGCGCGGTGATCAAGTCATCAAATTCATACAAGCGAGTCACGCGTTTGATCGAGTTATACGACAAGGCGAGTTCACCTTGGATTAAGTCGTGCTTTTGCAGTGCATTGCGTTTGAGTGAAGAGAGCAAGTAACGTCGGTAAACTTTCGAGAAGCCCTGCTCAATACGATTGGCACATGCTGCCAAGTCCAGTGGTGCAGAGACAATGGTTGCGGCACTTAATATTGGGTCGTCTTTATACTCAGCCAAGTAGTTCGCCAGCATGTTACCGCCAAGGGAAATGCCGACCGCAACTTTAGGGTTGTTAGGGAATTGCTGATTGAGTTGCTGAAGAAAGAAACGAGCATCCGTTACTTCGCCAGAATGATAGGCGCGGGCTTTCTTGTTTGGCTTACCGCTGCAACCACGAAAGTGCATCATCACTGACAGCCAACCCGATTTAGAGAAGGCGTTCATCAAACCATTCGCATACGGACTATAGAAGCAGCCTTCTAAGCCATGAAAGAGGACGAAGATTGGTTTGTTGTGAGCGGCTTCAAAATCTGGCTGTTGTGACCACGCCAAATCTAAGAAGTCACCATCCGGTGTATCGAGTGTTTGCCAAATAGGCGTAAACAACGCTTTCTTGCGGATAAAGCGTGGCAATAGCGTCTGAAGATGCGGGTTCTTAATCCCGGCGGCTGCGAAAAATTGTGTCATACCTAACTGCTCTTATATGGTCCTTCAATGTTCGCTGAAGAACTTATTAATATAATCCTTTATAGCTTTAGTATAGATATTTTACTGGTTTATGACTGATTTATGGATATTGAATGTTTGGAACTGGAATGGAGAATGCCTGTTGCAAATGCTCTCCACCTAACTGGCGACAGTATCTCAGCGTCAGTGGTTCGCCATCATTCTTGACTAATTTGAGTGAGTTGACGCAGTCGACGAGGTCGGACTGTTGCTGTTTTTCGAGCTGCAATTCGAACTGCAATGCTTCACGATAAAGTGCGTCGTTAACTTGCGCTTTGAGGTGGCGACGAAGTTCGCGGTAAGAGTGGAGTAGGGTTTCGCTTCGACCAAGACAGCCTTGAACTAAATGCCAGTCTTGCTCTTGGAAAATCACCTGCTGCTCATCGAGCCATCTGAGCAGCAGTAATAGGTTCACGTTGCCGTGGTAGTTGTTTTGCAATGATAAGCACGCTTCCTTCACTTCTCGCACACCATAAAATTGCAGACTGAACTGCCAAAGGTGTTCTAGGGTAAGAGTGTATTCTGCGTGCTCGTTTGTCATTGATTAAACTCTAGTTCCATCTGCTCGAGTGTTTCTTGGGCAGACATCCATTCCATTTCTACTTCTTCAAGATCTGCTTTACTAGAAGCTTGAAGCGCCAACACTTCGTTAAGTTTAGCCTTGTTTTCGGCTTCATACAGCGAGTTATCCGCTAATTGCTCTTCTGCTTTCGCTAGAGCTTCACCTAACTTATCCATTTTGTTTTCTAACTGTGTCAGCGTTTTGCGAATTGGTGCGGTCTGCTTACGAAATTCTGCTTCGCGTCGCTTTTGCTCTTTTTTCGCCGCTGCACTGTTGGCGTTATCTTTAACTGGCTGAGCCGCTTGTGCTTCTTTACGCTCGGCTTTTTGTTGCTCGGTCAACCACTTGTAGTAATCGTTCAAGTCACCGTCGAATGGTGCGACTTGGCGATCGTGCACAAGGTACAAATCATCTGTGGTTGCACGCAATAGGTAGCGATCGTGCGAAACAATCACCATCGCACCTTCGAATGTTTGCAGTGCCATGGTCAGTGCTTGGCGCATGTCCAAGTCCAAGTGGTTGGTCGGTTCATCGAGTAGCAATAGGTTCGGTTTCTGCCACACAATTAATGCCAATACCAAACGTGCTTTCTCACCACCTGAAAACGGTGCGACTTTCTCAAGCGCTTTATCACCTTGGAAACCAAAGCTACCTAGATAATCACGCAGCTGCTGCTCGGTTTGATCTGGTGCGATTTGCATCATGTGCTTCAGCGGTGTTTCTTCTGGGTGCAGTGTTTCTAGTTGGTGCTGAGCGAAGTAACCGATCTTCACGCCTTGTGAATAAGTGAGATCGCCGCCTTGCGCTTTGAGCTCACCAGACAGCAATTTGATCAAGGTTGATTTACCCGCGCCGTTACGACCAAGTAGACCAATACGGCTGCCCGGCACTAAGTTAAGGCGGATCTTCTCTAAGATCAGGTTGTCACCGTAGCCTGCCGATACTTCATCCATCATCATGATTGGGTTTGGTAGGGCTGCAGGATCGCGGAACTGGAAACTAAATGGGTTATCGAACTGCGCTGGCAGTACCTTCTCCATACGCTCCAGCGCTTTAATACGGCTTTGTGCTTGGCGCGCTTTTGATGCTTTGTAACGGAAGCGGTCAATGTAGCTTTGCATGTGCGACATCTGTTTCTGTTGCTTCTCGAACATCGCCTGTTGCAGCACCATCTTTTGTGCGCGTTGGTTTTCGAATGACGAGTAGTTACCCGTGTATTCGTTCAACTGCTGGTTCTCGATGTGAATGATGCGACCAACGATCGGGTCCAAGAAGTCACGGTCGTGCGAGATCAGAATCAGCGTACCAGGGTAGTTTTGTAGCCAGCGCTCTAGCCACATTACCGCGTCCAAATCCAAGTGGTTGGTTGGTTCGTCGAGTAACAGTAGATCAGAACGACACAATAGCGCTTGAGCCAAGTTAAGGCGCATACGCCAACCACCCGAGAACTGAGTCAGGTTCCAACTCATTTGCTCTTGGCTAAAGCCCAGACCATCAAGCAGTTCGGCAGCACGTGCGCGAATGCTGTAACCGCCAATGGTTTCAATTTTGCCGTGGATCTCCGCAACTAGGGTGCCGTTGTCTTTCTCTTCGGCGATCGCCAGTTGAGCTTCAAGATCGCGGAACTCACGATCACCATCAATCACGTATTCCAGTGCACTACGGTCGAGTGCTGGCGTTTCCTGTGCAACCCAAGCCAATTCCCAATGTTGAGGTTGGCTAAATGAGCCTGCATCAATCGACAGTTCATCTTTTAGTAGGGCAAACAGAGTTGATTTACCACAGCCATTTTTACCAACCAGACCCACTTTGTCGCCTGGGTGAATGGTTGCAGATGCTTGGTCTAAAAGAGGTTTACCGCCACGCAGTAACTGAATATCAGAGAAGGTAATCATAGAGTTTTAATTCACTTTGCGCAGTGCGCGTTTCTTGGTCGTTGATCTCGCGGTGAATAGTAGGGGTATTGGCGGGAAAAGTCGATCTCTGCGCTTTAATTGCATTATGCTATACAAAAAAGTATAACAAACTGATAACGATAATTTTCCCTGAGAAATCAACACAAGGACGACCATTTGGCTGTTGCTACGCCCATTCCTCCGAGGGTTCTGGTTATTTATGCTCACCCAGAACCGCAAAACTCCATTGCCAACCAAGTGATGATTAAAAAAATCGAATCACTGGGTCATGTCACCGTGCACGATCTTTATGGCGCGTACCCTGATTTCTTTATTGATGTGAACTACGAACACGATCTGCTGATGTCGCATGATGTGATCGTTTTTCATCATCCTCTCTATATGTATTCCTGTCCTGCACTGTTGAAAGAGTGGATGGATCGCGTGTTGGGCAAAGGCTTTGCGTTCGGTGATGGTAGCGCATTAGCGGGTAAGTACTGGCGCAGTGTGATCACTACTGGCGGTAAAGAGGATGCGTTCAGCCCGATGGGTTACAACAAATACCCACTTGAGCAAATTCTACAACCGTTTGAACTGACTGCCGCTTTATGTCAGATGCATTGGATTGAGCCTTTAGTGCTGTACTGGTCGCGCAATGTATCGGACATCGAACGTTATCAGCATGCTGAACAATATCGTCAATGGCTGAACAACCCCCTGAGAGAGTGGGATGAGCAAGGAGGTTGCCATGGCGATAACCAGTGAGTTTCTTCAAAGTAGTGTGGTATTCCTTTCTGCTGCCGTTATTGCAGTGCCGATTGCCCAGCGACTTGGTCTGGGCTCTGTGCTTGGCTACCTGATTGCAGGCGTTCTAATTGGTCCTTGGGGGCTGGGGTTAATCAGTGATGTGGACGCGATTCTCCACTTCGCCGAACTCGGGGTGGTGTTGCTGCTGTTCTTAATTGGTTTGGAACTCAACCCTAAAAAGTTATGGCAGATGCGCGGACCAATCCTCGGTCTGGGTGGCGCTCAAGTTATTGTCACCACGGCGGTGATAGGCAGCATCGTCAGCCTGTTTGGATTGAGCATGCAAGTGAGCTTAGTGATCGGTATGGGCTTGGCACTCTCGTCCACCGCGATTGCACTAAAAGTGATCGAAGAACAGGGGCAAGCCGGCACGGAAACCGGACAATCTGGTTTTGCTGTGTTGCTGTTCCAAGATATTGCCGTCATCCCGATGCTCGCCATGCTGCCATTACTCGCCGGTGGTCAAAGCGGTGGTGATTGGTTAGATGCTATTTGGGTATTAGGCAGTGTGGCTGCGTTATTAGTTGGCGGTCATTTCCTCTTACGTCCTTTGTTCCGTTTTGTGGTGATGAGTGGTGTGCGAGAACTCTTCACCGTTGCCGCCCTCCTAGTCGTACTTGGCATTTCTGTTGCGATGCAAAAGCTGGGGCTGTCGATGGCACTCGGTACTTTCTTAGCGGGTGTGTTACTGGCAGAAAGTGAATACCGTCATGAACTAGAAATCGCGATTGAACCGTTTAAAGGTCTGCTGCTTGGCTTGTTCTTTATTGCTGTGGGTATGGCAGTGAATCTTGGTTTATTAGCCTTGCAACCGTTCGCAATTATTGGTGCCGTGATTGCTCTTGTGGTGGTCAAAGGTTTGGTTCTGTATGTTTTGGCTCGCACTGCTCGAGTTCGTGCGAAGTCGCGCAGTCGTATGGCAGCGATTTTGAGCCAAGGTGGTGAGTTTGCGTTTGTGATTTTCACCGCGGCAAGCCAAGAAGGTATCTTAACCAAGGAGCAAGTTGCCTTTTTGTTGGTGGTGGTGAGCTTGTCGATGGTGACCACGCCGCTGCTGCTCATGGGACAGAAAAAATGGTTTGCGCACACGCTTAACCAAGAAGAAGAGAGCGTCACGACCAATGTGGTGGATCGTCGACCACGAGTGATCATCGCAGGCTTTGGTCGTTTTGGTCAGATTGTTGGACGCCTGATGTACGCCAACAAGATCAAAGTAACAGTACTAGAAAGTGACGCGAGCCAAATCCACTTGCTGCGTAAATACGGTTATAAGGTGTTTTATGGTGATGCGACTCAGATTGATTTGTTACGCGCCGCGGGAGCGGATAAAGCAGAAGCCTTAGTGATCTGTACCGACTCACCAGATGAGGTGATGGCGATTGTCGACATTTGCCGTGCGCACTTTCCGAAGTTGAAGATCCTTGCCCGTGCTCGCAGCCGCGTAGAAGCCTACCAGTTAATGAACCACGGCGTGCAAAATTACTCGCGAGAAACCTTTTTAGGCGCATTAGATCTAGGTCGCCAAGCGCTCGTAGAATTAGGCATGCACCCGTATCAAGCAAAGCGGGCAGAAGCACATTTTCGCAAGCTAGATAATGCTATGCTCAAAGACTTATTGCCTCAGCATAATGAGGATAAAGAGCTCGCTCAACGCTCGAAAGAAGCACGTAAAGAACTAGAAGAAATCTTCGGTCGTGAAATGGAAAGCGACCAACAGTCGCCAAATCATTGGAAGTAGTACCCGCGCAGCATTAGGCGGGAAAAGGAACAAAAGTGAAAGCCAAGAAACGTTTTATCGCGGGTGCAAGCTGCCCGCAATGCAGTCAGCAAGATACTCTGCGCTGGTGGATTGATAACAACATTGAGCTGGTTGAGTGTGTCGACTGCGATTATACCGAGCAGCGTAAACCGCAATCTGTAGAAAAAAATAAACACTCAGAACAAGAAATGATCGGGATTTTTAAGCCTGAGTAATTGAACTTCGTTAATTGATCCCCATAATACTATCATCTCGGTACTTAACCCCATTCTGGTTAGGTCAATTAATCTCCCTGGAGTTAGTATGAAAATTGAAAAGAACGTTGTTGCAAGCCTTGCATACAAAGTAATGTTGGAAGACGGTGTTGTTGTTGATCAATCAACTTCTGAAGCACCTCTTGATTACCTTCACGGTCACAACAACCTAATCACTGGTCTTGAGAAAGAACTAGAAGGTAAAGTGGCTGGCGACAAGTTCTCAGTAACAGTAGCTCCTGAAGATGCGTACGGCGACCACAACGATGCACTAGTGCAACGTGTTCCTGCAGACGTATTCCAAGGCGTTGACCAAATCGAAGTTGGCATGCGTTTTCTAGCAGATACTGACCAAGGTCCAATCCCTGTAGAAGTAACTGAAGTAGACGGCGACGAAGTTGTTGTAGACGGCAACCACATGCTAGCTGGTCAAACACTAACTTTCGAAGTAGAAGTTATGGCTACTCGTGAAGCGACAGCTGAAGAGATCGAACACGGTCACATCCACCAAGGTGGTGGCTGTTGTGGCGGTCACGACCACGATCACGAAGGCGGCTGCTGCGGTGGCGAAGAAAAAGCTGACGACCACGAATGTTGTGGCGGCGGCGGTTGCGGTTCTCACTAATCGCACGCTCTTCACTAGATAACGCTATCTAGCAAAGCTTTAAAAAGCGCAAGTTGAGGTTTCAACTTGCGCTTTTTGTCTATCTGGGGTGTAGTGCCAATCATACAAGGAATAACAGTTGGACAAAGCGATGATGAAACCTTTCTCGATTGCCATTCATGGCGGTGCAGGCACTATCTTGCGTGAACAGATGAGTGACGAACTGCAACAATCCATCTTGGCGGATTTAGAAGCTGCGGTAAAAGCGGGGCATCAAATCCTAGCAACAGGTGGTGAAGCCATAGATGCGGTCGTGGCGGCAGTGAAAGTGCTGGAAGACTCTCCTAATTTTAATGCGGGTAAAGGCTCGGTACTGACCCATAACGAGATGGTCGAAATGGATGCCTCTGTGATGGATGGTCGACATCAAGCCGCAGGGGCAGTCGCTGGGGTGCGTCATATCAGAAACCCCATTGAACTCGCTCGTGACGTGATGCGAAACAGCAACCATGTATTGTTGGTGGGCGAGGGCGCAGAGAAGTTTGCTTTTGAACAAGGTCATGAGTACACCGAGCAGGATTACTTCTTTACCGATCGCCGCTATGAGCAGTTGCTGTCTATGCGTGAGAAAGGACTGTTTGCTCTGTCGGAATCTCGTTACCCAGATGATCGTAAGCACGGTACGGTTGGTGCGGTGGCATTGGACCAACAAGGCAACTTAGCCGCTGCCACCAGTACTGGTGGCGTGACCAACAAGAAATACGGTCGAGTGGGAGACTCCGCTCTGATTGGTTGTGGTACGGTGGCAGAGAATGGTGTCGTCGCGGTTTCCACTACGGGCGTCGGTGAGTTCTTTATTCGTAAACGTGTTGCGGAAGACGTTGCTGCACGCATGCGTTATTTGCAAGAAGACGTTCATACGGCGTGCGAACACATTATTCAGGGTGATTTAAAAGCAATGGGCGGCGAAGGTGGTTTGATTGCAATTGATGCTAAAGGTGAGCTGCACTTTGCGATGAACAGTTCTGGCATGTACCGAGCTGGCATCAATACGCAAGGCGAGCTGACCGTTAAAATCTACGCAGACGAATAATTTCGTCCCGCTCATTCCTAAGCAACATTTTTAAGTAGCGAATACAACAAAGCCCAGAACACGTTCTGGGCTTTATGCTATTTGAACCTGCATTTTAATAATGCGGTGGTGGGGTTTCTTCTGACGGATCGGCTAAATTCGACGAGTCCATATTTTTCACTTTACCTACCACATATTTCATCTGATCGAGCATCTTGGTAATTTGCAGTTGTTGCTGCGACAAGGCGCCGTTCAGATCTTCAATAGTCTGTTCTTGGAACGCAAGCTGACATTCTAAGTCATTGATGCGAGCTTCCAATTGCTGAATGATTTTATCTGTCATGATCCGTTCTCTAGCTGCCAAGCTTGGGCAATGCCCGCAGAAGTGGCAGTAATTACACGTTGCTTGGAATCAAAGGCTGCATCATACACGACCGCGCGGGGAGGGCGAGTATCTTTTTTCGGCTCAACTTCAAATCCATCGACGCGTTTGCCGGTCTGGGTATCCCACACCATCACACGACCTGAAGGTGTGCCAGTTACTAACAAGCTGCCATCATCGGAGAAGCGCGCCGTCGAAAAGATTAACTGACGAGACCAACTGCTCAGTTGCGTGACTTCTTCACCCGTCTCTAAATTCCAGATGATGGCTTGGTTGCCACCGTCTGAGGTCATGGCCAGTTTGCCATCTCTCTGTAAAGCGACTCTGACTACGCGTTGGTCGTGCTCAAAGGTACGCAATACCAGCCCTGTTTCGGTATCCCACAGATACGCTTTGTAGTCGTTGCCACCCGTGAGAGCGAAGCGACCGTTGGGCGAAATAGCGACAGAATTGACTTTTTCTTGGTGCGCAAGGAACTCTAGCCGACGACCAGTGACTAAGTTGACGTAAATTGCTTTACCGTTGGACAGTCCAAGTAATACCTGTTCACCGTTACTGGTGATATCAACGTCTCGAATCAGCGCGTCATCGATAGACCACAGCCCTTCAGCTTGAGTCCATCCGAGATCCCACACAGCGAAGTTCATTTGGCTTGCTGTGACTGCATAACGACCATTGTCTGAAATGCGAATATGGGAGACCACGTTGGCGGCTTGATCGAGTTCACCCAGCTTTGCGAGTTGTTTGTTTTGCTCCAAATCCCAAAGAACCAATTGGTGCTCTTTGGAGTACAGCAGCGCAAATCGACCATCTCGGCTGAGCGCAAAGCTGGTGGAACCTTGTGGTTCGAGTGACCAACGTTGAACATCACGATCGGTAAAAAAGCATCCATTTAACGTGGTGATGACAATTAAATATAGGAATAAATGAGAAATTCTTTGCATCACATCTAATAATCCGGTTTGTGTCTTAAGACATATAGCTAGTATATTGGTATAACGATTGTCTTCACTAGTCTCATAGAAGATTTGTGCACAACAACCAGTGGCTAAGCCATTATTGGGAGAATTTAATGAAATCAGTTTTAAAAGTGTCGCTACTTGCTGCAACAGTAATGCTAGCGGTAGGTTGTCAAAAAGAAGAAACAAAACCAGAAGCAGCACCTCAAGCAGAACAAGTTCAAGCAGAGACTGGTAAAGCAGTTCACTTTAAAACAGACGATGACAAAGCGGCTTACGCGATCGGTGTTTCATTTGCTAACTACCTAAGCACTAGCATTGAAAAACCAAGCGAAATTGGCATCAACCTAAACAAAGACCTAGTTCTTAAAGGTATCGAAGACGTATTTAAAGATAAAGCAGCGCTAAACGAAGAAGAAACTCGTGCCGCTCTAGAATCTCTAGACAAGCGTGTTGCAGAAACTATGCAAAAGCAAGCGGCTGAGAAAGCAGCTGAAGCGAAGAAAGCTGGTGATGACTTCCGTGCGGAATTCGAGAAGCAAGAAGGCGTAGTGAAGACAGAATCTGGTCTTCTATACAAAGTTGAAACACCGGCTGAAGGCGAGAAGCCAAAAGACACCGACACAGTTCAAGTACACTACAAAGGTACTCTGATCGACGGTACTCAATTCGACAGCTCTTACGATCGTGGCGAACCAGCAACGTTCCCACTAAACCGCGTAATCCCAGGTTGGACTGAAGGTGTTCAGCTAATGCCTGTAGGTTCTAAGTTCAAATTCGTTATCCCGCCAGAGCTAGCATACGGTGACCAAGACACACCGAGCATTCCTGCTAACTCAACACTAGTATTCGAAGTTGAGCTACTAAAAATTGAGAACGACAACGCTGCTCAATAATTATCCTTAGCGATAACTCGATGAAAAAAGGTCCGTTTTACGGGCCTTTTTTGTTCTAGGTCACTAGTTGGTGAGTTTGCTAGGTTGCCTTTCAAATTTTCTGATAAACTTACACCAATTTGTTGATTTTTCGCTCGAAGGCTTATGACAACTACAGAAACAATAAATGCGGAAATGTTGCTCGAAATGGAATCTGTCAACGTGATGCCATTTACCGAGCACGATAAAATCATCTTGAGATCTTACGAAGCGGTCGTTGACGGCATTGCCAGTCTTATTGGTCCGTTCTGTGAGATCGTTCTTCACTCACTGGAAGACCTCAATACCTCTGCAATCAAAATCGCTAACGGTGAGAACACCGGTCGTCAGGTAGGTTCTCCTATCACTGACTTAGCACTTAAGATGTTGAAAGACATCGAAGGTTCTGAGCGTAACTTCTCACGTTCGTACTTCACCCGCGCTAAAGGCGGCGTATTAATGAAGTCGATCACCGTTGCTATTCGTAACGGCGAAAACCGTGTGATTGGTTTGCTTTGTATCAACGTCAACCTTGATGCGCCTTTCTCTCAAGTGCTGCAATCTTTCATGCCAACGCAAGAAGCGAAAGAAGCGGCGTCATCCGTTAACTTCGCAAGTGATGTTGAAGAACTCGTAGACCAAACGGTTGAGCGTACGATTGAAGAGATCAACGCCGATAAATCGGTATCGAACAATACCAAGAACCGTCAGATAGTGATGGAACTGTACGACAAAGGTATTTTCGATATCAAAGACGCTATCAACCGTGTCGCAGATCGCCTGAATATCTCTAAACACACCGTTTACCTATACATTCGTCAGCGTAAGACTGAGGACGAATAAGCGTGAGTGGATTAACTTACACGCTGGTAGTGAACGGACCGGTTTACGGCAGTCAATCGGCGCGCAGCGCATATCAATTCGCACAAGCAGTAATTGAACAAGGACATACTTTGGTGAGTGTGTTCTTTTACCAAGATGGCGTCACCAATGGTACGGCTTTGAGCGTGCCTGCCAACGATGAGTTTGACCTAACCAAAGCATGGCAATCACTCGCACAGCAACACGATGTTCGTCTGGAAACCTGCGTAGCAGCCGCTTTGCGTCGCGGCATCATCAGCGAAGATGAGGCGAATCAACATGGTCTTGAGCAGAACAACCTAGCGACAGGGTTCGAGCAAGCCGGTTTGGGGAGCTTAGCTGAAGCCATGTTAACGCAAGATAGAGTGGTGCAGTTTTGAGTCAGTTAACTTACCTATTTCGTAGCGCGCCTCATGGTAACAATGCAGGGCGTGAAGGTGTGGATGCGCTGTTAGCAGCGTCTGCGTACTGTGAAGACATCACCGTTCTATTTGTTGGGGATGGTGTGTATCAGTTACTGCTTGGACAAGAGCCTAAAGGTATCTTAAGCAAAGACTACGCACCAATGTTGAAGTTGTTCGACTTGTACGACATTGAGCAAGTGTTTGTTTGTGCCGATTCGCTTGCCGAGCGTGGCTTGGCTCAAGCCGATTTAGTCATTGATGCAGAGGCGCTAAATACAGAGCAACTAAAAGCTCAACTGCAACAAGCGGGCAAACTGCTGTCATTCTGAGGAAGCCATGTTACATATCATCAAATCCGTAGCTGCATTAGACGATGCAATGGCACTGTACAGTGAGCAAGATGATGTCTTGTTGATTGAAGATGCCGTGTACGCTGCGAACCCTCAGCATAAGGCATTCAGCAAGGTAAAAGGTCCATCAATGTTTGCGCTGCAAAGCGATATTGAAGCCCGCGGCATGAGCAATCGTATCAGCCCATCTATTGAGGTGATTGGCTATGCTGGCTTTGTTGAACTAACAGCAAAACAAGCCAAATCTCTGACTTGGGATTAACCCTTCTTTCCTGTCGATTGAGCTTTACGGATTAATTGCCCTAATTGAACAAAAAAGATCCGTATATTTCTTGACACACCTCTCACTGCTGCATAGAATTTTGCGTCCCTAACTGCCAACCGCTGTTAGGGATAGATTTTTCACAAAGCTTACTTTCAAGTAAATCAGGAGCTAGTTAATGGCAACTATTAACCAGTTGGTACGTAAGCCACGTGCAAAGCAAGTTGTTAAAAGCAACGTGCCTGCACTAGAAGCGTGCCCACAAAAACGTGGTGTATGTACTCGTGTTTACACTACTACACCTAAAAAACCTAACTCAGCACTTCGTAAAGTTTGTCGTGTACGTCTGACAAACGGCTTCGAAGTTACATCGTACATCGGCGGTGAAGGTCACAACCTTCAAGAGCACAGTGTTGTACTAATCCGTGGCGGTCGTGTAAAAGACCTTCCGGGTGTACGTTACCACACTGTTCGCGGTGCACTTGACTGTGCTGGCGTTAACGACCGTAAACAAGGTCGTTCTAAGTACGGTGTGAAGCGTCCTAAGTCTTAATGGATTCCGTTAAGTAAGGCCAAACACTAAATTATTTTTAATTTTTTGAAAAAACTGAAAAGTTTTGGATAAAACCTGAAGAAGACAACGGAGAAAATCCATGCCACGTCGTCGCGTCATTGGTCAGCGTAAGATCCTTCCAGATCCAAAGTTCAAATCTGAACTGCTGGCAAAATTCGTTAACATCCTAATGGTTGACGGTAAAAAATCTACTGCAGAAAAAATCGTTTACACTGCACTAGATTCTATGGCTGAAAAGTCTGGTAAAGACCACTTAGCTATTTTTGAAGAAGCTCTTGAAAATGTTCGCCCAGCGGTAGAAGTTAAATCTCGCCGTGTAGGTGGTTCAACTTACCAAGTACCTGTAGAAGTACGTCCGGTTCGCCGTAACGCACTTGCTATGCGTTGGTTGGTTGAAGCTGCGCGTAAGCGTGGTGAAAAATCTATGGCTCAACGCCTAGCTGCTGAAATGCTAGACGCGTCTGAGAACAAAGGTACTGCGGTTAAGAAACGTGAAGACGTTCACCGCATGGCTGACGCAAACAAAGCGTTCGCTCATTACCGTTGGTAATACCTTTTCAGTGCTGCAAGGTTCCTTGCAGCACTTCTTTAGTTCCTATGCCTATGCTAGGAACTATTGCTATATCTAGGGGATAGCATTTTTTAGTTATAGCAATAGTCCCTATCTCTAAGTTAAGAGGATTCAATCGTGGCTCGCAAAACTCCTATTGAGCGCTACCGTAATATCGGTATCTGTGCTCACGTAGATGCAGGTAAAACAACCACTACTGAACGTATTTTGTTCTACACTGGTCTGTCTCATAAAATCGGTGAAGTTCACGATGGCGCAGCAACCATGGACTGGATGGAGCAGGAGCAAGAACGTGGTATCACAATCACGTCTGCCGCGACTACTACCTTCTGGCGTGGTATGGAAGCACAATTCCAAGAGCACCGCGTTAACATCATCGACACCCCTGGACACGTTGACTTTACTATCGAAGTAGAGCGTTCTTTACGCGTACTTGATGGTGCAGTTGTTGTGTTCTGTGGTTCATCTGGTGTTGAACCTCAGTCTGAAACTGTATGGCGTCAAGCTGACAAGTACCACGTTCCACGTATGGTATTTGTAAACAAGATGGACCGTGCAGGCGCTGACTTCCTACGCGTTGTGGACCAAATTAAAAACCGTCTTGGTGCGAATCCTGTTCCAATCCAACTAAACGTTGGTGCAGAGGATGATTTCCGTGGTGTTATCGACCTTATCAAGATGAAGATGATCAACTGGAATGAAGCCGATCAAGGTATGTCGTTCACATACGACGAAATTCCAGCTGACATGCAAGAGCTTGCAGAAGAATGGCGCAACAACCTAGTTGAAGCGGCAGCAGAAGCAACTGAAGAGCTAATGGACAAGTACCTTGAAGAAGGTGAACTGTCTGAAGCAGAGATCAAACAAGCTCTACGTACTCGTACACTAAACAACGAAATCGTACTGGCTACTTGTGGTAGTGCGTTCAAAAACAAAGGTGTTCAAGCAGTACTAGACGCAGTGATCGAGTTCTTGCCATCGCCAATCGACGTACCTGCAATTAAAGGTATCGACGAAAGAGAGAACGAAGTTGAGCGTCACGCAGACGACAACGAACCGTTCTCAGCACTAGCATTCAAGATCGCGACTGACCCATTCGTGGGCACGCTAACTTTCATGCGCGTTTACTCAGGTGTTGTGAACTCAGGTGATGCTGTTTACAACTCAGTAAAAGACAAGAAAGAGCGTTTCGGTCGTATCGTTCAGATGCATGCGAACAAGCGTGAAGAAGTAAAAGAAGTTCGCGCTGGTGATATCGCAGCTGCTATCGGTCTGAAAGACGTTACAACAGGTGACACACTATGTGACCAGAACCACAAAGTGATTCTAGAACGCATGGAATTCCCTGAACCTGTAATTCAGATCGCTGTAGAACCTCGTTCTAAAGCAGACCAAGAGAAAATGGGTATCGCGCTAGGTAAACTGGCAGCGGAAGACCCATCATTCCGCGTGGAAACGGATGACGAAACAGGTCAGACTCTGATCTCTGGTATGGGTGAGCTTCACCTAGATATCATCGTTGACCGTATGAAGCGTGAATTCAGCGTTGACTGTAACGTTGGTAAACCTCAGGTTGCTTACCGTGAAACCATTCGTGGTAAAGCGGAAGTAGAAGGCAAGTTCGTTCGTCAATCTGGCGGTCGCGGTCAATACGGTCACGTATGGATCAAACTTGAACCTTCAGAGCCTGGTGAAGGTTTCGTATTCGTAGACGAGATTGTGGGTGGTGTGGTTCCTAAGGAATACATCAGCTCGGTATCGAAAGGTATCGAAGAACAAATGAATAGTGGTGTTCTAGCGGGTTACCCTGTTCTAGATATTAAAGCAACACTATTTGACGGTTCTTACCACGATGTTGACTCAAGCGAGATGGCGTTCAAGATCGCTGGCTCGATGGCATTCAAGAAAGGTGCACTAGAAGCACAACCTGTGATTCTAGAACCAATGATGAATGTTGAAGTAACTACGCCGGAAGATTGGATGGGTGACGTTGTTGGTGACCTAAACCGCCGCCGCGGTATGATCGAAGGTATGGATGAAGGTGTGGCTGGTCTTAAGATCATTCGTGCTCAAGTTCCACTATCTGAGATGTTTGGTTACGCAACTGACCTACGTTCTGCAACTCAAGGCCGTGCGTCTTACTCTATGGAGTTTAACGAGTACGCTGAAGTACCGAAAAACTTCGCAGATAAAATCATTGCAGACCGTGGTTACTAATTAAAACGCTTTGAGCTGAAAAAAAGTCCAGCTTTTTTTAAAGATCAATGCGTCCAAATATTGCGCTAACAGGCGTTGGCGCATAAAATAACAATTTCTGGCGCGTCGAGATCAATAATGATCACGGCGAATCATAACTAGGAAGGAACACGATTGTGTCTAAAGAAAAATTTGAACGTGTAAAACCGCACGTAAACGTTGGTACTATCGGCCACGTTGACCACGGTAAAACTACTCTAACTGCAGCTATCTGTACAACACTTGCTAAAGTATACGGCGGTGCTGCTCGTGACTTCGCATCTATCGATAACGCTCCAGAAGAGCGTGAGCGCGGTATCACAATCGCTACTTCTCACGTAGAGTACGACACTCCAACTCGTCACTACGCACACGTAGACTGTCCAGGACACGCGGATTATGTTAAAAACATGATCACTGGTGCTGCACAGATGGACGGTGGTATCCTAGTTGTTGCTGCGACAGATGGTCCAATGCCACAAACTCGTGAGCACATCCTACTAGGTCGTCAGGTTGGTATCCCATACATCATCGTATTCATGAACAAATGTGAC
>NZ_CAWMYL010000047.1:0-281 GCF_963871815.1 Vibrio sp. L85
AAAACCAAGAGCACCCAACCACATTCTAAAGCTTTTCGGCTTCTCTCTCTATCCTTTTGTTTCTCAAACCCATTTTAAATATTCACTCTTAAACGTATGCATACGAATAAGGGTTGAATTATTTATCTTACTAAACGGTGCCGTGGCTCTGGTGTGTCAAGAAAGTATCTTTGTGTTTGTTCTGGTGCCATTGTTGGAAAGAACAACATACTTCCGTAATACAATGAATTTTGGGGCGTTACCGCAAGCGGTCGGGCTTTTCGTCGCTTCGCTCCTCGTGC
>NZ_CAWMYL010000048.1:0-263 GCF_963871815.1 Vibrio sp. L85
TTTTATTTTCGTTATAAGCAGTCGGATCAAGGCTACTTTCAACTTGAGCAATCGCCCTTAATAAATCTGCTGACACATTATAATATTGTCCAGCCTCATCAAAACAAAAAGCGGACGCTTGAAAGGGAACTAGGAAAACAAAGATCATTTTAAATTTCATAACACAACCACAATAAATGCAGAAACTCAAAGCAGTTTACCATGAGGAGCGGTGCGACGAGTAGAGAATGCGCTCACGAAGTGAGTAAGAAGCACGATAGCAG
>NZ_CAWMYL010000049.1:0-283 GCF_963871815.1 Vibrio sp. L85
AAGAAATCAAGCATATTGCATAGCAAAACAACCCACTTGCTTACTGTGTGATTTATGTACTGTTGGTAAAATGTACTTTTGAGTTGAAAGTATATGATATGCCAATAGAATTCCCTAAGCCGAAACGGTTGACAAGTGCTGGATATGCCCCAGTTCAGGATGATGTCCCCCTTGCTCCCCCAACTCCAACCCCAGCGCTCGAACCTGAGCCTGTAGCGGGGTTTGAGTGCCGTATTAAGATCTATGCACCAAAGTCCGATCTGTCTAGCCTGAAATTAGGTGT
>NZ_CAWMYL010000050.1:0-1523 GCF_963871815.1 Vibrio sp. L85
TGTACGCCCCCGATAGTAATGTCCGGTTTGACCCATTTAGAAATGTCCTCTTTTATGGCTTATCGCCTTAAGAGGATTTACCGGAATGTTGATAACCATGAGTGCCAAAGAGCTAGAAAGAATAAAAATATTACAAGACGTGATCGATCGAAGAATGCGTCAATGTGATGCTGCTAAACGATTAAATATCTCACCTCGGCAAGTGCGTCGATTAATCAAACAACTAGAGCAAGATGGACCATCGTCGCTAGCTCATAAAGCTAGAGGCAAGCCTAGCAACCGAGGTCACTCACCAGAATACCGGCTAACTGTCTTACAAACGATAAGAGAGCACTATCCTGACTTCCCACCTACCTTCGCTAGAGAAAAGCTGCTTGAGTGTCACAACCTCCCAGTAGGCTTAGAGACACTGCGCAATTGGATGATCGCCGATTTAATTTGGAAACCAAGATCTCAACGTAAACCAAAGGTTTACCAACCTAGACATCGACGTGACTGTTTAGGCGAGTTGATTCAAATTGATGGTTCACATCATGATTGGTTTGAAGGTCGTCGACCCAAATGCTGCCTACTCGTTTTTATCGACGATGCCACTGGTCGCCTGATGAACCTACGATTCAGCGAAACGGAATCCGTCATAGATTACATGGTTACCACTCGTGAATATGTCGAGGCTCACGGAAAGCCGCAGGCATTCTACAGTGACCGGCACGCAATATTTCACTCCAGCACAAAAAAAGGAATTGAGGCTAAAAACTCGACTCAATTTGGTCGTTCATTAAAAGAGCTCGGCATCGAGCTTATTTGCGCCAATAGCTCACAAGCTAAAGGTCGAGTCGAACGAGCCAATTTAACGCTCCAGAATCGCTTGGTGAAGGAAATGCGGTTAAGAAAACTAGACACGATAGCCGACGCCAATCTATGGCTACCTGAGTTCATGGAAGACTTTAACCGGCGCTTTGCTAAGCCGGCAAACTATCCTAAAGACATGCACCGAACATTAAGAGAAGAATCACATGAACTATACGATATTTTTTCTTGGCAATCAGTCCGTAAGCTATCTAACTCCTTGACGTTCCAATACAACCAAGTTGTTTACCTAATTGAAAACTCGGAAGAAAACGCAAGACTAGTCCATGAGAATGTGCTCATCTTAGAACATCTGGATGGTCATATCAGTGTACGTTATGGTCACAGGTCATTAAAATTCAAGATCTTCGACAAACTAGAAAAAGTGTCACAAGGTCAGATTGTTGATAACAAGAGGCTTGGCCAGGTATTGCAGTTTGCCAAAGAGAAACAAGATGAGTTTGAAGCAAAAAATAAGCGTAAGAGACAGTCGAGAGTCGTTAGCGTTATAGGTCAGAGACAAGCAATGAATGAGCAGCTAAGAGCATTAAATCCAGTCCTTCTTGAACCAGACCAATTCACCGCCAGTCACTCACGTTAACTGAATTTCTTTTCTCCCCAAAGCGGACATTTCTAATGGGGAGAAAAGAGGACATTTCTATCGGGGATTGACA
>NZ_CAWMYL010000051.1:0-2953 GCF_963871815.1 Vibrio sp. L85
CGCATAGTAAAAATGCCACGCGTTGCGAATCACTCTTAAACAGTTTGTATGGCATGATTTCCCATATGCGCATAATATTCTTCATGGCATTTATCTCGCTCAAGAATAGCATCACGTACATGTTCAGGGTACTTGCTGAATGCGTTACAATAAACGCTGATTTCATAGTCTTTACGACTTAGTGCTCTTTTTTCAATTGTTGAATTTATTTCTTCGCCTGATAAACAAGTTGCATTCGCGACAGCTTCTCTTGCATTGCTATATTAGAGTTCCCCTTTACTAACGAGCTTAGTAAAGGGGTCTAAGGTTAAACTTGGAAGTTCATGCCACTGTAATACATCGAACCTACCATCCCTAGCTTTGATAAAACAAGCGACATCGGTTTGAAACATGTATAGGTCATGTTTCCGAATAAGCCCATTAAACAACTCTTCAATGCCAACGATACTTGGCTGAGCTATCTCGATAAAAATCGGGAAACCCTCCGAGCCGTCGTCATTAATCGTCACCAAGATGCTCGCTTGCAGTACCGCCGCTTTGGTTCTAAAGAGTATGAATGCAGTCATGCTGACTGCATTCATCACAAATACATTCACCAGATGTGTAAATCTCGCTTTTGCAGCAGTTGTGGCATTAAAGCGACAGAACAGTGGATACGAAAGCAACAACATGTCTTTCTTGAGTATGAGTATCAACACGTTACGTTGACACTTCCACACACGTTGTGACCTATCTTTCGGGATAATCGTTTTCTTCTCAATCATCTCTTTAGCTGTGCAGCCAAAATCTTCTTAGGATGGGTAAAGCAACTGGATATCGATATTGGAGTGTTCTGTGCTCTTCACACCTACAGTAGAAAGCTGAATTGGAATGTGCACTTCCATTTGTCTGTCACACGTGGTGGCTTATATAAGAGGACAGACAGGTCTATGGAAGCCCATTTTCTTTAAAGCTAAGACCACTGAGAAGTGTTGGCGTGCCACCATCACTCAACTTCTCGACTCCCATTACTCAGAGTTAGATTTGAGTGGAGAGGGCTTCCCTTTCATTCGCAATGAGCAAGATTGGTCCCGATTTTTAACCAGCCAATATTGCCGTCGATGGAAGCTGCACTTTGCAAAGAAAACGGCCAACGTGACGCCCACCATGACTTACCTCGGGCGATACCTAAAGCGCCCGCCCATATCAGCGTCTAGGTTACGACATGATTTCCAAGGAGGCTTGGTGACGTTTGATTATCTTAACCGTAGGAATGGTCGGACGGAATCCCGTGTTTTGAGTCCAGAAGCTCTGAAAGATCGCATGATTGAGCATATCCCTGATAAGCACTTCAAAATGATTCGATACTTCGGTTTTCTATCGAACCGACGTCGTGGTGAGATGCTCCCTAAGGTCTACGATGCCTTGGGCATCGCCCCTAAAGACTCACCAGAAATGCATAGTCACGCCACCATGCTGAAAGGGTATGTGAAGGTTGCCCCTTTGAGTGCATTCTTTGTGGTAACCGCTTAATATTTCTTCGTTTTAGGGGCGGAGAGGCGTTGTCGGAGCTGGTCCATCACGCCCTGGTTCAATCCCAAATCAGGTCAATTTAGGTCTTTCGTAGAATGAGTGTATTTCAAATAGCGAAAACAGTGTGAAAGTGTTCAATTAACATTCGATTTTAAATTGTAGTGTAGGAGTTTGGTCAGCCACACATTTATTTTTACATGAGTTAAGCCGCAATTGTTCAGATAAGGAATCATTGAAATTCCTTACCTTGAACATGAAAAGGGGCTGATGTACCTTTTCGATTAATAAACGGTTTGGAAAGTTGTACGATATGTCCAACGTTTTCCTTGTACAATGACGATAGCTCGGCTGTCTTCCGCCACCTTATAGATAACGCCGTGCATATTTGAGTCGATACGTGGATCGTTTGGATCATTGCAGGTTATTGTACCATTAGAGACACGATAAAAATTCGACACCTTCTTTACATCAGCATTTAATTGGCACGTCAGCATAAAGTCCAATTGAGCAAACATACGATCATCATTAGAGAAGATGAGTGTCATACGCTCCCAATCCGCATAGCTTTGATACATCAGATCAAAATCAGCGAGTGTTGGCAGTTTGGTGTACGTGGTGTCAACAAGTGTTCTGTCACCCTCATCTTTGACTAGTGCGGACACATTACCCTTTGAAAAATGAAGCTGAACGGTGGAGTTTTGGTAATGATAGTAGTCGCCAAGTTCCGATTTCACGAAATGGTTCGTATCTATATAAGGACCAATTAAACTGTTGTCGACCACAATGCTACGATTTGAGCTGCTAATATAACCATCCTTGTATTGTTGTGGTGGTCTATATAAATAGATCGCATCTTCATTCGAGTTATAAAAAAGCGACTCCCCGTTTTTATCTTTATAAACACCATCGTAACTTTCTGCTAACTCTGATGAAGAATCAGAAGAACCATTACAGCCCGATAATGCGATTGATAATGTTATTACCATTAACAAGCTTAAGTATTTTTTCATTTTCTTTATTAATCTCACTTAAAAAATGTCATTAAAACGTGACCTTATGATTATTATGCGAATAGTTATCATCAGCAAGATAAATATGAGGCTTTGTTGCGTAACTCGATGGAACTAAATCAGAAAGTTACGATCTGATCGGCTAAATCAGCTAATCTTCGTAGTCTTATGCCAAAACCTCGTTACAAAACAACCTCGTTCAGCCAAAATTTCTTCAATGTCGCGATAGCTAAGCTTATATGAGACGTAGTAACGAACCGCCAGAAGAATGATGTCAGATGAATATTGGTAGCCTGAGAAGTCCATGCAATGCTCGAATTAATGTTAAAAACCGTAATTCGAGCATTATATGGGCATTTAGTTCCCATCCATGCAACAGAACCAAATAAACTCTGATAAATCCGTGCCTATTTGGGCACTAAAACCCCAAT
>NZ_CAWMYL010000052.1:0-535 GCF_963871815.1 Vibrio sp. L85
AGTATGAAATGCGCAATAACACTTAACATCCAAGGCTTGATGCTTCATCAAAATATGAATACTCAGCCTAAGCCACCGCTCTTAACAATCTTGTTCTAATTAGGAAAGTAGCATGTTCACCAGAGGCAATACCGGAGCTAGAAACCACGGATTGCGCAGCCGTGATATGGCTCGTGCAGGAAGAAATGCGATGACTGAAGCTTGTGAATCAAAGACAACGTCTTATTCCACGGCACAACAAAATGCAGACCGGTTCGAGAAGTTTGCAAGATACTGCGTCGATAACTTTTCAATCAATGATTCTCGGAAAATTGAAAACTCCCACATTCTCCAATATGCCGAAGAGTTAGCAGAGCGAGTTGAAGATGGTTCTCTCAGCGTATCATCTGCGCACGACTACTTAAGTTCAGTCAACGCAGTGATCGCTCAAATGAGGCAAGATAATCTCGTCAGAGTGACTGCTGCACAAACAAATATCCCCAACCGGAGTCACATAGCAGAGCAATCAAAAGCCTGTAGCAAGGATTTACATCAA
>NZ_CAWMYL010000053.1:0-41871 GCF_963871815.1 Vibrio sp. L85
GATCGTAGCTTCTTGATTTAGTTCCATCGAATTACGCAACAAAGCCTTATCCGATAAGAAAATCGTAATGCTTGCCGCATCAGAAGATGGATAAAGGAAAATAACATTAAAAATCATGTACAAAATGGCTGTGACGAAAGTTGTTCTGAAAAGCCAATTTAAACATCCTTTCTTTCGCGATTTTTGCTAATTATCAAATGCTTTACCATTCATTAACCCGTTCCTTTTTCGTTAATTGAAGCTAGATGTACGCCAAGATACTATCACTACTCAGTCGTTTATCTCATGTCACCTAACGAATGACATGGATTCCCCCTCCCGAGGATCTGCCACACTCAAGTGGTCAACACTATTACTGGAGGCACCATGTCTAATCTTTCTTATTGCGGTATAACAAGCAAAGGACCATGGAGAAGCTCTAAAACGGCGGGGATACAGCTAGCACTGAGTAATGAGTATTTGAAGCAAGTAGGATTAGCTAAGAGATGGATGGATCGCAGTTCATTATCCCAACCAGAAAGTAAGTTAGGTGTTCTAAATGAACCGCTCTGTGCGGAGCTGCATGCAGGGTGGTGGGGACTGGAGGCTAGACAACTCCGGCTACCCGATTAGCTTATTGGTCAAGAGAGTTGATGAAATAACCAATAACAACCCAACCAGTTTTACTTTTAGAGAGAGTTAAGGTTTCTGTCGATTGTTTACCCGAAAATATCGTTTGATTATGACGCTCTTGGTCGCATGCAGTATCACCCTGACTTTCACCCTAACCACGGTTTGCCTTGGAAAACGACAGAGCAAAAATATCTGATTGAGCGTTACGTGCTTGATGGACCTGAGTAAGTAAGCTTTGCGCTTGGTCGAACCATTCATACCGTGATGGCAAAAGCCTGTGAACTGCGAAAGCTTGGTCTCATGCTAAAGCCAGTCAAATTAAAACGCCATCGCCGAGTTCAACGTTCAGAAGGAAAAGTTGTTATGGAGAAGGTTTCAAGGCTGCGTAATTCAAGTCATAAGAGTGGAGTGCCTCTCTGATAAGAGGCACTATCATTACTAACTTTATGGTTCACTGATTAAAGTGGTTCGTAAGCGATTGAGTTTGTGAGAAATATCATTAGCTAATCGGACATCCCGGATAATACTATTATGGTCACCGTTTAAAATTGTTACATTCGTCTTTCCATACACATCCCACTCATATTCAGATGCCCCATGTTGATAGTCGCGATCTACGAGCGTATCGCTCGCCCACCAGACATCTATGGGCGAAGACACCGCTTCAAGTTGATGGTTTTGCATCAAAGTATGGCACTTCATAAATAGTTTCATTTGCAAATAATACAGTTCTTTATTTTCAATACCCATATTGTGACCCATCTCAACATCATGAATCACATCAGAGAAGGCATTAAAAGCAATATCATCGCGACTCGTATCAATTGCTGACTGCAAGCGCAACTCTAATTCATCTAGAAAAACAGCATGTTTGCCAAGAAGGAAGCGTCTCGCTTCATTATCTAAACACGCCAAGTAACGGCTAACATGAGGTAATGTCGGAAGTGTTAGCACTGCCCTTTGAGGATTTGCTCTCGCATCTACCAGCCCAAGCCACTCTACTCTTTCACCATCCGCTTCTAGTAAATGAGTCACTGAAACCGCCAGCCAAGCACCAAATGACCAGCCCAACAAACGTACTGCTCCCGTTTTTTGCACAGAGCGAATGAGATCAGCATACAGGCTAGCATAGCCGTTCACAGAGTTTGGTGCATTCTCCAAATTAACAAGTTGCGGTGATTGAATACCATATACGGTCTGTTCTTTTGGCAATAAGCTAACTAGTTCTTCATAAGCTTTTACATGACCACCCGCAGGGTGAAATACAAATAATGGAGGCTGCATTGACGAACCTCTATTCAAACATACCAGCAGGTCTGAATGAGGTATTTGGCTCGCTATTGGTACTTGTGGATCACTACAGTCATAGCCATGTTTGCTTTCACTTTGCTCTTCGATCAATCGCGCTAGATCACGTAGGACAGGGAATCGAAACAATTGTGTAAGGGATAGTTCAATACCTAGTTTCTTCTTGAGCCCAGATACAAAACGACCAGCTAACAATGAATTACCTCCGATAGCGAAGAAATCATCATCTGCAAATACATCCGCACTATCTAGTAAGGTTTGCCACTCCCCTGCTAGCCAAGTTTCTGTTTCCGTTGCTGGTAATAAACCAGATGGAATGGAATCGTCTGGTTCTGGCAATGCTTTGCGATCAACTTTGTTGTTTGCATTTAGTGGCATCGATTGCAAAACAACAACACGTTTCGGCACCATGTAGAAAGGCAGAGATTTACGTAATCTCTCTAAAACCTGTTCTGTATTTATCTCCTCTCCTGATGCGAGCGTTACATAACCAATTAAACATGCTTTCGCTGAGTCCGGGTAGCATAGCTTTACCGCAGACTCTTTTACTGCCGTAATTTTCGCTAGCGCAGCTTCAATGTCGCCAGCTTCGATACGATAGCCACGCAGCTTCAACTGAAAATCTTTCCTACCTACAAACTCAATCTGCCCCTTCATACCAATGCGGACAATATCACCCGTTGCATACATTCTCGCACCTTTTTGAGTACTAAACGGATCAGGGGTGAACGTTTGTGCCGTCAGGCTTGCTTGTCCAGCATAACCACGAGCTAGCCCTTGGCCACCGATGTATAACTCCCCTTCGGCTCCAACAGCGACAGGGTTTAGCCAATCGTCTAATACATAGAAATTGGTGTTAGCGATAGGTAGGCCCAGCGAAGGAGACTGTGCTTGCTGTTGATCAACATTAAGCATCGATGACCAAACTGTCGTTTCAGTCGGTCCATAAACGTTCATCACTTTCGCTCCCTGTTCTACCATGTAGGACGCTAGAGGCGCTGGTAATGCCTCACCTCCAGTCAGGACCGTCAGTGCTGACCAATTAACTGACTCGTGCTCCGCAAGCATCTGCCAGGTGACTGGCGTTGCCTGCATAAATGAGATGTCTCTTTCATCTATTAACCGAGCTAGTTGACTAGCATCACGGGCATCATCGTAACTCGCCACAAACACTTGCCCGCCGCTAAGCAAAGGTAGAAACATTTCTAGACCCGCGATATCGAAGCCAATGGTTGTTACAGCAAGCAGTCGGTCAGATGCTTGGATTTGGGTTAACTCCAACATGCTTTGCAGGAAATTAGCAAACGCAGCGCGAGAAATCTGAACTCCTTTAGGTACCCCAGTAGAACCAGAAGTAAAAATAATATAAGCCAATTGTTCGGGGTGATTCGCTGGTCTTGTGTTCATCCAACTTGGATCATAGGTACATTGATTTAATAGCTGCTGCGGCGACTTGACACAGCCATAATGGTCAAAGTCAGTCACTGATTCATCAGCTAACATTAATGCAGGACTCGCTTGCTCTAAAATCAACGCCAAACGTTCTTTGGGTTGATTTGGATCCAGTGGAATATAAGCCGCGCCAGACCAATAAACCGCTAGCAAAGATACCAACATATCAACGCCCCGACGCTGACAAACCGCTACTTTAGACTCACAACCAATACCTGACTCACTTAAGCTTTGAGCTAGATATGTCGCGCGCTCCACAAGCTGTTGATATGTCAAAGCGCCTTCAGTATCACTAACGGCAATACGTTGTGGAGATGTGTTCGCTACTGATAAAATTTCAGTTTCTAACGTCCAGCTTTCCGACCAATTTCGCAGGCTCTGCTCCACAAACTGTGATGGAAGCAAAGTAGGCTGATTCATCACATTTCCTAGCAGCTGATCACAGCTAAACACCATACTTTCAAGAACAGTTTTAAAGGTCTCTACCATTTTGATTACATGAGAATACGACAGTCTTTCGCCATCACAACCAACTCGTAAAACAAGCTCACTTCTTGGCATCACCGTAATAGATAAAGGATAGCTATTACGCTCATAACCGTCTAACGGTGTAACTGTAAGATGTTCAGCAATATTGCTTCGCTCTGACATCGCCTCGTTTTCAAACACAAGCAATGAATCAAACAGCGATTGACCGCGGTTGATTTCACTTTGAGCGATAATCTCACTTAATGGGGTGTACTCATATTCTCTTAACCTTACTCCTTGTTGATGGATATTTTGTAAAAGGGTTCCAGTATCGAGCATTGGGTTCAGTTGAACTCGAACCGGCAATGTATTAATGAAGATTCCCACCATTTGATGAGCTTCCGCCAGTTCAGCAGGTCGACCCGACGTTGTCATACCAAAAACAACGTCATGCTGACCGCTATGGTGCGCTAGGGTTTGTGCCCATGCAGCTTGGATCACCGCATTCAAGGTGACGCCTTTACGCTTAGCGAGTTCTTTTACGTTCTGTGTCAACTCATGAGACAAAGTATGATCTTCAAGGGTAAATTCTTCTCCACTCTGCCCGGGTACCAGTTTTAATGGTGAGTCAAAACCTTTTAACTCTTCATTCCAAAAGCGCTTACTGTGTTCTAAATCTTGCTGACCCAACCAATCTAAATATCGAGTGAATGGCGGCCTTTTCGAAGGCAAGCTCGCTACTTTTCCAATGAGATTGAGATAGCGATGAACCATATCTTTGATGATGATCGACGAACACCAAGCATCAACAATCAAGTGATGTCGGCTCCACACTAACCAATGGCGATTTTCATTTACTTTTATTAAATGCAGCCTCATTAAAGGCGGCTTGGCTAAATCAAACCCTTTCTCCCTATCTGTTTCACAAAGTTGCTTCAACTGAGCTTGTTGCCACTCCAGCTCTTTTCCACACCAATCGTGTCGGGACATGGGTAAAGATGAATGAGCCGAAAACCATTGAGTTGGCGCTTTGTCACCATGATCTTCGAAAGCCGCATTTAAGATAGCTTCCGCATCAACAGTCTGCTGCCAAGCCCGGACAAACGAATCAACATCAAGCTCTCCCTCAAGCTCGACGGTCGTTTGATTAAAATAGAGCGGTTCTTTTGCAGACGCACTATGTAAGAACATTCCTTGCTGTATTGGAGTCAACGGGTAATGTTTTATTTTCGTAACATTGCTCGAACGCTCTAAAGTAGCTTCGTTTTGTGACTCCGCTTTGCTTGCAACTATCGATTTCACGTTTGTTTCAAATTGTTCAAACATGTTTTTTAGTTTTGGTCCGATGTCAGATGGATATTGCCAAGAGACATAGAGTTGCCCTTCACGAATCTGTGCCGTCACTTCGATGAGTTGGCGTCGCAAGCTTTCAGGATGTCTTGATTTTCCAACACCGTCTGCGACCAACTGCCATTCACCATTAGTGCTCATAACTTGCCCTAGATAATTGAACACTAGTTGCGGGTGTACAAACGCTAATTCTTGTTTGAGGTAACGTAAAACACCGTATCCAACACCATTATTAGGCACTTGTGAAAGCGTCAATGCAGCCTCTTCAAGTGATTTCTGCTGCGCAGAAAAAGCGACAGGGTAGCGTGAAGTAAACCATCCTACTGTTTCAGATAAGTCAACATGCGAATCCAATAACTCACGGCCATGACCTTCTAGTTCAATCATTACTTTAGACTTATTGAACTGATTGCAAAGTGCTTGTGAAAGTGCGGATAACATAGCAACTTCACAGCCTGTCTTTCCGTGTATTGAACCAAGGCAAATAAGCGATTGAGTGACTCCCTCGTCGAAGACTTGTACTGTTTTGTCAGCCGTCGCAATCGTTCCATTCTGTGCCTCCGGGAGCAGTTGCCCGTCCAGTGAACGCGCTGCCATTGGTAACCAAAACTCACGAGCCCGCTTCAATACATCGGCAGAGCAATTCATTAGTGCATTATGCCAATCTGACACTGATGCCGATCCTTGACCAAGTTCGATGTTATGACCAAGACACTTTGCTTGATACGCGTGAGCCAGATCGTTTCCAATGATTCGCCATGAAACACCATCAACGACTAGATGATGGGCCACCAGCAACAAACGAGCTCCCCCTTGTTTGAGGTTAAAAGCGACCACTTTGAACACTGGGCCGGTAACTAAATTTAAGCTTTCTTGACAATGTTGTGTTAACTCTTCAACACTTTGTAATGTTTGGTTGTCAAAGGTGGTGTAAACGCCAGCAACTTGCCCACTATGACTTTGTCGTATTTCAGCGCCTTGCTTGTATGCAAAACGACTGGCCAGTGCAGCATGCTTCTCAATCAAAGCTTCAACCGCTGCCGACATCGCTTCATGATTCACAGCTTGTGGAAGAGCAAGCATGATTGCCTGGTTCCAATGATGAATTACAGGTTGCTCGACTTCATAAAACCAGTGCTGGATCGGCAATAAGTTGGACTGTTGAGAAGGCACAGTCGTTTCTATCAAAGGCGTATTAATAACGGAAGACGGCAGTACCTTGGCATCAGAATTATTCGGTTCAGAGATCACCTTATGTTCATTATCAACCAACATATCTACGAGTTCATTCAGGCGCGGCGAACTAAAGATTTGTTTAGGTGTTAACTTCAAATCGAATTTACTCAATCGAGCAATCAATTGAAGCGCCATAATCGAGTCACCTCCCAATTCAAAGAAGTGAGCATCAGGAACAATCGACTCTAAATTAAATAACTCTTGCCATATTTGAGTTAACTGACCAAGTACTTTACTACGTTCGGAGGCATTCAATGACTCTCGCGCTTCCAAATCAAAATCAGTATGTTCTTCGGTTGAAAACTCGGTATTAGATTCAATTATTGGTTCGACAGAAGATCTCGAAACGGTCGATAAGGACTGATTTTCACCCTTATCAGTTGCAGACTCTTCAAGGCGCTTAGCAAGCATACGAATACTTGGATCCTCGAAAACCATTTTAGGCGTCAATGTCAGACCTTGCTGTTTTGCTTTTGCAATCATCTGCAACGTAATGATCGAATCACCACCTAAGGCGAAGAAGTTATCATCCACATTTACTTTCTGTTTTAGAAGCTCCTCCCATAACGTTTGAAGAGTTGCTTCTGTTTTAGAGGTGGATTGAACATTCACCGCTTCAACTACCTTCGTAGCTAGTGCATTTTCAGTTTTGCGTGTTGCTGTAAACTCACTTAATTGCAGCAATGACGGCGCAGAGAAGATCTGCTTAGGCGTGAATTTAAACCCTTTACTAGCTGCTTTAGCGATAAATTGCAGGCAAATGATTGAATCGGCACCCAAGCTGAACAAGTTATCATTGGGCTGTGGCCGCTGACCCAGCAAACCTTCCCATAGTTCAGTTAATACGTGGAGGCTATCATCGTTTTCAACGTCAACCGCACTCGCTCCTCTTGGAGCGCTGCTTGAAGACTTGGATTGCTCTAACCACTGTGCGATTAGAGTACGATCAACCTTACCATTAGAATTCAGTGGTAAGGATTCAACGATCATCCAGAGCGATGGCACCATGTACTCCGGCAAAACTTCTGAGGCGCGTTGCTTAACCGCCGCCAACGAAGCTTCCTTTTCAATCACAACACAGGCCGCGAGACGCAGTCCTGAAGGCCCCGAAACTGCGGTTACGGCGCAATCAATAACAGATTCAAAACTACATAGTGTCTGTTTAACTTCATTAAGTTCTACACGATAACCACGTACTTTAACTTGGTCATCTATCCGTCCTAAGTAAATGAACTCACCATTGTCAGTTTTAGAAACTTTATCACCTGTTTTATAAGCACGAAGCATTTGCTCCTGACCTTTACTATCGATAACTGACACTGACGTAAAGCTGTTTGCTGTCTGTTCTGGCTTATTCAAATAACCTTTCGCGACACCTTGTCCTGCAATTAACAATTCACCTGGTATGCCTTGAGCAACAGGTAAGCCTTGTTCGTCGACGATTAGCGCAATACCGTTGCTAAGTTCAGAGCCCAACGTAATAGATGCTGCCCGATCGTCGACGACTTTAGCCATGCACCCAATTGTTGCTTCTGTTGGACCGTAGTGATTTGCAACATTGATTGTCGGTAATAATGCACGAACGTCTTGCACCAAATCAGTTGTTAATGACTCACCACCGGAAATCAACCATTGACGCGGAAGAAGACGCTCTGGTTTCTCTACAGCGAGTAACGCTTTTAGGTGCGACGGCACAATCTTCAGAACATCAATTGGGAAGCGCTCTAGATATTGTGCTAGTGCGGAAGGGTCAAAACTCAGTACATTCGGTATCAAAGCCAGCGTTCGACCCGTAACTAATGCGCCAAGTACGCAAGTCAAACCAAGATCCGCAGAAACTGTGGCTAATGTCGCCATCGTTGCGTTGGGTTCTATATCAATACGCTCAAACAATGCATCGACATAACTGATAGCATTGCCATGAGTCACTTCGACGCCTTTAGGTTGCCCTGTCGATCCCGATGTATAGATAACATAGGCCGTGTCTTTCGACTGTATTATTGCCGGAGGCAACAACGCGCCTGATTTCGCTGGTAGAGAGAGAAGAGTTCGAATATTTAACCAAATATAACGTTCATCCAACTCATCATTTTCCCAATACTCGGGGGTATCAAGCCCCAAGACACAGCATACGTTGGCATCCGCAAGCATGTAACTCACCCTCTCAGCAGGCAACTGCGGATCAATGCACAGCCACGCAGCCCCTTTCCACCAAGCTGCAAGCATCGCCACTATTTGTTCTTGCTCTCTTGGTAAGACAAGCGCAATGACACGTTTAGAGGCAGTAATATCTGGAAGATAACTTGCCAAATGTTCGGCTTGAGTTAGAAGATGCTGGTAAGTGATAGAAAGTTGTTCTCCCTTTTCATCAACCAATAAGCCAGTTGCAGAACCTGAGTTCGACATCACCCTTTCCAGTAGATTACCAACTGGCTTAGCCATGCTCGTCTGGAGTTTAGGGAACCCTCCTACAACCCAATCTTTAACGCGGGTTTGAAGCGTATTTGCGTCGTTGATTAATTTATCGACCGCTAATAACAATTCGTCGATCATTTTCGTAGCTATATTGTGATCAACACGTTCTAAATCTAGCAGCAGGTCAAATCTCAGGTCTTTTTGAGGTACAACGCGTAAAGTGAGAGGGAAGTTATTACGCACGTGATGATCGTCTAGCGTCAACGTCAAACCATGTTGAGGTTGTTCATCGGACGCAGGTAGGTTCTCAAACACCAATAGTGTTTCAAACAAGACTTGGTCTTGCGGAACTGAAGACGCTCGTTGAATACGAGCGATTGGTGTTTGTTCAAATTCTCGCATAACTAAGTTCTTATCTTGCAACTCAGTCAGCCACTCTAAAACCGACAGATCAGAGTTCAAATCCAATCTTAGTGGCAAGGTGTTAATGAACACGCCCAATATACGATCTGATCCTGGTAAGTCACTTGGTCGTCCCGCTGTCGTCACACCATAAACTACATCTCTCGAACCCATGTAACGAGCAAGAATACTTCCCCAGAGGCCTTGAACAAGCGTATTTAGCGTCAATGAGTTTTGCTGACAGAGTCGTTCAATTTCAGCTGTACGCGCCTTACCCAGATACTGGTGAGTAATCAGATAAGCGTCTTCTTTTATTGCGTGTTTAGGTTTTGAACCTGCGATGTAAGCGGCAGGAAGTGAGTTCGTAGATGTAAAACCCGTTAGTTGCTCACGCCAAAACTTATTTGCACCTACTTCATCTTTTAACTCTAACCATTCAATGAAGTTTCGGAAAGGCACTGCAGGTTGTTTCGATATCTGCTCCCCCGATAGACGAGCAAAATACCCTTGCATCACTTCGCCTACCAGCATATTCAGGCACCACCCGTCCATGATCAAATGATGTATGGTCCAAACCAATTGGTGATGGTTTTCACTATGTTTGATAAGAACAACACGCATCATTGGTGCTTGAGAGAACTTAATCTGGGAAATTTCACGCTGACGTAAACTTTGCAGCATCAAATCTTTATCTGCCTGAGCGATGTCCTGCCAGTCTAGTTCCTCAAATGGCAATTTAGCGGACTGAAACACAACTTGATGGGGTTCGTCAACGTCATCAGTAATCACCGCAGTTCTAAGGGCTGGATGACGTTCCACGACGTCTATCCATGATTCTTGCAATTGCTGAGAGTTAAGCGCTCCCTCACACTTAGCAATGCTTTGGCTGATGTAAGCAGCATCGTGATCCAAACAATGGAAAAGCATGCCTTGTTGCACTGGGGTAAGTGGATAGACATCCTCTACCGCACAATCTACATATTTTCGAACGAGGTTAACCGCTTGATCATCGCTCAAATTCGCCAGAGGGAAATCAGCTGCAACCGCCCCCTTGAGGCTTGGGCTATTATCACATAGTGCATCCAACATATCGCCTAGTTGAGATACATACTCAGCCCCAAACTGGGCTATGGTTTCTGGAACAAATGAACTGCGCGAGTACTGAAGGTTAATTTTCAGCTGATTCTTACTGATAAACGCATTTACTTCGAGTAGCCATGATAATGGGTTCTGAGTGTCACGAAACCCTGTAAGCTTTTCCGGAGCCTGCTGCATGAAACCACTGCTTTGTGCATTATCAAGCTGCCCTAAGTAGTTGAAGACGAGTTGCGGCTCCAACGCATCGCTCAAGAATGATTTAACAGCACTAAAAGGAGTATGGGATTCTGGTAATGCACTCAACTGGCGGCGTACAGTAAGCACTCTTTCTTGCCATGAACCTAATTCACTGCTGATCAACGCTGGGTAAAGTCGAGTAAACCAGCCCACTGTTTCACTGACATCACAATCAACGAGATCACGCCCGTGTCCTTCTAGACTAATGAGGTGGTGCTGAGATTGAGTCCAATTTGACAGCGCCTTAGCGAGCGCTGTCAAACAAAGTTCGTCAATGCGAGCGCGCAGTGTACTTCCTGCATGTTTGAGCAATCGTTCGGTCTGGTCTGTCGATAGGCAAACTTGTGTGCTGCCTTGGAGACCTGCGGGGTATGGCACCTCAACTGGATCTGTTGGTAATGTGGTAGAAAGAGCCTCTCTTGATTCCGGCCTGTTTTGCCACTCATGCCACTTAATAATCCCTTCAGAGCTCGGTTTGTATTCAGCCACTTGCTCAGACCAGCGTTTGAATGGCTTAGTTTGGTATCGAGTTGGTGCCAATGATACTTTGTTACATAACTTGATATAGTCACTTTCCAACTGAGAAAGCAATATACGCCAAGAAACACCATCAACTACAAGGTGATGTGCTACTAGTAGTAAACGGCTTTCTGACCCACCAAAGTGAATTAATGCACATCGAAACACCTCTCCTTGAGCGAGCTTAAGCCGAGTCTGCTCAAATTCACTAATCTCTGAGACAGCGTGCTGTTTCTCTTCATCGGTTAGAGAGTGACGTTCATACACTGTAAACGCGATGTCTCTTTTCGCATCAGTCTCCGAAACACTTTGCACCCATTGCTTGGTATTCTCTTGGTAATTGAAGCGCGCGACTAACATTGGGTGAGCGTTTACCAAGCGCTGTAAAGCTCGACGCAAACAGGAGACATCAACCTCTGTATAACTTGCCAGCAAGAGTGCTTGATTGAAATGATCAGGGTTCACCAACGCTTGATTTAAGTACCACTGTTGAATAGGTGCCAATGGTACTTCACCAAACATATCCCCTACATCGTAATCTTGCTGCTTATCTTGTGTTGCAACAGACGCAAGCAACTCTACGGTTTGATTACGGAATATATCTTTCGGCTCAAGTTTTAGCCCCATATCTCGAGCGCGTGCTACGACCTGTAGGCTGACAATTGAATCTCCGCCAATGGCAAAGAAATTATCGTTAATTCCGATTTGCTCAACACCGAGTAGGCTTTGCCAAATCTCAGCAAGAATCTGTTCTTTCTCTCCTCTTGGTGCCACGAACTCGTTTCGATTCAATGCTGCTAAATTTGGCGTTGGTAGAGCTTTTCGGTCTACTTTTCCGTTCACACTCAATGGCATTGCATCCAATGAAACGAAAGCGGTAGGAATCATATACTCAGGTAGACTCTCTAGTAGATATGCTTGCCACTGTGTAAGTTCCGGTAGACTATGTTCACCTTTAGCTACGATATAAGCGACTAAGAAATCCGATAATTTCTCATCCTTACAAACTGCGACCACGACTTCTTTCACAGCAGAGTGCGCTGCTATTCTTGCCTCTATTTCACCAAGTTCGATACGTAATCCTCGGATCTTAACTTGGAAATCAGCGCGCCCTACATACTCTATGCTCCCATCTTCAAGGTAACGGGCGACGTCACCTGTTTTGTAAAGCCGGCTGTATTGAGCATCACCCACCGCGCCGTCTTGAGCGAACGGATTAGGGATAAAGGTTTTAGCGGTGAGGTCTGGACGATTGAGATAACCGCGCGCTAAACCAATCCCGCTAAGATAAAGCTCGCCACTGGCACCGATTGGAACAGGATTGAGCTCTTCATCTAGAATCCAAGTTTGAATATTCGCAATCGGGGAGCCAATTGGCACGAGATCTTTAATATGTTGTTTTCGGCAATCCCAATGCGTCACATCAATAGAAGCCTCGGTCGGCCCATAAAGGTTATGGAGCTCTGCGCCCAGCACTGATAAGCATTGCTGCTGTAGCTGATAAGGTAACGCCTCACCACTACAGAAAATTTGCCTTAAAGAGCGACAACAGGATGCGTGAGGGTTATCTAGGAAAACTTGCAACATGGCTGGGACAAAGTGCAACGTAGTAACTTGGTATTTCTCTATTAGCTCAATAAGTCGTTGACTGTCTTTATGCTCTCCCGCCTCCGCCAATACGAGTGTAGCTCCTGTCATCAATGGCCAGAAAAACTCCCAAACAGAGACATCAAAACTGTACGGTGTTTTCTGAAGAACCACATCTTTACTGCCAAGACAATATTCATCCTGCATCCAGAAAATTCGGTTCATAACACCGCTGTGAGGAACAGCTACACCTTTAGGTTGACCAGTTGAACCTGAAGTATAAAGCACATAAGCCAATTGATGAGGATGATACTCGGGAGTGTTAAATTCAATGCTTTGACCGTCAACCAAACTGAATGCGTCATCTAACGTCCATAGATCTTGTGTTAGCTCAGTTTTTTCAAAACGACTCGAAAACTCGGGAAGCACCAAGATTACCTTAGGTTTGGCATGTTCCACGATGTAATCTAAACGTTGTTGCGGGTGATCAGGATCAAGAGGTAGATACGCACAACCAGCTTTCACAGCAGCGAGAATGCTCACCACCATTTGAGGGCATCGAGTCATACAAATCGCCACTTTGTCTTCCGTTTTACACCCTTGAGCGACTAACCAGTTCGCAAGCTGATTAACCTTTTGGTCTAGCTCTTGGTAGCTCCATGACGCATTTTGATATTTGAGCGCAATATGATTTGGCGTTAACTCTTGCTGATCGGATAACGCCTCTGCCAATGTATTAGGCAAGTCATACTCTTTCGCAGTGTCATTCCAATCTTGTAGCTGAATTCGCTCTTTGTTTAATAATGAGGAGTGTAATGCTAAGGGCTGGTCACCCGCTGAAATTAGATACTCCAGCGCAGCAAGATAATGCTGTGCTAAGTCTGCGACAGTTTCTCTATCAAACAAGTCGACTCTGTACTGGAAAGACAGGCTGATACCGCTTCCGTCATTGTTCGCAAACAAAGATATATCAAACTTGGCGCTATACTCTGGCACAGGTAATGGTTGAAGTCTCATGTCAGCCAACTGGATCGGTTCGCTAGGCTCATTTACTAGATAATTAAACATAGTCTGAGCCAAAGGTTCATGCTCACCTTCTCTAGACGCGACCAATTCATCGACTAACTTCTCAAATGGCATCGCTGAATGTTGTTTTGCGCCTGATAGTGCTTCATTTACTTTCTTAATCCAAGACGTTGTTGTTTGCCCTTCCGACCAATGCGTTTTCACCACCATAGTGTTAACAAACAGGCCAAGCATGCTCTCTAGATCTTGATGTGCCCTTTCAGAAACTGGGCACGCGACTCGAATCTCATGCATACTTGAACGTCTTACAAGCAGCCACTGGTAAGCTGCCAATAACACGGTATTTGGCGTAACTTTATGCATGAGACAGAACGATTTAAGAGCAGTAAAGAGTTCTGGATTCAATTCGAAGTCATACCTCGCACCAGCGTGAGTCGTTTGTGGCGTTTTTGGCCGATCAGTTGGCAATGATAAGCAATAGTCTTCCGTTCCAAGTGTTTCGCGCCAATAGGTCTTTAGCTCCTCATAATAATCGCTCTCGAATAGGGCATTTTGCCACGCAGCATAATCCAAATACTGTAATTCTGATGACTGTGTTCTTGTCTCTACGCCCCCTTGTAATTTGGCCTGACATTTTTGGACAAATTGTTTGGTCAATAACTGCAATGACCAGTGGTCGATAACAATATGGTGAAAAGTTAGCACCAAGTGAGACAGATGCTCTCCCAGTTTTAATTGCGTTAAACGAAACAGTGGCGGATTAGCTAGGTCAAATGGTCGAGTCATTGCAGATTGCAATGCTTCTTTATACTCATTGGATTCAAGTTCGTTGGCCGCTAATTCAACACATTCAATCTCAAACTCTTGATCCACTGATTGAGCTTCTAGCAATTCTACCTTTGGTTTTCCTGCCACTTCCGAAAATTGAGTATGGAAAATTTCATTTTCTTTAATTAGATCAGAGAAAACTGAGCGAATTGAATCAATATCCGTTGAGCCTTCTATCGACAGCAGCGCATTGACATTGTACTGACCACTGTTTGGCTCCAACTGCTGTAAGAACCACAAACGCTTTTGAGCAGAAGACATCGGTAATACATCGCTTTCGCGATCTATAGCGTCAGGTATAGGCAACTGAGCTATCTTTTTCTGTTCAACAAGGTATTCAATAATGGCTTGTTTATTTTCCATTAACTCTTGCTTAATCTGCGTGGTTAACGCCCCCTTAGGAGCGTCAATTTTCAGTTTTTCGTTTTCCAGGCTAATTCGAATATTGCGCTGAAATAACTGCGTAATATATACAGCAATACTCATAACTCGAAGCTCTCCCATTCTTCGTCTACTTCTGTTGCTGACTCGGCTTGATGCATTAACATCTCGATATAGCCAGCTTGTTGTTCCAATACAGACATTTCCAACACGTCAGTTAATCGAATACTCAGCCCATACGTTTGGTTCACTCTATTGACTAGACGTGTGATCAGTAACGAATGTCCACCCAAAGAGAAAAAGTTATCGGTTTTACTGACTTCCTTGACATCGAGCAGTGCTTGCCAAATTTCCGCAAGGGTCTGCTCCGTTTCTGTCTCAGGAGCTACGAAAGCCTGTGTGTGCCATGCCGGTTCTGGTAACGATTTGCGATCCAATTTTCCATTTTGAGTAACTGGCATTTTGTCTAGCTCAGTCACGACTGCGGGGATCATGTATTCGGGTAAAGTTCCAGATAGATAATCGCGCCAAATATTAGGCTCACTGAGTTGGCCAACATAGTCTGGTTGAGGAATTATGTAAGTGGCTAAGTAATCCCCCGATGAGGCGTTCTGACGGACAATCGTCACGACTTCTTTTACACCATGATGCGCTGCGATAGAGGCGTCTATCTCGCCGAGTTCGATCCGTAAGCCACGAATTTTCACTTGGAAATCAGAACGCCCAACGTACTCAATAGCGCCGTCTTCACGATAGCGAGCAACATCGCCAGTACGGTACAAACGTGCATACTCAACATCAGACGACGCATTACAATCAGCAAAAGGATTGGGAATAAAGGCCTGCTTTGTCAGATCTTCACGGCCCAAGTAACCGCGAGCCAATCCGACACCAGCAAGATATAGCTCCCCTTCAACGCCTACAGGTACAGGATTGAGAGAAGAATCCAAAATCCACGTTTGCATGTTCGCGATTGGATAACCTATCGGCACGACACCTTGGATATTCTGATTTCGGCAATCCCAGTAGGTGACATCGATAGAGGCTTCCGTAGGTCCGTATAAATTGTGTAATTCGGCTTGCAACGTATGCAGACATTGCTGTTGAAGTTGGTATGGCAGAGCTTCACCACTACAGATGATTCGCGATAACGCGCTACAAGCTTGAGCATTAGGGTTATCCAAAAAGCTTTGCAACATGGATGGTACGAAATGAATGGTAGTAACATGATGCTGTTGAATAAGTGAGATCAAACAGTCAGTGTCTTTATGTTCGTTCGCTTTTGCCAACACAAGCTTGGCACCCGTCACTAGTGGCCAGAAAAACTCCCAAACGGATACATCAAAACTATAAGGTGTCTTTTGTAATACTGTATCTGCGTCTGTTAGTTTGTATTGAGCTTGCATCCAAGCTAACCGGTTGACGATGCCGGCATGCGGAATTGCCACGCCTTTAGGCTTTCCGGTCGAACCCGATGTATAAAGCACATACGCCAGATGATCGCCTTTAAGTTCTACATTAGGTGCCACATCAGGATAGGTTTGGCACAGTGAAACCGACTCGTCTAACAATATTGCACGCGCTTGCTCCTTCGCAGGTAATGCGCTTTTGCATGATTCAATCGTCAATACAACCTTTGCCCGAGCATTTTCAGCGATAAAGCCCAGACGATCGGCTGGGAGATCAGGATCAAGTGGTAAGTAAGCGCAGCCCGCCTTTAGGATACCTATTAGACTTACGACCATTTGCGGTGAACGTGTCATACAAACCGCGACCGTTTGATCAGTTTTGCATTCGTGACGGTTGAGCAAGTAATGCGCTAATTGAGAAGCTTTTTGGTTGAGCTCGTTATACGAGTATTCGCAAATTCCCTCTGACGTTTCGTAAACTAAAGCGACGCGGTCGGGTGTTCTTCTAGCTTGATCTTCAAGCCATTGAACCAGTGTTTCAGGAATTTCATCAAAGCTTGTTTCAGTTTTATTCCAAGCCCAAGGAGCGAAATGTTCTCCTCCCATGCTGATTTGACGTAGCAAACTCCCACAGCTTTGTTTTTCATCGCTGCTTTCTTGCTCTTGCGAAATCAAGACAAGCAACGACTTAAAATCAGCTAGCATGTGTTGAGCGACTGAAAAATCGATATGCTCAGGATTAATCTCAATCCTAAAGTCGAGCTGTTGATGAGGTACAACGACCAACGTTAATGGGTAGTTATTACGCTCTTTTGTTTCACGAACTGAGAGTGTGAGCTCTTCAGTGAGCGGTTGTGGCTCATTCGGATAGTTTTCGAACACTAACAAGTTATCGAACACTTCTAATTGCTGTCCGCACACCCGTTGAATGGTAGATAGAGGTAGGTGTTCGTGTTCTCGACTTTCCGCCATTTGAGATTGTAGCTTCTGTGCCAACGACACCCAACTCGCCGAAGGGTCGATGTTCGCACGTAATGGTATGGTCGTAATAAATACACCAACCATTTCATCAGCACCTAGCAAGTCATTTGGTCGACCGGAACTCGTCACCCCAAAGGCAAGGTCATTGCAACCAGTGTACCGTTGTAGCGTAAGGGCCCAGATCGCCTGGCACAGAGAGTTCAATGTCAGTCTATGCTTAGCTGCAACATTTCGAAGTACTTCAGCATCGAATATAGACAAGCTATCTAATATTTGAGTTTGGGAGCGTGCCACTGGGCTCGACGCTTCTTGAGTCATTGTCTTAGGTAAACGAGCCACATTCTCATAACCTGCAAAACACTTCGCCCAATACTGTTCACTTTTCTGCGTATCTCGCTTGTTAAGCCACGCGATGAAATCTCGATATGGTCGGTTTGAGATAAGTGCAGGTTGAGTGTGTTTACAAATAGCTGAGTAAGCTTGCTGGACATCACGCAATATAATGCTGGTGCACCAACCATCAACAATCAGGTGATGGCGAGTCCAAACTAAGCTGTGATGGTCATTATTCATTTTGACCAACTTAAATCTCATCAACCCCGCGTTAGTGAGATCAAACCCTTGCTTTAGGTCATCATTAGCTAACTGAGCAAGTTGAGCATCTAAGTTCGGTCTAAAAGCATCACCTATTGCTTGTTCAGACCAATCAATAAATTGCCAGTCATTACTGATTTCTCTTGCAACAAACTGAACAGGGTCGTCTAGATGTTTCCAGACGAACCCACTACGGAGCATCGCATGCTGATCGATAACCCACTGCCATGCCAATTCGAGCGCTGTTACATTTAATGCCCCCTTTAAATCAACCAAACTTTGGTTAATGTACATACCTTCAGAATGATCTGTTAACGTATGGTAGAGCATGCCATTTTGCAAAGGCGTCACTGGGTAAATGTCAGCTATATTTTCAATGGAATGTGGGATACTATCCACCACTTTATCAAGCTGGCTTTGTGACATGTTACACAATTGTACATCTGTCGGAGACAATGTGCTCCGAGCGTGACAACAATGTTCAACTAATAGTGTCAGCTTTTCGACAACCATTTCAGCAACGGCCTCAATTTGAGATTTCGAGTGGACTTTGTTATTGAAGTTCCAACGCATTACTAGCTCGCCATCTGTAATCATGGCGTTTAAATCTAGCCAATGAGGGCGCGTATTATCGCCGTGGCGTTGTTTTGGAATTGTCTCTTTTGCCAACCCTAATCCTGAGTTAATCATCCCTTTATCTGTTTGGCCTAGATAATTGAACACCATCGCCGGAGTAGGTACGCGCTGTAGCTCTTTGTGTAAATACTTTAATACACCAAACCCTTGCCCATGGTTAGGTACATTACGCAGTTGGTCTTTTATTGCTAGAACGTGTTGGCGTAACGCATCTTGGGATTCTACAAATGCCGAGCTCGCCAGTAGCACTGGGTAACGACTAGTAAACCAACCCACGGTCTGTGAAAGGTCAAGCGAGTCGTGGTGTCGCCCATGACTCTCAAGTTCGATTAAGAAGTCATCTTGACCTCGCCACTCCTGAATCGCTAACGACACAGCTGATAACATCAGTTCATCAACTTTTAACTGATACGCAGTTAGTGCTTTACCTGCGAGCTTATGACTAAGGTCTGCAGATAATCGCACCTCGACCACATCGGTATCCTTGATCTGGTTAAGCAGAGGAGTTTCTGGCTGAACACCAGGGATAGCAGTCCATTTTCCCTTTGTTTCTAAATCAACTTGCTCTAGAGTTTGCCAGTAGTCTCTCGCATTGCTGAGATTCTCTTCTGGCCAGTGATTTAGATCGCTGACCCAAGCTTCGTAAGAGCTTGAGAAAAGCTCTAATCCATCATTCAAAGAAGCACCTGAACACAGAGCCTGATACGCTTGCCAAATCTGTGATGCCAAAATTCGCCACGACACAGCATCAACCACTAGGTGATGTGCTGTGAAGAGGATCCGACCATGAGACTGCCCCTCTATAACCAATAAATCAACACGGAGCATTGTCCCTTCGAAAATATCCAAACGTGCTTGTTGTTGCTCTAAATAATCAGGAAGCTCTTGTAAAGAAAGCGTGTGTCTATCGATCACAATAGGAGATTGGCTGAATGATTTTTGCCAGTTCTGCTTATCTTCCTCTAAGTTATAAGCCATTCCTAACTGAGGGTGATTAGCCACGACATGTCGTACAGCTTGTGTAAATGCTTCGGTCTCTAGTTCACCCTCATGCTGTAAAAGAATAGACTGGTTCCAGTGAGACGGTTGCTCTAACGCTTGTTCAAAGAACCAGTGCTGTATTGGTGCCAACGCCGGTTTACCTGCTTCTAATGCACCATTTCCCTGTGTTTTGTGGTTTTGGTCATTAGCCGCTGAATCTCCCTCGATTAAAGCCATTGCCAAGGCTTTTGAGGTTTGCAATGCAAACACCTGTTTCGGGCTAACTTTTACGCCCTGTTTCTTAAGTAAAGCGACCAATTGAAGGCTTAATATCGAATCCCCCCCTAACTCAAAGAAACTGTCATTTTCGGTAAGAGCAGGATTATTTAACAGTTGCTTAAACGCAGACAATATGGTGTTTAAATGCGACAACTCTGACACCAAAGAAGCGGCCTTAGACTCAACTTGGCTTGTACTGTCATGCTCTATTAGCTGCTGAGCAATGGCTCTTGGAGTTTGTGCTTTAAAAAGCAGCTTAGGAGTCAAACTTAAACTATGCTTTTTAGCTTTTGCCACCAGTTGCAAGCTTAAAATTGAATCGCCCCCCAACTCAAAAAAACTGTCTTCAGGGCGAACTTCGACATCTAATATTTCTGTAAACAAAGCTATGAGTAGCTTTTCTGTTACTGAGTCGATTACATCACTGTCGACATGACGCGTGACAGGCTGAGCCGTCACATCACAGCAATCATGTTCCGCGCTTAAAGCGATAACCTGCTCTGGGTTTGCAACAAGATCTTCGAGCAATACTAAGTAACTCTCAAGCATTTCAACAATTGTCGCTTCATCAAACAGTTCTTTACTGTATTCCATATCAAGACGCAGAGCTTGCTCTGTTTCGTTTAACCTAAGGGTTAAATCAAAGCGCGCTCGATGCCTTTCGCTAGCAACTGGACTAACAGCGACCCCACCAAGCTCAATGGTTTGGCGTGGAACATTTTGATGAACAAACAGCACTTGAAAGAGCGGCGTCCAAGGCTTTCCGCGCGGGATATTGAGTGTATCTACAACCAAATCAAAAGGGACAGCTTGGTTTTCAAACGCTTGACGAGACGTAATAGATACCTGATCAATTAACTCACGGAAACTCACACGATCTTGCAGTTGGTGACGAATCACCAACGTATTTACTAAAAAGCCAATCATTCCCTCTAACTCAGGACGTTGACGACTCGCGACAGAGGTTCCCAAGCTAATATCAGACCCAGCCCCATACTGATTCAGCAGTAGGCTAAAACCTGCTTGCATCACCGAATATAAGGTCGTGCCCTGTTCTTTCGCTAACGCGTTTAAACTCATAAAAGTCTGCGTTGGGATCGTCAGCTGAACCTCTCCACCTTCATACGTTCGCGAAATAACATCAGGTCTTTGGCGATCTAAAGGTAGCGACATACATTCAGGTGAACCGGCAAGTGTTTGCTGCCAAAATGCCAACTGCTGCTCTGCCTGTTCGCTTTCCAACCATTCCTGTTGCCATTTAGCATAGTCTGCGTACTGAAGCTCAAGCGGGACCACCTTTGGCAAAGTACCGCCTTGGTTTGTTGCATTGAGATATTGCTGGTAATAGTTTGCTAGCTCTTTGATAAGAATGGCTTCAGACCAAGCATCAAAAGCAATGTGATGAACGACAAACACTAGACGCCAATGATGTTCTTTCTCTTTTAACAAATAGACACGTAATGGCAACTCAGTACTTAGGTCAAAAACGGCGTTCGCAACTTCTTGGCTTCTCTTGTCGATATCTTTGACATCCGATTCAACCCATAACGGCAGTTCAAAAGAAGCGTTAGGTCGTTGATTAGGCTTGAAAGTGCCTTCAATTGCGTCATCTTCAATGTGATACGTCGTGCGCAACACTTCATGACGTGTAATTAAAGCATTTAAGGCGTATTTCAACGCCTCTATATCGAGTTGACCGATAAGCTGAATTTGGCTGAATAAGTTATATATAGAACTGCCTTGCTCATAATGGTCAATAAACCATAGCCGTTGCTGTGCATTTGATAAGACTTCTTTACCATTCACTCGTGGTGTAGCAACAATGGGCAGTTGCCAACTATCAATGTTTTTGTCCTTTAGCAACGCGCGAAACTGTGTTTTTTTGTCATCCGGTAACTCGGCCAGACGCAGTGCAATATTTTTAGGGTTAAGTTTCTGGTTCATGTTTTACTCAAATAAATCTAATAAGTCTGACATTGCTTCTAAGTCGTCTTGCTGAATCGTTTCCCCTTCCAGCATCTGCGAAAGCTCGGCAATTGTCGGATTGTGAAAAAGATCAGCTAAAGCAATTTGCGCTTGGAAAGTACGCTGAATACGTGCTTGTAAACGAGTGGCGGTTAGAGAATTCCCACCTAAACTAAAGAAGCTGTCTTGAGTACCGATCTGATCGTGTCCTAATAACTCTTGCCATATTTCTACCAATTGCATTTCCAACTCTGTGGTTGGTGCACAATAGTGGCTCATCCCTTGCTGGGCAGGTTCAACTAACGCTTTACGATCGACTTTGCCGTTACTATTTAGGGGCAGAGCATCCATGATCATAAGTGTGCTGGGTATCATGTAAGCAGGGAGATGCTCCGCTGCTAGTTGCAGTAAAGTTTCGCTCCCTAGCACCACACCATCGCGTGCCGTAACATAAGCGACGATATAACCGTGTTGGCTGTCTGCCTGCCAAACTTTAACTACCGCCTCTTTAACGCCCTTTTGAGACAAAAGAACAGACTCAATTTCGCCAAGTTCAATCCTAAAACCGCGTAGCTTAATTTGGAAATCGCTACGCCCGAGGAACTGAAGTTCTTTGTTTTCATCCATAAACACTCTGTCCCCAGTGCGATACATTCTTGCGCCTAACTGGTCAGAAAAAGGGTTCGGAATAAAACTGCTCGCGGTAAGGTCAGCACGCCCTAGGTAGCCACGAGCCAAGCTCTCTCCTGAAATGTAAAGTTCTCCTTCAACCCCCTCTGCCACAGGATTGAGTAATTCATCGAGTACGTGAAACTGCATATTTTCAATGGGATTACCTAAAGCAACAGTCTGTCCTTGGGTATGATCAACAGTCTGACTTGATACCCACACCGTGGCTTCTGTCGGTCCATACACGTTCGTCACCGATTTCGCTTTTTGCTTCAGTCGTTTCGCCAATGTAATCGGTAGCGCCTCTCCACCAGCTAACACCTTCAACGATGCCCACCAAGCTGCATTCATATCCGCTAAGCTCTGCCAAGTTGCTGGTGTCGCTTGCATCACTGTGATGCAATGACGCTCCATCAGATCCGAGAGGCATTGGCTATCTTTGCTCTTTTGATCACTAGCGAGTACGACTGTTGCCCCATGGATTAATGGTAAGAACAACTCCAGAACCGCGATATCAAATCCAACCGTAGTTAATGCCAACAACGTATCTTCACGCGTAAGACGTGCTACTGGAGAAATAGACTGAAGGAAATGGTTAAGTGCGCCACGCTCAATTTGCACACCTTTCGGATTGCCCGTCGAACCAGATGTAAAAATGGTATAAGCAAGTTGCTTAGCATGCTTCACTTTGACTCTCTGCCCATCAATTACCGTTTGTTTGATATCGTCGATGTTGACACTTCGACATTTCGGCAAGACTACATCACTGATTGTTAACTGAGGTTGAGCCTGTTCGATAATGTTACCTAAACGAGCAGGAGGAAGCGCAGGGTCTAGTGGGATGTAACAAAGTCCCAGTTTATATAGACTCAGCAATGTAATTAGTAGTTCTGCTTTTCGGTTTAGGCAAACAGCTACAGGTTGATCATTATCGTAAGTCCAGTGTGAAAGTGACACAGCTAGCGCATCAACTTCGGTGACTAATTCACGATAGGTCAACGTTCTATCCTCTGTGATCAAAGCTACAGCGTCACCACTATCACGCGCCTGATGCTCAATCTCGGTTAGAAAGTCCCAGTTAGAATCACGCGCTGCACGTGGCAAAGGCTCAGGTATAAAGACGAGTGCTTCAACCGCTTGATGTACCTCTTGATACAGGTCTTCAGTAAGGGCGATTAATGCGAGCTCGAATGTCGAAAGCATGCGTTCAATTAGAGTATTTGACACGGACTGACAGTCGTAAGTGCAATTTAATTGAAGAGACTCGTTCGGGGTCACTTGTAGCATAATTGGAAAGTTACTCGTTCCAAATACTTCTAGCAGATCAAATTTAGGGGCTTTCATCTCAGCTAACGCTGGTGGAAATGGAAAATTCTGAAACACAAGAACAGTATCAAATAAGAGCTCACCAGGCTCTAAGCTTACGTTAGATTGAATGTTAGATAGAGGAACATGTTCAATGCCACGAAGTTCGACAACATCGAGCTGCATTTGCTTGGCAACGTCGATCAATTTGGAATCGGGATCCAATTTCACGTACACTGGCAAACTAGAAAGAAAAACGCCTGCCATTTTTTCAATTCCATCCACTTCTTGTGGTCGACCCGAGCTCGTCATCCCGAATAACACATCGTATTGACCTAAGTAACGACTAAGCGTCAATGACCACGCAACTTGGACTAATGTATTTAGAGTTAGACCATGAGAGCGAGCTTGATTCTCCAGCTGTTGAGTAACGCTTTTTGAAATAAACTTTTGGCGGCTCTTCTGCTCCTGCTTAGGTTGTGTTGGTTTAGGTAAATGCGGTACCTGTTCGACATCAGCAAGATAAGTTCGCCACTTCTGCTCTGCGACGTCTACATCTTGCTTCGCAATCCATTTGAAGTAATCTGCGTATCGAGGAGCAGGCGAAATTGGCTGATTTCTGTATATTGTCATTGCATCGTCAGCAATTAAAGTAGACGTCCAACCATCGACCACCAAATGATGGCGTGACCAAACCATTCGATAGACACTTTCATCAAACTTTATCAACGTGATTTTCATCAACGGTGATTCATCAAGAACAAAACCGGTTTGCTTCTCCTCGTCCACAAGTTCTTTAAACAGAGCTAATTGCTCTTGATGAGAAACATCGCTCCAATCCAGCAAATTCGTAGAAAATTGAACATTTCGACAAACAACAAAGTAAGGCTGATCAAGCTCATTCCAAATGAAACGCCCACGATTAATATCATGACGAAGTACTGCCTCCTCCCACGCAGCCAGAAACGCAGCACTATTTATGGGCCCGTCCAATGACATGCTCGTAACATTGAGGTACAGCTGAGGATTTTGGTCTAATAAACAATGAAACAAGATGCCTTGTTGAGTTGGTGCTAGCGGTAAAACATCTTCTATATTCGTCGCTGGAATATGTTGGCAGATCTCATTCAAATCACGTGCCGATATCTCCGCAGTGACTTCGTCGGTCGTGATGGTTAACGGTAGCCTATCTAGATCACTTCGGTGCTTTTCCTTGGCTTGCGACGCCGGTATATCAAAATCATTGTTCTCCAATTGAGGAAGAATAAATTGAGCCAGCTCATTCACACTCTGATGCTGGAAAACATGTTGCGGGAGTAGCGTTAACCCTTCTTTCTTTGCTGCAGCAATAAGCTGAAGTGCCAATATCGAGTCACCACCAATTGCAAAGAAGTTATCGTCATTGTTTACGTTTGATACAGATAGTGTGCTAGACCATAGCGATTTAACTAGGTTTTGTGCGCTTGCTAAATTGGTTACTCGAGAATCCGAGCTAATTTGGTTTTCTGCACTTTCAGTTGCTTGATGTTGCGAAGCTAAAACCTGAGTAAGCTCTTTCGCGGATTGGTGTTTGAATAACAATTGTGGCGTTAGAGCAATGCCTTGTTTTCTTGCCAAAGCAACTAATTGTAGAGCTCGAATAGAGTCTCCACCAATGGCAAAGAAACTATCTGTCGATGACACGACTTCATTCGGCATATCAAGCACTTGTGCAAACAAATTACACCAAAACGCATCCGCGCTTGATTCTTGTTCACCGCTACTTATTGCATTTTCATCGACTTTTTCCACTGCCAAAGACAAAGTGTTTCTGTCAACTTTGCCGTTTACTGCTCGAGGAATTGTTTCCTTAAATTGCCAAAAGTGAGGCTGCATATGAGCAGGTAATTGCTCGCTAAGCTGATTCTTAAGTTCAGCTAATGCCAATTTATTATCTTTTCGATGCCACTCCTTATCCAGCACCACGATCGCGGTTAAGGCCTCACGAACATTACTTTTATCAAAGAGAACTGCAGCTTCTGCAACTCCTGTTAGTGCATTGATATGACTTTCAACTTCAGCTAACTCCACGCGGTAGCCACGAATTTTTACTTGCCCATCAGCTCGACCAATAAACTGCACTCGACCATCAGGCAGTCGCTTCACACGGTCACCGGTGCTGTACATTTTTTCTTGATCGCTGAACGGATCGTCGATAAAGCTAAGCTTTGTTTTTTCTGAGTCTTTCCAATACCCCTGAGCTAATTGATTACCAGCAATATAAAGATCACCGATTGCCCCTACAGGGACGGCTTGCAGTGACTTATCCAAGATATACACCCGGCAACCGTCTAAGGGCTCTCCAAGTGCGATAGGTTCTTGCGATGATAAACTACCAGCAATAACACCAACGGTGGCCTCCGTAGGGCCGTAGTGATTAAAAATTCGCAATGATGGCGCAGTTTGCTCGATATCCTCTAGCAAGCGTTGGTTAACGCCCTCACCGCCTAGGACTAGTGCATCGCGCGGTAACAACCCTTCACACTCTGAAGCCATTAATCCTTGTAAATGGGATGGAACAACTTTGAGCATATCAACTGGATAACGATTTAGGTGCTCAGACAAAGCCTCTGCATCGAGCATAAAGTCTTCGTCTAAAAGGCGTACTGCGTGCCCTGCAAGCAGCCCCCCCCATAGAGATGTATAACCTAGGTCTGTCGCGACACTAGCTAAACTGGCATAAACGCTTCCTGATGGCATCTCCAAGCGTTTGTTAACTGCAATAACATAGGATGCAAGAGCACCATGGCTAACAGTCACAGCTTTGGGCTTGCCTGTGGATCCAGAGGTAAAAATCAGATACGCTAAATCTTTCGCGTCCACGCCCTCCGGTTCAATGGACCCAGAGGGTAGTTTGGAAACATCGATCCATTCCATCTGTTCTGCTAACCAATCCGCCCTTCTCCCGAAACCAATAACAACACTGACTTCTGCCTCTTCAAGCATCATTGCACTTCGATCAGCAGGTTGTGACAGGTCCAATGGCACGTAAGCGGCACCTACATACCAAGCTGACAGCATAGCTGTTACTTGCTCGACCCCACGAGGCAATAACACAGCGACTCTTGCTCCATGAGTTACACCTTTACCACGTAAAGCAAAAGCCAGGTTCGAAGCACTAAGACCTAACTCTTCGCCTGTAATCAATTTGTCATTATGTAAGAGTGCCGGTTCACTACGTTCACGGTTTAACCAGAGTGACAAAGCTGTTGTTTTTTGAGGAGACGATTGTTCAACTGTTGGTAGCCATTGTCGGAAAAGATGTTCGTTCAACTTCACTTCCGGTTTGTTTAATACCGTTTCCAAAATCTCCAAAAAGTCGTGTGAAATCGATTCGACCGTTTGCTTACGATACAAACTAGAATTGAACCTCCAATGCAAGCGGAACGAATCTTCATACTCATATACGACAAGATTTAAATCATGCGCAGCACCTCTTTGACCTGAACTTTCTGCGTGGTCAGTGATAGGCATGGCTAAAGAGTGATCATGAATGCGAGCATAAGTAAACATATGAGACACTATCGCTGTCTTATCAGCTCGACGTTCAGTTAACAACGATTCAGTTAGCGTAGTTAAAGGTACTTTCTGATGACGAACCGTTTTACGATAGAACTCAGTGAACGTCTTTACTAATGCCTCAAAACTCTGTGGCTCAGTGAAATTCGCTGGAATTAAAACAGGATTAACACAGTAACCAACAACACCTTTATGTCTTCGTCCATAACGCCCCATCGTTGGAGAACCTAGTAAAAACTCAGATTGACCCGAAAGTTTATGGAAAAAGAATTGGAAGGCACTGAATAAAACTGAATACGGAGTGGTATTCAACTGAGAAGAAAGCGTTCTAACTTTGCTAGTAATGGACTTGCTGGTATGAAAATGTATTTGCCCACCATCGAACTCTTGGACATCGCCGCGCTCGAAGTCTGTTGGAAGTATTAATGGTTCTGGAAGTGGCGTCAATGAGTCTTTCCAAAACTGCAACGATTTGGTCGCAGCTTCAGATGATAAGTAATCTTGTTGTTCTTGAGCCCAAGAACAATATTGTTCAGACGGCAATGGCTGGTCTTCGCCATTCGCCAAATATAAATAGTATTCTGCCCATGTCTGCATTAACTGCTCAATCGAGTAGTAATCGCCAGCGATATGGTGAAGAGTTAAGATGAGATAAGGTGTTGTCTCTTTTTCAAAAGTGTTAAAAACAACATTCGCACGACATACATAGCCTTTTTCGATGTCGAAAGGTTCATCTGTTTGTTTAGCAACCCAATCATCCAACTCTGACTTAGAGAAACTCGTATAATCAACCGTCAATTTTGCTACATCAGACGTAAACAAGTTCCCATACACCCTGCTCCCTTCCTGTGCGTATCCAGTACGAAGCGAGCGGTGATGTGAAACTGTTTCAAAAAAGCTCTCTTTAAGAATAGTTAGATCAAGCGGGGTCTGTTTTTCTCCCCCTAACACCGAAGTAAAGTACATATTATACGCACTCGATGTTGGAGATAATTGGTACAAAAACCATAAAGATTTTTGATTCGATGACACCAATAAGCGCTCAAAATACTCTGGATACTCAGACATCGTTTCAACAATGTCATCTTGGTTTGATAACAGCCATTGATGTTCCGTTTGAGACAATTTTGAATCCAGCCCAGCATTTATTGGGCTGCTGTTTATTTTCAATAAATCATTGTGAGCCTCAATCTGAATGCCTTTTTCTCGCAAATTAATCAGAGGTTTTAATAAATCCATTTGAGTTGGTTTCCTAGCAGTTAGGTTCAGCCATAGCAACGATGACTTTGCGAGTTCCTGTGAAGCGAGAACGTGCGTGTGCGACTAGCATGTTATCGAGCATTAAGATATCGCCAGATTCCCAAGGAAACTTCACCGTACAATCATCCAAAACACTTCGAATTTCATCTAGAACCGAATCCTCTATGGCAGTTCCATCACCGTAGTACACATTGCGTGGTAGGTCTTTTTCATCAACAACGGAAAGAAGCGTTTCTCTTATGTGGGGTTCTAAGTTAGATACATGGAACAAGTGGGCTTGATTGAACCAAACCATTTCACCCGTTACCGGATGTTTAGCAACAGCCTGACAAATTTGACTCGTTCGCAATTCACCATCTTCTTTCCATTCAAAGTCGATTTGATTTTGTAAGCAGAACTTCTCAACCTCCTTTGGGTTGTCTGTGCCAAACACTTTCTCCCATGGCAGGTCTAGACCATTTCCATAGTTGCGAACATATTTAAGCTTCTTCCGTTCAAAGCGTTCGCGAATTGTAGGGGAGATCTTGTTAAAAACTTGTCTGCTATCAGCTATTGGCGTCTCACCTTCCGTTTCTGCTGGCGTAATACAGTGAAACCAGATCTTCATTGGCCAATTGAGCGTATACGCTTGCTCATTGTGTAATGGAATTGTCTGATGGGCTGGATACTCTGTCGTGGTATACACACCTTCACCAAGATCGGTTCTTGGCGTTGAACCGAACTCATAACTAAGTAGAGGAAAACCGAAGGAACGCGCAAACTCTTGGAAAGGCTCCTCTCCAATTAAATCGAACCCTCTAAATAAAACACCCCCAGTGGTACGTAATTGCTCTTCAGCTATGGCATGTACTTCTTGAATACAGTCAGAGAGGCGCACACCGTTGTCAGCTGTAACGACTTGGGGCAAAAAAGAATCAGATAATAATGGTTTGATATTTAAAAACTTTGGGCTAGTCACTACTGAAGTCTCACTAAATGAAATAAATAAAAATACAAATGATAATGATTATTGATATTACCACCAAGAGTGTTATTATTTTATAAATCAATCAGACAATCAAGTAACATAAGTATTTAAAATGAAACAACAAAGCATTCTCTATAATGTCGTCATAAACATTGAAGAGCAGTACTCCATCTGGCCAACCTACAAAGCAATTCCGAGCGGTTGGAAAGAAGTGGGTTTCCAAGGCGACAAGGAAAGCTGCTTACAATTCATTCAAGAAAACTGGACCGATATGCGTCCAGCCTCTCTCAAGCTATTTCAACAAGCTCTCTAACCACACTTAAAAAGAAGTATTTACAGGAAGTATTATGTTCAAAACCAAATTGGCTACTGCTGTTCAAACAACAGTACAGCCTCATTGTTTGACTCTAGCCCTTTTAGCTTCAACACCAGTTTTCGCTGCAACGGAAGTAAATCAAAGCTCAAACGATGAAGCGCAAGAAGTAATTCAGGTAATCGGCGTTAAGCAAAGCCTGACAACAAACGTTGCGCAATCGACTATGCGCTCCGAAGCGGATTTATCGACCGTTCCTCGATCTGTTCAAGTGATCAATACTGAAGTTATTGAGCAACAAGACATTCAGAGCTTAAGTGATGCTCTTTATAACGTTAGTAACGTCGCAGAACACAACAACTACGGTGGCACACGAGATCAATTCAAAATTCGTAGTTTCGATGCTAATGCCTACGAAGACGGAACGCGTATTTACGGACTAGCACAAGATAAAGCAGTAATAGACGATTTGGAGTTCATTGAAGTAGTAAAAGGACCAGAATCAGTACTTTACGGCAACATGAGTCCGGGTGGTCTCGTTAATTTAATTACGAAACGACCGCAAGCGGTTGCCAACCACCAAGTTAAAGCAACTCTAGATGAACACGGAAAGCAAAAATTCAGTTTAGATTTTACTGGGTCCGCAAATGAAGATGAAACAATTCTTTATCGTCTTGTTGGTGTATTTGACGATTCTGAAGGGTGGCGTGACCACTCGGACAGCAAACAAACATTTATCGCGCCTAGTGTCACTTGGCTAGCAACGGAAGACACAGCTGTTACCTTTGCCTACAAATACAACAAAGAAGAAATGCCATTCGATCGTGGAACTCTGGCGGTGCGAAATGCTAGTAATACCGGGTGGGAGTTTCTTGATATCGATGAAAAACGTCTAGGCGCTACGTTTTCAAACCAAGAACGCGAAACCCATAAATATTCGTTAGAGTTAGAGCACGCTATTAATTACAACTGGACGACGCGCTTTAAAGCCCGTTATCAAGAACGTACTTATAAGGGTGACCGGGTTCACTTTTATGCAGCATCTCCAATTACGACGCCACCTGCTCAAGGGAATTTAACTTTATATATTGAAGACAGAGCGACGAACGCATTTGATGGGACAATTGCCCGTTATATTGCTAGCAGTAATGAGTCAAGCGAAACAACATTGTATTCATGGGAGAATGTCTTTGATGTGGAAACTGAAGATTTCGCTCACCGTATCATTGCAGGAGCAGACTACACATCTTACGAATCCAAGACCAAAACGATGGCATCATCTTCATGGAGCGACCCAGACCTTGTCGGATACTCTGCTTTAATTCAGCGTACGGTGAACCCTAACAGTGGTGTATACAACTACTACAACGACGCCCCTTCTACCGCTACACACCCGAATGACACGTATAACGTCAATACAGATACTTTTGAACTGAAAGAGTACAGCATATTCTTACAAGATCTAGTCGAGTATCACGACTGGAACTTTGTACTGGGTGCTCGTTACGACATCTTCGACGCCGAGTCTTCAAAAACTTGGGACTCAACTGTGCAACAAGGCGCGGCTAGACTTAACGTAACGCTTCAGAACTCTAACTCAGACAGCCCTAAAGAGAAAAACCTAAGCTTACAAGCAGGTGCGCTTTACGCGTTAAATGATCAAGTATCATTGTTTGGTAACTTCACTAATTCATACCTACCAAACCAAAAATACGACACAGTCAAAAACGAGTGGGTAGACTCTCAACGAGGCACTCAGTATGAGTTTGGTACGAAAACATCATTATTAGATTCGCGACTCAACTTAACAGCAGCTATCTTCCATATTGACTTAGAAAACGTAGCGTACCAGGGTGATGTACCAGGTAGCTACGATGTGTACAAACAACGCAGCCAAGGTTTTGAGGTTGACGGCGATTTCGCTATTACAAGAAAGCTAATGGCATTATTCGCCTACGGCTACAACGATGTTGAATTCGTGAACTCTCCATCTTCTGTTAATAAACCAGTAAATGTACCTGAGCACAATGCGAGCCTTTGGTTATCATACCAAGCAACACAAGAATGGGGAGTGGGTAGTGGTGTTCGTTACGTAGGTGACCGCGCAGGTAACCGCCGTGAAGCTTACGATTACACACTTCCAGCATATACCCTGATTGATATGGCAGCTTGGTACACACCAGATTTCGCTGATCAAGATTTACGTTTACAACTTAACGTTAAAAACGTATTCGATGAAGAGTACTACTCGGCAGGATCAGATTCGACACAAAACGCTGTGTACCTAGGCTCTCCAAGAACAATCTCTTTAACCGCAGCATACAACTTCTAATTATATTTGTGTAATAAGCTGAGGGGTACAAGGTGTACCCCTCTTATATGTTGTAAGGATAGATATGTTGACACTTTATTGCTTCCCTTCTTCAGGAAGTGCCGCAAGCATGTATCATGCATGGATACATCCATTACGCGAACATAATATCAATGTAGTTGCCCTAGAATACCCTGGCAGAGGAAGTCGATTCGGCGAACCGTTCGTCAGTAGTATTCAAGCACTATGCGAAGATCTGTGTTCACAAATTGAAGACAATTTATCAGAGAGAAGTGAATTTGCTTTCTTTGGACACAGTCTGGGTGGCCTAGTTAGTTTTGAATGTACCAAGTTAATTTGCAAGAAACACCACCGCCTACCTACCCATCTATTCGTATCTTCACGTCACTCTCCCAACAACAAAGTGGCGTCTTCGCTTTCAAACTCTTCAAGTGATTCCGATCTCACTGCAACATTGACCAAAATGGGTGGGCTTCCAATAGATATTTTAGCAAACAGCGAGCTTATGGAATTGTTACTACCCATTATCAGATCAGACCTAAATCTGAATGAGCAGTACGAGAATGTTGACCCTTCGAAAATAGCTGTACCGATCACTGCGATCTACGGTGATATAGATCCAGTGGTAGACACAGACAAAATCCAACAATGGAGAGAGTTCACCCAATCAGATTTCAAGCTACTTGAAATGCGAGGAGACCACTTTTATTTTCACTCAGACTTGGAGCAACTCTTGCCTTCACTAATTTCTGTATTTGAAAGTAGTTCTAACTTATCCTGACTTGCCATGTGTAATGAATCAACCTTTATAGCGTTGTTCCAAGCAACGCTACATACACCCCAATCAAACTTATATGTTTGAAGCCCAAATTCTTGGTTGTTCCAAAGTATCGAACACCTCTCTTTCACCAGACACTCACTACAATCAAGCTCTTTGAGATTATCCACCAACCCAGAACCAACAGCTTTTAATAGAGACTCTTTTGCCGTCCATAAGCAATAGAAACTTTTATGTTCATCAATCTTCAGTTCAAGTCTTGCTAATTCATTAGGGTGACAGATTAGTTGAATCAACTCGTTCAAATCTTCGATTTTTTGGTAGCATTCAACATCTATCCCGATTTGTAATTCACTTTGCCCCACAGCAGCCACCATTGCGACCGCTTCTTTACTATGACTCAAGTTAAATGAAATTGGTGCTGTTAAAAAGGGCTTACGCTCTGGCGATTTGGTAATCACCCAATCACTGGGGAAAATATCTGGATATTCTAAACTCAGTACATGTCTTTTAAAGTTATGAGCGAATACATAACGGCGCCTATCTAATTCATAACGAAAAGATAAAGAGTGAGCCCACTCCTCGTCATTTAAGCTAAATGGGATCGAAAATGAACTCGGTGTAACGTAGATTGCTAGATTCATATTAACAACACATTATTTTAAACCTTTTACTCCGCACAAAAATTTTTATTTTTCAAAAAGTTCGGAAGGTGGGACACCAAGCCCTTGCCATTCGAAACAGTACTTTGCGGGAGACTGACGCTTTATCTTCTTCACAAATTCGGGTAACGGCGTACCCACTGCAATAGCACCAACAATTTGGTCATCAGTTTTCATTCCAAAAAGAGGTTTCACTTGTTCGTTCGCTAAGAACGTATACCACAGACCGCCGTATCCCATTAGATGAAGTCCATTCATGATATTCTGCGCGGCGGCGGCGGCTGACAACTGCTGATCCCATATGGTCACTTTTTTATGATTGGGGTCAACGTTAGTCATTACCAAAATCATCATTGGCAGGTTACTAATATACTCTGCCGATCGCTTGCCATCTTCACTAACTTGCCCATAAGAAGACTGCCGTTTGTATAGCTCTAATGCCATCTCCCCAGCTTTTTTCATATTTTCACCACGAGCAACCACGAACTTCCATGGCTTAATATTCCCATGATCGGGGGTTGTCATTACAAGATCGAAAAGTTGCTTCAACTCCTCATCAGAAGGACCTGGATAAGTCAATTTTGAAAAACTGTAGGAACGTCTATCAAGCAGTGGCTCTAATGGATTCATTTTCATTTCCTTCTAAACTTGTAAATTCATTTTGTTGTGTTGTTAGCCAAGTGTCTGAAGACTCATAACTAATTTGCTCTCCACTTGATAAAGTTAGAACCTTGTGGCACAACGCTTCTATCAATGTTAAATCGTGAGTAATCAATATAAAACTAACTTGGTGTTTGTCTTGGATCGACTTAAGAAGGTGGATCATTCTTCGACGATTTTTTCGATCGAGAGCAGTAGTGGGCTCATCTAGAATCAAAAGCTTCGGTTGCAAAATCAATGCTCGGGCTATCATCACCCGCTGCCTTTGACCACCAGAGAGTTGATGAGGATAACGTTTTAAAAAAGCGATCGGTAAATCGACCTCTCGCATAACCTTTTTTACTCGAGATGCCAAGCCGATTGTTTTCTGTTGCGCAATACAACCTTCTTTAAGCGTCTGCTCGATAGTCATTCTCGGGTTCAAACTCGAGGAGGTGTCTTGAAATACAAACTGCATTTTGTGACGGAATGCTCTTAAATCTCTTCGATCGGCTTTTAGCCACTCCAACCCATCAAATTCGACAGAACCTTGACTTGAGATTAACCTAAGCAAACTCTTAGCAAGAGTAGATTTTCCCGAACCGCTTTTTCCAATTACACCGATACTTTCTCCCTTATTAAGAGAAAAAGATACATCGCGTAAAAGGGAGTGAGGTGACTGCCACCACAAAGTGGCTTTGATCTCGGTATTCAAATGATCGACGCGCAACAAGGGCTCTGAACTTGCAGGTAACGGTTTAGCAAATTCAATTGGTCGCATTAATGAACGGGTATAATCATGCGTAGGTGACGAAAATAATTTGCGAGCTGACTGTTTTTCGACAATAACACCTTCCTTCAAGACGACCACCGTATCTGCAAATCGCTCAACCATATTTAGATCATGAGAGATTAAAACGATAGCCATTCGGGTACGTTGTTGAATATGCCTTATTAAACTCAAGATTTGATCACGTACTGACGGATCAAGCGCAGTCGAAGGTTCATCTGCGACAAGTAACTTTGGTTTATTCGCAATCGCAATGGCGATCAATAATCTTTGTCTTTGTCCGCCCGATAATTGATGAGGGTAGCGACTGGATAGAGAAGTTGGTAATCCCACTTGTTCCAACAAAGCGGCAATACTTTTTGCTATCTTCTTGCTCGTTTGGAATTGCGTTGCGCTATGAATTAACAAGGCTCGTTTTAAATGCCAGTACACACTTTTTACTGGGTTTAGCGCAGACAATGGCTCCTGAGATACGAAACCAATCTCTTTACCTCGGATGTTTAACCAATCTTTCTCGGAAAACAGTCGGGTATTCTTACCATCGACCATTACCTCCCCCTCTACTAAACTCCCTTGGGGCTCGATTCCAAGCAACAGCTTAGAAAGTAATGTCTTACCTGCTCCGCTTTCACCGACAATAGCGAGAGTTTCACCAGCCTGTACATCAAAACTCACGTTACTTAGAAGAAGAGATTTGTCGACAAGTAGGCGGACATTTTTAACGTTGAGCATGGTGATGCTCCTTAAATGGACTCAACCACTCCTGTACAGCTTCGCCAACTAATACAACAAGCGTAATAACAAATAATATTGCACCACACCCTGTCATTCCCAGCCAGGGAGCATGAAGGTTATTCTTGCCCTGTGCTATCAACTCGCCCAATGATGGATAGCCGACTGGTAATCCAAAACCCAAAAAGTCGAGAGTAATCAGGGAGCCTAAAGATCCTGCAAAGATAAAAGGTAGAGTACTTAACGTTGTGATCAGCGCATTAGGAAGCACATGTCGCAACATTATTCGAAAATCAGACACTCCAGCAATAAGTGCAGATTGAACATATTCTAACTGACGTGTTTTGAGTACTTCGGCACGAATTAGTTGAGCAAGGTAATGCCAACCAAAGAGAGCAAGAACCAGAGTCAATGTCGCAAAGCCGGGGTTAAGTATACTTGCGACTATCATGACAACGAACATAACCGGAATAGCACCCCATATTTCAGTAAGACGCTGACCAATCAAGTCAACCCATCCACCTAGATACCCCTGAACGGTACCGGTAACAAGAGCTATCGCTGAGATAGCCGATGTTAAAGTTAAAGCAAAAGCCAAACTGATTCTCAAACCATAAATTAAGCGGGCGAAAACATCCCTTCCTTGATCATCAAGCCCTAGCCAATTTTGTTTTGAAGGCGGTGATGGGTAAGTTAAATCATAGTTAATCGTATCGTAGTGATAACGGACGAGTGGCCAAAGAACCCAACCCGACTGTTCTATCATGTTAAGTACATATGGATCTTTATAATCCGCTTCTGATTCAAAATCTCCTCCAAAAGCGGTTTCAGGATAGCTCTTGAAAATCGGCACAAACCAATCACCATCGTAATGGACTAGGATCGGTTTATCGTTTACGACTCCTTCAGCAAACAAACAAATGAAAGTCAAAAGTATCAAAACCAATGCCGCACATTTACCGCGAAAAATCACACTATTCTTTTTACGATGAACAAATGATTTATCTGTGACTTGTGCTGCAGCCAAAGGCTTATTCTTCGAATCGTTCACCCTGACACCTCAGAAAATGAGACCCTTGGATCTACCAAACGGTAAAGGAGATCACCAACTAAATTTAATATCAAACCTAATATTGTATAGACGTATAAAATACCTAACACGACTGGGTAATCGCGTTCAAGCAATGCTTCGAACCCCAAAAGAGCGATACCATCTAAAGAAAATACGATTTCAACCAGCAAGGTACCTCCTATAAACACCGATAACAGATCGGACGGCAACCTAGCGACGATAACTAATAAAGTGTTTGGTAACACATGATGAATCACAGCGCGTGACTTACTTTCACCCATACAGATTGCCGTATCTACATATTGCTCGGACATTTGGTCGAGTATGGAGTTTTTCGTCAACACGGTTAAAGACACCAATCCACTTGCGACACACGCAAGTACAGGAAGAGCTAAATGCCAGAAATAATCTAGTATCTGCCCAGTCAAACTCAATTCATTATGATTAGATGAAACAAGTCCTCGAAGCGGAAACCAGTTAAAAACGCCTCCACCAGCAAAAAGCATCAGGAATATAATGGCAATAATGAAAGTGGGGATCGCATAAGCCAGCAGCAAAATAAAACTGGAAAATGAATCAAATACACTGCCCTGTCGACTTGCCTTAGCAACCCCTAGAGGTATAGCAATCAGGTAAGTAATAAATAATGTCCACCCACCCAATGACAAAGAAACCGTTAATTTATCTAAGATGAGTTCGCTAACAGGTAAACCATTAAAGTAACTGTTGCCCAGTTCAAAAGATATATAGCGTGAAACTGTGTCTTTATAACGTTCCGATAAAGGTTTATCGAATCCATACTCCTTAGCAATTTTTTCTTGTAGCTGCTGATCTATAACATTATCCGATAGAGCACTTTCTACGCTATCAAACAGATCAACAGCTGAATTATCTACTCCTTGTAGCTTAGCTAATGCCGACTCTACTGGACCACCAGGGAGCCATTGAAGCAATAAAAAATTCAGAGATATAACGACAAAAAGCGTAGGCACTAACAATAAGAGCCTGCGGAGCACATACAAACCTAACATAGTTATTCTTTACGACTATCCCACCAAAATTCGACTTCATAGCCATACTTAGGAGCTTGCGCTGGCTTCTGGATATAACTCTGATAGGCAACTAATTGAAAATTGCGGGCCCACAGTGGTAAATAGTAATAGTTCCACTTCAACACTCTATCGAGAGCACGACCATATGCTTGAGTTTCAGCATACGAGTTGGCATGAACAAGCCCTTCAACAAGTTCATCCACCACAGGGTTACTGATACCCGTAACATTGTAACTTGCTGATACATCAGCAAACTCAGACTTGAGTGATGAGCGCAATTCTGTATTCGGCGGAATTCGAACCTTATATTGAATCGGCGTCATATCGAATTGCCTTTGCAATAACAGTTTGAAGTACTCAGTGCCCGTTTTCACTATAACATTAGACTCTATTCCTAGTCTCTTTAGGCTTTGAATGTAACCACCTATAGCGGGCTTCAGAGAAGGAGAAGGCAATAAAAATTGGATAGTCATTGCTTCACCTGACTGACCATTAATCAGTCTACCATCTTGCATAACCCAACCAGCTTCCTTCAGTAGTAGCTGAGCCTTCCTTAGATTCTGACGATTCCGTCCTGAGCCATCAGATGTGGGCAATGAAAATGAATCACTAATTACAGACTTTGGTACAGAGTCAGCGAACTGCTCTAAGATCTCGAGTTCATCTTTATTCGGCATTCCGTAAGATGCTAAAAAACTATTATTAAATAGACTCTTAGCCCTAATATATTGATGATCAAAAGCCTTCGCGTTTAACCATTCAAAATCAAACGCATAAACTAAAGCTTCTCGTGTTCTAATATCTTTAAACTTATCTAAACGAAGATTAAATGCCATTGCGGTAACAAAGGAAGGCGCCTCATAATTGATCTTATCCTTAACCACGCTACCAGCATCGAATTCTGAACCTTGATATAACTTGTTCCAACGTAAAATATCGGTTTCAGCAATGTAGTTTACTTGGTCAGATTTAAGAGCTTGCACTGCGGCAGTCCTATCACGGTAGTACTCGACCTTAATTTTCTTAAAATTGTACTTACCTTTATTGACGGCAATGTCTTTACCCCAATAATCTTCTCTCAATTCGTAAGTAATGTTACGTCCCGGCTCTACTGAAGCTACTTTATAAGGGCCTGAACCAACAGGTACATTTAAGGAAGGCTTTGTGAAGTCATGATTTTCCCATATATGTTTTGGTAAGACTGGAAGGTTGCCTGAATTCAAAATCTGGAGCTTGCTACCTTCTTCACCAAAATCAAGCTTAACTGTATGAGAGTCGATAACTGAAACTGATTTAAGCGCTTTAAATCGTGATTTGATATTACTTAGCCCATGCTTCTGATAAAGATTGATTGAGTAAGCAACATCTTCAGCATCAACAGGGTGCCCATCACTAAACTTAGCTTCTTTTCGCATGTGGTAAGTCACAGATGAATAGTCATCTTCAATAACCATTTTTTCAGCTAACCATCCGTAACGTACCTTAGCTTCATCTTTATCATGACCGCGTACAGTCAAGCGATCATAGATCCAGAACAGTCCTCGCGGCTTTTTGCCAAGATCAATGAACTGATGTAATGAGTCGAAGCTACCAATCTCCACCATAGCAAGTTCACCTTGCTTAGGTGCATTTGGGTTAGCATATTCAAAATGCTCAAAACCCGGCTGATATTTAGGTTCATCATACAGGCTAATGGCGTGTGTTGTGTCACTTGCCACTGCCGGTTGCACCATTAACAACGACAACGCCAGACTAAAAATAGTCGTCCTGTAAGAATAATTTGGTCTAATCATTAGTAAGTCACTTTCATTTGAGGTTGTTGACGATGTTCTTTTTCTACGATCGATATGTTCCCAGCATCAACTCGATACACTTTATCTGCTAAATGGAAGTAATGATCATCGTGCGTAATTGCAATTACCGTTTTGCCATGAGCTTGTAACTCTGGTAAAAGCTCTGTGTAAAATACACGCCTAAACGTCGGATCTTGGTCAGCTGCCCATTCATCAAGAATAATCAAGCTTCGCCCCTCTAGATATGCTAGAAGTAACGCCAAGCGTTTCCGCTGCCCTTGTGAAAGTTGTGTGGTGCTAAGTTGACTTTCTTCAACCGAAACTTTGTCACGCAACGCCAATTTGGTGAGGTAGCTCTCGACGAGCTTCCTATCAGGTCGTTTACCTTCCTCATTGATTAGATTTTTAAACAAATAGAAATCAGCAAAGACCACTGAAAAATGGTTTCGATACCAATCGATATTATGCTGCTCGATACGTCGTCCCGAGAACTCAATAGATCCTCTATGCGGTTGGTACAGACCTGTGATCAGTTTGGCGCATGTAGACTTACCACAACCATTTCCACCAACCCAAAAAATAAGCTCCCCTTGTTTAATTGTTAAGTCGATCGGTCCAACGGAAAAACCAGGCTCTCCGTTTTCTGTTGAATAATCATATTCAACACCTTTTAAAGTCAATTGCTGCCAGTTTTTAAGCTGTGGGTCTAGTTGTATATTATTTTCGCGTTCTTCAGAAAGCGCTAAAGAGCGAACTTTGGCGTAAGCGACTGCACCTTGAATTAGAGCCGGTAAAGACCCAACAAAACCAGCTAAAGGTGAGCGTAAGAATAAAATAGCGAGCGCATAGCCAGTTACTTGCTCTGAGGTTCCAATTGCGAACTTAACGTGCATCAAAACAACAACTGCAATAACGAGCAAAACCGAAGTATTGACCCAACTTCCATTCAATACGTTCATGCGATCCGCTTTCGTGTCTAACACTCTGGAATGCTCAGCTGTGGGCTCCAACTGATCTCGATAAAAAGACGAACGTCGTTCATAACTTAACTTAAGCTCATTTCTTCCACTCAACATTGCCTGGTACGTACCATACAAAGTGTCATCATTTTCTCGAACTTTTCTTTTGTATTCGCGGGATACCAACATTAGCTTGCGCCCCAAGAAAACAGATACGATGGTCATTGCAATGGTCGCGGCAAAAAATGGAATCGATAACCAAAACAGATAACTATATGTAAAGACAATAACCGAGATACCAAACACCACGAATGGCAAGCTGTTAAACGCTTGACTAATTGCAGTAATATCCTTGGTAAGAGTAGCAAGTATTTTAGGCTGCCCAAGTTGTTCAACTCGTTCAACTGAAGTATTCATGAGTCGACGACTAATACTTAACCTAAGTTCATATACAACTTTATGCCCTAAAGCAGTGATCATAGATTGAGATAAAAAACTCAACCCAAACAAAAACAGAATCAGGACGAAAAAAATTGAGACTGGAAACTCGCCACCGCGACTCAATTGACTGATAGCTTCATTGATAAAAGCAATAACGGAAACACCAGCCACCGCACTCAAACCACTAAGTAAGATTGCGAAAAGAAACTGACGCTGACTGCCTTTCAATAACGATAGGATTAATTTCATGGGTAGACAACACTGCTAGGAGGCTTTATTTCTGTAACTAAGCCTTCTCTATGATAAATATTTATAAAAAGAATCGTAATGATAACACTTATCAATTCTATTAACATGAGTTAATTAACAAAATTTCGCATTTGTATAACCCCCAGTCAAAACGCTTGTAGAGACGATGATGTTGGGCTAGTAGCTGTTGAAGCTGAGCTTCAACAGCTTGTGCAATAAAATCTCTAGCCCCTTGCGCATCAGTTCAGTAAGTGGGTCTTGTGGTGCATTCAATGAAACAACAGTATTATCAGTCATGCGGTGTACTTATCTGTTAATCGTTCTGGGGAGAACAGCATCAACAGATTACACCGCAACTTCCTTTCTCTTCCATACACCAGAAATCAGTATAGCTCTGAAGTATCACAAAATGGCCAAAAACTACTTTTTTCATGAATTTGAATGTGGATCATCTATTGAACAAACTGCTGAACTTTGTTTCAAAAATGGGCTTTGTTGCTTAATTAAGTGAAAAGACATGGCTGTCCCATGTTGAT
>NZ_CAWMYL010000054.1:0-1364 GCF_963871815.1 Vibrio sp. L85
ATCGTATAAGGAGGTGATCCAGCGCCAGGTTCCCCTAGCGCTACCTTGTTACGACTTCACCCCAGTCATGAACCACAAAGTGGTAAGCGTCCTCCCGAAGGTTAAACTACCTACTTCTTTTGCAGCCCACTCCCATGGTGTGACGGGCGGTGTGTACAAGGCCCGGGAACGTATTCACCGTGGCATTCTGATCCACGATTACTAGCGATTCCGACTTCACGGAGTCGAGTTGCAGACTCCGATCCGGACTACGACGCACTTTTTGGGATTCGCTCACTCTCGCAAGTTGGCTGCCCTCTGTATGCGCCATTGTAGCACGTGTGTAGCCCTACTCGTAAGGGCCATGATGACTTGACGTCGTCCCCACCTTCCTCCGGTTTATCACCGGCAGTCTCCCTGGAGTTCCCACCCGAAGTGCTGGCAAACAAGGATAAGGGTTGCGCTCGTTGCGGGACTTAACCCAACATTTCACAACACGAGCTGACGACAGCCATGCAGCACCTGTCTCAGAGTTCCCGAAGGCACCAATCCATCTCTGGAAAGTTCTCTGGATGTCAAGAGTAGGTAAGGTTCTTCGCGTTGCATCGAATTAAACCACATGCTCCACCGCTTGTGCGGGCCCCCGTCAATTCATTTGAGTTTTAATCTTGCGACCGTACTCCCCAGGCGGTCTACTTAACGCGTTAGCTCCGAAAGCCACGGCTCAAGGCCACAACCTCCAAGTAGACATCGTTTACGGCGTGGACTACCAGGGTATCTAATCCTGTTTGCTCCCCACGCTTTCGCATCTGAGTGTCAGTATCTGTCCAGGGGGCCGCCTTCGCCACCGGTATTCCTTCAGATCTCTACGCATTTCACCGCTACACCTGAAATTCTACCCCCCTCTACAGTACTCTAGTCTGCCAGTTTCAAATGCTATTCCGAGGTTGAGCCCCGGGCTTTCACATCTGACTTAACAAACCACCTGCATGCGCTTTACGCCCAGTAATTCCGATTAACGCTCGCACCCTCCGTATTACCGCGGCTGCTGGCACGGAGTTAGCCGGTGCTTCTTCTGTCGCTAACGTCAAATAATGCAGCTATTAACTACACTACCTTCCTCACGACTGAAAGTGCTTTACAACCCGAAGGCCTTCTTCACACACGCGGCATGGCTGCATCAGGCTTGCGCCCATTGTGCAATATTCCCCACTGCTGCCTCCCGTAGGAGTCTGGACCGTGTCTCAGTTCCAGTGTGGCTGATCATCCTCTCAGACCAGCTAGGGATCGTCGCCTTGGTGAGCCATTACCTCACCAACTAGCTAATCCCACCTAGGCATATCCTGACGCGAGAGGCCCGAAGGTCCCCCTCTTTGACCCGTAGG
>NZ_CAWMYL010000055.1:0-251 GCF_963871815.1 Vibrio sp. L85
AAAATTGCTTCACCTTTGTCTGATTTAACATAATTGATATAACGCGAATGTGTCATAAAGCATTGAAAAGTAAATGTTAATTGTTTGTTTTTGATTGATGAGTGCGCAATTTATAAAATATAAATGCTATGAAATAAGTATCAATGGAGTATAATCTGTGATTGCTTATCACAGATTATAGAAATGACCTCTAAGTTATTGATATATGTCAATCCCCGATAGAAATGTCCTCTTTTCTCCCCATTAGAAAT
>NZ_CAWMYL010000056.1:0-599 GCF_963871815.1 Vibrio sp. L85
CTAACCGAACGTTTTGCTTATGACACTCGGTTAAAAAGGTATAGAGTTGGTCATCTTGGGTTTTGGGGTATTGAAATAAGCGTCTTTTGATTGCAGATAGTGCTTTGAGAATGACGTTCATTACATTTCCTTTGAATTAGTGTTGCAGGGGCGAACGGTTGTGTTACGTTGTGAAAGCTCAGTTAGGAAAGCAATGTAGAGTCCTGCTTTCTGGATTGGCTTCTTAAAGAAATACACTCGCGTCAAAACACCCTCCTTGTGAGGGTGTTTTTTTGTTTTGCGGGTATAGAAAGTGTCACTTTGCTATCAGAAGTGACAAACAAAGCGTTTTACTGGTATTGGGTGTGAATGTTAAGTAAGATGATGCCGCTGCTTGGTGCTCTTCGGGACAGGGGATGTTTTCTTAAGGAACAAGCCTTGAGTGGCGAGAGGGTGATATACAATCTCGCATCCAAGCAGCAATCAACATGTAAATGAATAGAATAGACAACCCTTTAGCCGGTACACACTCTCTCGTACTGGCTTTTTTTTGTCTGAAATAACTAGAGTGAGAACGAAAAAGGCTTTAGAATCGCGCTGGGTGCTTTTGGTGTTCGACC
>NZ_CAWMYL010000057.1:0-1056 GCF_963871815.1 Vibrio sp. L85
CGAGACAGAAGCCATTTCTTAGCCATAGCAGCAAGAAATGAACTTTGATAATAATTTAACTCATAATTATTCTAGACATATGGCGAAGTGTTAATGACATTTCGCCATTTTTTATTTACACCTAGTGACACTGTAACCAAATTTTATATAAGTCGTAGCTCGACGAATAGTAGAAAGCGCTCGCGCAGCAAGTAAGGAGGTTGAAGCCCAATAGAACGAAAACGGACGGTAAACCCTAAGAAAGATGTTTGTTAAGTCGATTTTTACACAAATACGTCTATTAATTGCTCATTTTCTATTTAATAGACGCCATTTTATCTCTTGTTTTTGCTGTCTAAAATGTTTTGATATATCAGACAGTTAACCACCTTGGTGTACAAAACCGTTCAGTTGGATCTCAACCCCTTATGTGTTATCAATGCTTGTTATTGGCTCTATTTCTTAAATCAACAAGTATTGGGTTTGTTGTTATCCTACTCAATCTAAATGGTGTTAGGAATGATAAGGTATCATGAGAATTGTCATTGTTCCTTACGACTATAGATATTTTTTCTGGATAGTGTCCTTTAATGGAGTGAGTAATGGTTAAAATATCATCAATATATACATTTCTAATTTTCCTTTTCTTTTTGAAAACCAGAAAGTTTCCCTCATCATAAACATCATCGTACGTGCTCCATACATATAGTTTAAAGTATGCGTAAAGTACGATAATTAACCCTACGGGAAATAGAAGTATAGGGTGAGGCATTTGTGGTTCTTTCATTCCGAGGAGGGGGAGGATTAGAAGTAGTGATGTAAATCCAAAAGCTAAAATGGGCGTTACTATTTTTGTGCATATGAATGAGCCTGATATTTTCTTCATAAGTTTTAACCGTTATCCTTGGGAGTTAATCACCAACCGTACCGCCATCAACGGGGTCATCAGGGAAGTCAAACTCCGTTATTGCTCCTGTTGTTATATCATGTTTGATAACATCATGACCTCCCTTTGCTCAAGAGCTGTGTAGATCAAATAAGATCCACCGCCCTGTCACTTTTTATTTCATGAGTCGC
>NZ_CAWMYL010000058.1:0-1054 GCF_963871815.1 Vibrio sp. L85
GGCTTTGTTGCGTAATTCGATGGAACTAAATCAAGAAGCTACGATCTGATCGGCTACGCCCATCAATCGTCGAAGCCTCATGCCTAAACCTCGTTACAAAACAACTAACTGGAAGCAGTACAATAAAGCCTTAATCAACCGTGGTTCTCTGACCTTTTGGATTGATGAGGAAGCGATAGCCAAGTGGAAGCAAAACAAACAAGGCAAGCGAGGTAGACCTCGCCGATTCAGCGACTTAGCAATTACTACCGCACTGATGGTGAAACGCGTTTTCTCTATGCCACTGAGAGCGCTGCAAGGTTTTCTAAACTCAGTATTTAAGCTGGCTAACATCCCACTTGTTTGCCCGCACTACACCTGTATAAGCCGCCGAGCTAAGGAAGTTGAAGTTTCATTTAAAACCAAAACCAGAAGAGCAATACAACATCTGGCCATTGATGCCACTGGCCTCAAGGTTTATGGAGAAGGTGAATGGAAGGTCAAGAAGCATGGTACTGATGGGAAGCGCAGAGTCTGGCGTAAGCTGCATATCGCAGTAGATACAAGCACCCACGAAATAATCGCAGCAGAGCTGAGCTTATCTAACGTAACCGATGCCGAAGTGCTCCCTAACTTACTCAAGCAGACACGTCGTAAAATCATTGAGATATCAGGTGATGGCGCTTATGACACAAGGAATTGCCATGATGCTATACGGATAAAGCGAGCGGTTCCGCTTATCCCGCCACGAGAAGGGGCTGCCTTCTGGGAACAAGGACACCCTCGCAATTTAGCAGTAGGTTGTCAGAAGCTCTACGGCTCCAACAAGAAATGGAAAAAGCGGTATGGCTATCATAAGCGCTCGCTATCAGAGACAGCAATGTATCGGGTGAAACAGTTGTTAGGTGGAAAATTAAGCCTGAGAAACTACAACGCTCAGGTTGGTGAGACTTACGCCATGATCAAATCACTGAACAAACTTACAGGGCTTGGTATGCCTGAAACTCAGTGTATTGGTTAAGTATTAATCAACATGGGACAGCCATGTCTTTTCACTTAATTAAGCAACAAAGCC
>NZ_CAWMYL010000059.1:0-1226 GCF_963871815.1 Vibrio sp. L85
GTGAGGTTGTTCTATTTAACGTGGGGATGCCTCTACCGCCACATAATCTACACTAATAATAATACACGCCCCTGTCATTATTACAATACCATTTTTTCTTTCAGATAAGAAAAATCAAGCAACTAGCATTCTTTTTGGGTACGTAATATTGGCATTACGTTAAATAGGCAACTTCACTATCAAAAACACCATTTAGAAGCCCCTCAAACGCTCTAGAAGCGTTTTTAAGAAAAAAGCCACACCAAGATAGTCAAAAATCGGTTTGAAAGTTTGTGACGCTTTTGAGTCGATTTACAGGAAAAAAAATGCACTTCCCCGTTGAAGCAAAAAACACCCACTAAGGGGCATTTTGTACAAATTAAAGTTCGTTAGTCCTGGTTAAATGAGCGCAGCGTTTTAACCAGGACTAACGAACCGGCAACGAGCAAAGCGAGGCGACAGGATTTTTTACTAGGGTAAAGGGAGCGTTAGCGTCCCTTTACAGCTCACAGCGTAACCGTTAGGAACGAAGTGACTAGAGGGTACTCTGTGTATGCTGGCTTAGTACAAAAATCGACGATAGTACAAGCCTAAGAAAATAAGCAATGAAGAGGGTATAACCCACATAGATTATGAGTGACAGTGCCACCATTTAGGGAAAGTGAAATGCCGCTTGCTCGATGCTCGGACGCTTCGCTTACTCGCACACTGCGCCGAGCGGAAGAGGTAAATGAGAACAGAAGAGTTGGTGCCGAAATTGCTTATTTCGGCTGCGCCGACCCCTACCCATTTCGACTCTATTTTGAGTGAGTTGGATATCGTCTATGGTCGCTTTCTGAACTAAGGATTTCTCCCCTTATTTCGGACTGCCCTGCGCTGTGTGTAAAGCTTTCGCCCCCGTTCCAGTCACACAACACTAATCAGTTATTCCTTTTCCGCTTGTCCCCTCTAGCAGCTACAAGGGGCGGATTTATCGAGCTTGGTGCTTAGTTCTGATTAGTGCCTTTACCTCTCACCTTTGGAACATCCCTTGGTCGGTGAGTGATGCGCGTCGTTCTGTCCAAAACATCTTGATTCCAAACAGAGTGCAGAAATACTCTTGAAGTGCTTACTTGATATGGTCTATCATGGAAGGACTTCACGGGCGTTCAAATCTTGTGAGTATTCCGAAATAAACCAGCTTCCTACGGCTGGTTTTTTCACATCTGGGGAAAGAGATTAATCCTAAAAGCATTTGATCTCAATGC
>NZ_CAWMYL010000060.1:0-1183 GCF_963871815.1 Vibrio sp. L85
TTGGTCTGTCTTCTTTCCAAAATGCAGTTTCCAACGGCGGCGATATTGACTAAGAAGAAAAGCGTGCCAATCTCCTTCATGACGAACGTAGGGGCAATCGTCTGCGCTTAAGTCAAGCTCTGAGTAATGTGAGCTTAAGAGCTGCGTAATCGCAGCTCGCCAACACGCTTCTGTCACTTTGGCTTTGAAATAAATTGGCTTCCACAGCCCTGTTCGTCGGCAAATCCCTCCGCGTGTCGCTGATGCGTGAACATGACAATTCCAATTGAGCTTGCGACCGTAGGTATGAAGCGCACAGAAAACACCAATTTCTAACCCTTGCCGTTTAGCCCAGGTCGTTAAAATGGTAGCTGCACACTTGAATAATCGATTAAGCAACCAGCGATTATGACGAAAGATAGGCCAGAGCGAACTTGGCATAGTGAAGGTGATATGCTGCCATTCGCAGTCTGGCAGCACATGCTGTTGTTGGCGTATCCACCTTTCGGTGGATTTGACGCCACAACTGCTGCAAGCACGAGACTTACAGCTTTGATTGAGATATTTGGTGTAGGTACAACCGGAGCTTTTGCATTTGTAGAGACGCGACCCCATGTTCGCTGAGCCGCAAGCCATCATACGGGTGACGTTATCAACAACAACCTCTCTGATTTCAGAGATATGTTTGCTGAGATATATTGCCCAAGTGCCATTTCGAGCAAACAGTTGCCTGAGTGAGCGTAAGTGCATGAGGGGGTTGGGTTATCGCTACTCTTCGCCAAATAGGTCCTCTTCATCGCAGAATAAATTTTCAATCTCTTCTGCAAAAGCCTGAGCTTGCTCCTCTATATCATCTTCACCAATTTCCCCTAGAGCGGCTAGGTGGTCTTGGCTGTATGTGAGGCAAGCCATTTTTAATGCTTGGTAAGCGTCTTCATCCTGAAGCTTCACGCTATCGAGGATTATCCGAGCCATAAAACTTAAAGCGTCCAATCGGCCTTTAGTATCATTGAGTTCAAACTGTAGCTGTTCTATTGATTCTTGAGGGGTGAGATACATGTGATTACCTTATATTTTCAATGAATTAAAGGTATTTTAAAGTGGAATGAGTTCAGAGGTGAACTCTAAATTGTCAGTGCGTTGTAAGGGTTGAGTCTCTTTGCTTTCGAGCGTAGCTCGCTCAGGCGGCTATGCCGCCGGTTCT
>NZ_CAWMYL010000061.1:0-83745 GCF_963871815.1 Vibrio sp. L85
GCTTTTTTCATTTTGCTATCCTGTTCTTGTTCATGGTTCGCTAATGTTCGCTTTTCTGAAAATCATTTTTGTCCAAAAGCTTCTCAGGTTGAACTTTTACCCGTGGCGCTTTCTAGCTCGAAAGTGCCCCTTTTCTCGTTAGTAGTTTTGCTCATTCACATTCTGTTAATGCGAGTTTGCCCTATGAAAAATTATTCGAAGTAAGTACGCTGTAATCATGATGATCTGCTCCAGCCTGGCTGGACATTTAACTAAGCGACTTTGCCATACCTTAGTTAATTAGCAAAGATGCACGCAAAATTTTGTCCAACTTGGTGCCAGCCTTTTCGTCAGGCACGTTTACGTCCCATTTCTGTTATAAATCGCTTTACTATCAGTTAGAAAGACTTATTCAAATCACCTTTCAAAATCAACTAAATGCAATGTGACTTATATCATATACACGTAGAATGAAGGTTTGCTAATGTGGTCAGTTAATTAGTGCAGGTAACGGATTTGTGAAGTGTAATACTTTGCCTTGTTCATGAGTCACATCATGATTGAAGTGGTTCTTGGCTATATCGATCCTGCTGTAATCAATGAAGTGTGACACGGTGACTCGATCCTTAGCATTGACCACTAAAGTGTGTGATTAGTCCTCGGGAAGAGAGTCCATGTTAATCGATATGTAATCAACTAATCCAACAGATAAGGAAGAAAAAAGATGGCAAACCCAAGAGCATTTATTAGTTTTGACTTTGATCACAATGTCACTCAAAAGAATCTATTTGTAGGCCAATCTAAGAACTCAAAAACCCCGTTCGCAATTGAAGATTGGTCGTCGAAATCTTCGCTGCCCCAATCACAATGGGAAGCACTGATAAAAAGCAAGATTGGTAAATGTAATATGCTTATCGTCTTAAGTGGTAAAACTATGGCGAGTGCAACTGGAGTGGTTAAAGAAATAAAAATGGCTAAAGATCAAAATGTCCCTGTATTTGGTGTATATGTTGATGGAGCCAATACAACTAGTAACCTCCCTTCAGGATTGCAGCGTAACAGAACTATAAGTTGGGACTGGGATAAAATAGCATCAGCTATTGAGCAAATGATGGGTGAAGGAAAGAACAAGTAGGTTTGACTTATGAAAAAGGCATTGATCATAGGGATAAACGATTATCCATCGTCGCCATTGGGTGGGTGTGTTAACGATGCAAATACTCTTGCTGCGATATTGGAATCTAATGGAGACGGCTCCCCTAACTTTGGGGTAAAAACGATAACCTGCCCAAGCATAGATATTACAAGGTCTGTGCTTCGTGAGGCGATTGAACAGCTTTTTACGGGCGATAGCGATATGGCATTGCTCTATTTCTCTGGTCATGGCTACATTAAGAGTACAGGTGGATACTTGGTCACAACTGACGCTAAAAAGTACGATGAAGGTGTCTCCATGGATGAAATATTAGCTTTGGCCAATCAGTCAAAGGCTAGAAACAAGGTTATAATATTCGACTGTTGTCATTCTGGTGCCATGGGTTCACCAAGCCTATCGGGAAATGGTACTGCACAATTAGCAGAAGGAATGTCCGTATTAACAGCCAGTAGAGATAGTGAATTTGCTTTAGAAGCAAACGGTGCAGGAATATTCACCTCACTATTGATTGATGCTCTAAAAGGGGGAGCTGCGGACATTCGTGGTAATATTACTCCTGGTTCACTGTATGCGTACGTTGATGAGGCTCTAGGGGCTTGGGATCAGCGACCAATATTTAAAACTAACGTCACTAGTTTTACCCCATTACGTGTTATTCCACCTAAAGTACCATTTGAAACTCTTCGAAAAATAAACCAATATTTTCCAACTCCAGATTCTGAGCATAAGTTAGACCCTTCCTACGAAGATACTGATGCAAGCGCAGATCCTGAGAAGGTTAAGATATTTAAAGACCTGCAAAAGTACCAAAGTGTGGGTTTAGTAGTACCTGTAGACGCAGAATTTATGTACTTTGCAGCCATTAATTCTACTTCCTGCCGATTAACCGCACTCGGCTATCAATATTGGCGCTTAGTAAATGAGAAAAGGCTGTAGAAAACGCAACAACTAGCTAAGTTGAATTCGACGAAATAGTTGTGGTGTGACATGGTGTCTCAGGTGCTTTACGCATAACGTTAAGTGTAGCAGTTCCTTATGGGGGAGACCCATGTCACTTGTAATGTTTAAACAAGGGAATTTATGAGTATCTGGGAAATTGATAAGCTAGTAATCTTTATCGCATTTGTTATACCAGGCTTTATAAGCCTGAAGGTGTACTCTATTTTCATTGCCGATACTAATAGAGATACAAGTAAGCAGTTAATCGATACGGTTGCATATAGCTGTATAAACTACGCAGTCTGCCTTCCATTGCTCATTGCCACGACCAACCAAGAATTCACTAAGTCTCATGAACACTGGTTTATCGTTTCTAGTTTGTACATGATTTTGATTAACCCAATATTATTATCCTGGATCTGGATAAAAGTAAGGAAATTGAAAATCATCAAGGGTAATTCCATTCATCCTATTGGTAAGCCGTGGGATTACGTTTTTTCTCAAGAGCAGCCGTTTTGGGTAAAAGTGACATTGAAAAATGGAGAAATGTTAGGCGGAAAATACTCAGATAAGTCATTCGCCTCAAGTGCTCCCAATGAAGAACAAATCTATCTTGAAGAAACTTGGATTCTATCTGAAACTGGAAAGTTTGAAAGACCGAAAAATGGAACAGCTGGTATTATCATACTAGCGAGTGAAATCTCACATGTAGAGTTACGAAAAGGATAAAGGAGTAAATATGTCAGATGGCAAACAGCAGCAAAATAATGGTTATCAACCTGAACGAATTGAAAAAGGTTATCAACCGCAATCAGATTCATCTAGTGACAACGGGAGGTTTGGCTATCAACCACCTGAAAACAGTAACAATAGCCCATCAAATGTCAGTGCTCCCCCTGGTGATGAATAAACATACAAACGTTTAAGGTTGTAAGATACTTTTTCTCATCTGAACGAACCTAGTTAGACTCAGTACTCTAACTAGGTTTTGTCCCCAAAAGTGACTATAAAGCTTTATAGTCACGAAGATACAATGCAATTATCGATATCGGACTGAAAATCTCCTAACAATCTCTTGATCTCACAGAGCGCGGCGGTAGGCGTTAGCTCTTTACTTGCTATCTGATTTTCTAATAACTCAAACTGACGTTTAGCAAGTTCAACACTCGACTTCAGAGAAACAGCGTTGTAAACCTCTGTGTAACCGTGTATATCTGCAAAAGCTAAGTCAATATAGATATCTAAAGAACTAAGATTTGTATGACCTGTCCACTGCTGAAGCTGCATTTTAAATGTTTGCGTATGAAGCAAATGCTTTCGAAAATCATCTTTATCATTCACTTCTTTAGTGGTCAGAATAAGCTCTTTAAGCTTGTTTGTAATAAATGCGTGTCTCCACAGGTGTGGGTGCACCGGACTCTTGATGCCAAGTTCTTTCCTCCACAGATTCATATATGTTGTCCATGACTCAGCAGATAAAGGTTGACCTGTCTTTAAGCTGATAAATAAGTAGTCATGTTGGACTTTTTTCTTCCTTATAGCCTTCTTACGTACTTTGATGTAATCTGCAATCACCGACAACAAAAGGTGCGGCACTGGAACCTTTCGAGTGGTGTTATCGTCCTTACGCTTTAAGGTAGTAAGGGTTATCATACCTGTGCGTCTTGCTTCCTCATAATCGGTTACTTTAATTAAATGAAGCTCTGACACTCGACAACCCAACTGCTCCATTGCCGTATATAGTGCCATATCTCGTCTGCGTTTATCTTTGCTTTTCTGAGTCTTGATAAACTCCCATACACGTAAAGCGTCTTCTTCCGCAACAGGGTGGCGCTTCTTGATTTCATCTTTTGTTGGCACCGCAGAGTGCGTAATTTTAGAGCCTTCAATGAACCCTTTGTAGCCTTCCTGTTTTCGTTTGTAATGCTTTTCAAGTATCTGAATTGAGTTGCCTTTATCCTTGCCAATAAAGTTACTTAAGTCGTGAAAATCTTGGACAAACTGCAAAAATTTAAGACAAGTATCAGCAATTTGAATAACAGAGTTATTGGTGCGTTTCAGCTCACCAAGTGGTGTCCTCTCTGCTTGTAGTGATTGAATGAAAAGGGTGAATGTTGCGTCCGTAAGTTGGCTAAACCTGCTCAATAGTGGCTGTTTTTCAATAAAGTGCACTAAGTGAATAATATGGTGTGCAAAACCTCGAATAGTGTCTCTTGATAGATTTCTTAGTATCAGAGTATGGATGTAAGCATTGGCTTCATAGCAAGGAACATGATTCCTGTATGTAACGAAAGGGATGTCCAAGGGCTTACGAAAGATAAGTTTGCCATCAAACCCAAGATGACTCCATTGTTCAAAGCCTTTAAGCTTACGAACCGCCATCAAATCTCTCCATTCAATGTGTAGTTCATCTTTGCTTCAATCTGCCGATTATGCTCCCGGTAAAGCTCCTGTCGCTCTTCTACTGTGCCCTCATGCTGCGCTAACTGCTTTAGCCTGGAGCGCAACTCTGAAACCATTACGGTCAATAAAGAATTGCTGCGCTGCGCTGCATCCAACTCAGACTCTAGCTCTGCGACTTTATGCTTTAAACCTACGACTGTTTGTTTATTACCTTTGGAAGCTTTCTCATCGTGATGTGCAGCCTCTATCGCCAGTTTTGCATTAATGCGTAATTCATCTAAAGATACGAAGCCTCTCTCTAAAAGTGCTTCTGAAATGCTTTTAACCGTGTTTAATGAGCATGATGTGATATTACGCTCCTGATCCTGATACTTAGCGATGCCAGATTGTGATTTAAGAGCCTTAATAAGCTCTTCATCATCTTTAAACTCAGCGGGAGATGTGATTATAGATCTCAACAGCTTTTCTGTTTCAAGTACCTTAGTTTGGTTTTTCTCTAAAACTTTCATTAGCTAATCCTTAATCAAGGTCTCTGATTTTTAAAATAAGATTAAAGGTTTTAGTGGTTTTGCCTTTGCTATCAGCTATGGTAAAAAACTCTGGTTCCAGAGTGATCCGCCCCTCTTCTAAAAGATGAATAACCTCTGTTTCAACGTCCTGTTCTTTTTGAATTTGGCTAATATGAGGAACGGTTAGGTAAGACTCATCATTGTAATCTTCTGCCGCCTCACTCACTGACTCTATAGTGATCGGCGTTGAGTTATCACCTGTCAGTCGCTTAGCAATAATTTTGCGAACCTCTTCTATTCCGTCGAGCTTGGCAAGTTCAGAGGTGGCATCGACAACACCACGAACAATTATGCTGGCTTTCGCTCCATTAAGCACATCCCCTATATCCGATTCAGAGATGTAATTATAGAGATGCTGCATGTCAGAGTGTGCGAGCATCCAACGTAGGGAGTCCAACCCATCAAACCCTTTCGACCAGAAAAATGCCATTGCAAAAAAGCGTCTAAATTGATGCTGGCGAACGTAATTACGTCGGTATTCACCGTTATCATACTCTACCAGGTCCGTTTCTAAGTAATCACACAGCGCATCGATATGTGCATTATAGGTCTTGGGTTGAACCTGACTTAACTGGCAATTCCTTGAGTGTAAATTGTTAAACAAAGACAGTTTTCCTTTGCCTAAATTTAACTCATTAGCTTTAATGTTAAATTGCTCAAGTTGCCAGATGAACTTGGCGATAGATAAGGGGATAGGTCTCTCTATGGTCGCATTTACGCCTTTTGAACCTGTCTTCTTTACCTTGAATATCAAACTGTACTCTGTCTTTGCTCCTTCTTTCGAAAAAGGGTCTACATTGGGAGATAGGTTGCCATGAGGCTTTAACTCAATTAACTCATCTTGTCGCCGTGCCATGATGGCTCCCACCAAGACCTGTATAGCGCCTTGCAGCACCGAGAACAGTTCAAACAAACTCTCGTTGGCTCTAATTCGTTCGTGGCGATTTTCGACACTTTCTGTAAAAGCTTGAACCTGTTTTATTCCTTTTCTTAAATATTTATCGCTCAGGCAGTTGATGGCTTCCGTTTGAAACCAGTAACCTCGCTCCGAACCGGACATCTCTCGATGCAATTCTTCATTCCAAACTGGGTTATTTTGGTGTGGACGATGGGGGTTAGACTTTTGCGCCGCAGATTTGCTTCTTGCGTTAGTAAGCAGAGTTAGTGTTTCGTCTAGTATGGTAACAGCACCTTTGTCAGTCTGCAGATGCTCTTTGGCAAACTCATAGCATTGACGAATTAAGTTAAACACAAACTTAGGCGGTAAGGTGCGAGTTCGCCCCATCTTTTTTAGGTCAACTAACTCACCAATACTACCCGCACTGACACGTTCTGACAGGACGGATGGACGTGCGGCATCTTCACGCTCAAGGTTGGTGTGAATCAATCGAATGGCTTCAATGTAGGTTGATATTGTTTTTTGATTCGTGCCTGTTGAGGTATCTTTATTAGCAACAGCACGATATTCTGAGTCTCGATTTTGCTCTTTGAGATGAAGCTCTGCGTAATTGGGGATATTTATGTCGTGATAAAGCATCTTGCCATCAAATAACAAATTGATGAGTAAAGCAGTCCTGCCGTAATAATCAATGCCCCCTCTATTTTGATAATAATCTTGCTCAAAAAGCCAAGTACACGCCTTGTCTCTCGCTTCTAAAGATAAGAAAATCTCATTTTGGGCAATATCTCGTACAATGTAAGGGTATTTTTCTCTAAACGTTTGAGCATCTTCATCTGAAATACTCTGAGAAGCATCATCCAGTAATGTTTTGGTACGCTTATCGAACTCGTAAACCCCATGAAAACTTCCATGCTCAGCGAACTTCATTAAGATATTCAACCAAAAATCATCATTCACATTTTGCAGGTGGTATTTTGCAAGCTTCAATTCCTTTGAATGCAGCAAGATAGCATTTATCAAGGCGATAACCTTGTTAGTCCTTCGGCTAGCCGCTACTGGGCTGATAATTTTTCCACCATTTTCAAGCGGATTATCTGTCGCCGTGATCCAGTATTTAAAACTGTTTAATAACTTGCGATGCTTTGTGTCCGTGAGGTTCTTTCCATCATCCAGATACACACTATCCCAATGTATCGTTTTTGTTTTTTTACCGAATGTTAATGTCCATTTACGTGCGGAAAAATTGGATTCTAACCATTCGGGCTGCCTTTCATCGTAGCCGTAGATGCCAGTGTGGATATGAGTGATGATATCTAATGCTCGATAATCATCATTGACTACTGAGAAATTTATAATTTGCTCAAGTATTTCTGTACTTAGACCATTCAGAGTCGAGTGGTCTAGCACAATGTCTTCAATGAGACTAGCAATGGCGGTATTGTCGATAGCGACACTTAACATAGCAACGCTCCCTTGATCGAGTCAGTATCTAGTTTGTTATTGGTTGCAATATCAAGCATTTCCATCAAATCAGTATCAGCACCATGCTTGCCTGAATTTAGGGTATCGAGGATAAACACCGCTGACTGATACCAGTGGAAAACAATATCTAAAAATGAAGACTCATCATCACTGCTCTCAACAATAAGGCGTATCGCCATCAATAGCTGCAATAGAGAGGTGGAAATAGTGTAAGTCAACTGGTCGAACGCTAAGGACTCAGAGGTTTCATTATCAGTAGCGGTCTTTTCAACAAAACCGTGATCGAAATGCTCTGAAATATTACTGATGCCGTGATTGTTTAAGAATTCTTCAATGTCTTCAGCGCTCATATTAACCGCATCGAGGCAATGCACTGAATCTTTCATGGCTTCAACTAAAATAGCATTTTGGAACTGACGTACCCAACGGTCATTAAAGAAGTCCATCAGTGGTTTAGGGAGATAAGATGTCAGTAGCTTGGCATCTTTCTTTTCATGACCAAGCGCGTCGGCAACCGCATCCATTGAACGTGTTTTCAGATAAATTTGGAGACCTCGATGTCGCCTAATCGAGCGCAACGTATGTATATCAGAAATAGCTCGTGCATCCTCTAGGGTGATATCACTGTTGTTATCAAAGAGCGATTTATCTTGAAGCCAATCATAAAAATCATTTGCCGAGTAAAGACCATGAACCAAGCTCACTGGGCAGCGTGCATTGTTAGTGGTGGCAAATAGAATCATCTTTCTCCAATTGATATCCCCCTTCTCTTTTAAGTATTCACGCGCTATGCGTGTATGTTGTATTAGGAACTCAACAACCGATTTAGAAAACTCATTAAGCACAACGTCTTGCTGCGAATTAGTTGACCCTTTGCGTGATTTATAGCTTACAGCAATATACTGATTACCAACCTGCTTGTAGCCCACCTTATTGTCATTAGCATCAAACAACTCCCACTTATCTAGCCAAGATGGTGTTATTAAGGGGTGTTCCATCACTAGTAGTGTTAGAAGAGCATTCAGTGTTGTACAGGTGGGTAGGTTTAACTCGGTGTTAAGTTGTTTAGCATTACCGTGAAACCCCAAAAATGATAGATAGTGGTCTTTCGCAGCTATGCCATGTGCATAAAAGGTTGCCACAGTATTGTCTAGCTTATCTGCACCAAGAAAGTGGTTATATTGCAGATAGCCTGAAGTGCCACTCAGCGGTTTAACCAGCCCAGTTTTGAGGAAGGCTTTATTTCTTTCTTCTCGTTCTAAAAGTTCCTCAAACTTCACGAGACATACATGTCTTATGTATGCCATATCTCGCTCTAGGCGTTGCTGAATAATTGAAACAGCCTCTTCATCTTTAATTTTGAGTGGGATGTTGGCAAACCATCGATGGCTTTCTTCCCGCGTTGCATCACCGCCAATCGAAAATGTGGGCGCCGCACCTTTCGGATCTTTCCAATGTGGAACGATGAATGGTTTGTGGGGTTCAGCGAAAACACCAGTGTTGATAAAGCACGTTGTATAATAGTTAATTGTATCTCGCCATTTAGTATGAAAACTCTTTGGGCAGTGCTGGGCTGCTTGGGAGTGCACAAATAACACCTTAAATATCTTGTGGAAAAAGTTCTGCACATAATTGCGGCTCAGGAGGGCTTCTATTGTTAACCCGTCCTTTTCGTTATAAACAAAGGACATGCCGAAAAAAAACCGTTTGAGTATTTTTAATGCTTGAGCTAAAGATGTTGATTTTTGTGTATATGCATAGTTTTTTAAAGCAAGATGAACCTTGTTTGTAAACGCTTCGCCAAAATTTACATAAAGGGTATCAAGATGAACCTCAAGGCTTTTACCTTCTTTTGATACTACCTGCCAGCCATTTAAGTAGTCAGATTTTGTTTTATCTATCTTAAGCTTAAGAAATTGCGCTAGGCACCTCTGGGCATCTTCTGAAATAATGGTTTCTGATAGCTTTATGTCATCGAGGTCGAGTTGCTTATCCTGTGCAATGTAACGGAAAAGCCTCTTGAGTTGGCTGCAATAAGCATAACGTGATTTGAGAGTGACATTACCGCGGTTATAAATGAAACCGATGAGTGACTGAAAGTGCGCATTGAGTGAGTTGGAGTCATTCAATATTTCCAATGCAGTATAGTTGCTTTGTTCTACTAAGTAGCAGTAAGATGCATAAATATTCAGTAATTTATGTATTTTCTTTTTATTGACTGAAGACACAGCTGCAGACTTGAGGTAGTTAACGTATTCAACTGACAATGCAGTATTTAGTAAAGAAAGCTCTTTTAGAATTGGTGTATTCACAATCTAACTCCACAGATTGACAACTAATAATCACCTTAGTTATCAGAGTGACTACTGTCAACGCAAAAAGTGGGACTCTATTTAGTATTATACCAATATATAACAGCTGTTAGGTTAACATTGATATATTTTAATTATTGGGATAACTTTCATCTCATCTAAAAACAACAACCCATTATGAGCTAGAGATATCTCGCCCGGTCTTGGTACTGAGCCACCTCCGACTAAAGCAGCCATTGAGCTGGAATGGTGCGGAGCACGGAACGGTCGCGTCTTCCAATTGTGTTCATTGATTTCACTTTGAGTCAGCGACGCCACAGAAGCGGTTTCCATGGCTTCTTCATCGCTCATCTCTGGCAATAAATCACATAGCCGTGATGCTAACATGGTTTTACCTGTACCAGGAGGACCAAGAAAAAGTAGGTTGTGATTGCCAGCCGCAGCAATTTCTAAAGCGCGTTTACCTTGTTGTTGACCAATGATGTCTTGTAAATCACGACCGTGCGTTTTGGTCTCTTTTTTCTTCGGGGTTTGATATAAATTCAATTGATGCTGACCACAAAGCTCAGCACACACTTCCAGTAACGATTGGGCTGATTTATGCTGCTCTTTACCCACTAATGCCGCTTGATCACCATTCGCATGAGGCACCACTAAACGACGCTGTTTTTTGTTCGCAGCCAACGCAGCAGGTAGCACGCCTTTTACAGGTCTCAGCCCTCCAGAAAGGGCTAATTCACCAACAAATTCGTAGTTTTTGAGCTTATCTGTCGCGATTTGTTCTGAAGCAGCCAAAATCCCTAATGCAATCGGCAGATCAAAGCGCCCACCTTCTTTGGGCAAGTCAGCAGGAGCCAAATTGACCGTAATTCGTTTTGCTGGAAACTGAAAATTGGAATTAACGATCGCACTTCGGACACGATCTTTCGATTCTTTTACTGTGGTTTCCGGTAGACCCACCAGCGTAAACCCCGGCATCCCATTGCTGATGTGGACTTCCACGCTTACCGACGGCGCTTGCACACCCACACTTGCTCGACTATGAATGATTGCCAGCCCCATAATTTCCTCAAATTTTTGTTCGTTATATAACCAGATGTTTTCTATATGGATATGTTATATAGCCTGTCCAGAATGGTACTTAATGTGAAAAAAGAATGACTTTTTGCTTGTCATGCAGCAGATTTGTGTGTTACCACTAGTGACGCAAACATTTTCGTAGAACATTACACACTACTTTTTAACGAAAAAAAGAACGACAGACAGATGAACTTATTCGCTCACAACAACTCACTGCTAGCCCTGATTATCGTGGTCATTATTGGCACCGCGCGGGGTATTGTGGGCGAAAGATAACCACAAATTACGAAAAACCCCCGCACTGAAAAGTCCGGGGGTTTTTTTACAACTACAAGTTGTCATCTGTCTAACCCTCAGACAGCTTAACGGGAAGAATGGGAGTGCACATGAAGTGCAAAACACATGGCGATAGCTACGAGCCACAACGTAGCAAAGGAGGTTTACGATGACCGGTGCAGAACTAGTCGTAGCCGCTTTAAGGCAACAAGGCATCGAAACGGTGTTTGGGTATCCGGGTGGAGCCATCATGCCGATCTACGATGCCTTGTATGACGGAGGTGTAGAACACATCTTATGTCGTCATGAACAAGGGGCTGCCATGGCCGCCATAGGGATGGCCCGCGCAACACAAGACGTTGCGGTTTGTATGGCAACTTCCGGACCAGGAGCCACCAACCTTGTTACTGGTCTTGCCGATGCCTTTCTCGATTCCGTTCCTCTAGTAGCCATCACAGGTCAGGTTGCTAGCTCTCATATCGGTACCGATGCATTCCAAGAAATGGATGTGATTGGTATGTCCCTAGCTTGTACCAAACACAGCTACCTAGTGACCGACATTGAAGACCTTGCTCCAACACTTGCCGAAGCGTTCGAAGTTGCAAAAACAGGTCGACCAGGTCCAGTGATTGTCGATATCGCCAAAGACGTTCAGCTTGCCCAAGCACCCATAGAACTTCTGCCTCCTTTTGTTCCACCAGCCCCTCCATTAGCAAGTGACGCCGATATCCAGCGCGCACAAGAAGTACTTGCCGCTTCAACTCGCCCAGTTTTATACGTCGGCGGCGGTGTACAGATTGCCAAAGCGACAGATGCAGTACGCGAGTTTCTACGGTTAAACCCAATGCCAGCGGTCAGCACGCTGAAAGGCTTGGGCACCATTGAACGTCATGACCCTCACTATTTAGGTATGCTGGGTATGCACGGCACTAAAGCTGCGAACCTAGTAGTTCAAGAATCTGACCTTTTGATTGTGGTTGGGGCTCGTTTTGATGATCGTGTGACGGGCAAACTCGATACCTTTGCGCCACATGCCAAAGTGATTCATATCGATATCGATGCAGCCGAAATTCACAAGCTTCGCCATGCTAATGCACCACTTCGCGGTGAAATCAGCAAGATTCTTCCTCAACTAGAACTGACTCAAGATATCTCCCCTTGGGTGCATCACAGCGAAAGTCTGCGTAGCGGATTCAAATGGCGTTACGACCACCCAGGCGAGTTGATCTACGCACCGCTACTACTCAAACAACTGTCTGACATGATGCCGGATAGCTCAATTGTGTCGACCGACGTCGGTCAGCACCAGATGTGGGCAGCACAACATATCCAACCACGCGATCCGCAAAACTTCATCACTTCGGCCGGTCTTGGCACCATGGGTTTTGGTCTGCCAGCCGCAATGGGTGCCGCGGTCGCACGTCCTGATGATCAGTCTATCCTTATTACAGGTGACGGTTCATTTATGATGAACGTGCAGGAGTTGGGCACGCTAAAGCGTCGTCAGATTCCAGTGAAGATAGTCCTTCTTAACAACCAACGTCTTGGCATGGTTCGCCAATGGCAGTCGCTATTCTTCGACGGTCGTCATAGCGAAACCATTCTTGATGACAACCCAGATTTCGTGATGCTTGCAAAAGCCTTCGATATCCCGGGCAAGACCATCACCAAGAAAGAAGAAGTCGAACCGGCTCTCAAAGAGATGCTAGAAAGTAAGACTTCTTACATGCTTCACGTTTTAATCGATGAGGAAGAAAACGTGTGGCCACTTGTACCGCCAGGTGCATCAAATAGTGACATGTTGGAAAACACTTAAGAGGCAATCACATGGACAGATATTTACTCGACATCAAAGCCGACGACAAACCGGTACTGTTAGAGCGCGTTCTTCGTGTGATTCGTCACCGAGGCTTTGTGATCAAACAAGTCGCAGCTACCCAAAACCATGAAAGCAAAGTAGCCAGCGTAGAGATCATCGTCGACAGCGATCGACCTATCTCGTTCTTGGTCAATCAAATTGAGAAGTTGTGGGATATTCGTACCGTAGAAGTACTTAAGATCCGCAACGATGAACTCCCAAATCACAACTTACAACAACACGTAAGTGCATAAGGAAGGCAATAAATGGCAACGAAAACTGCAGATTACATTTGGTTTAATGGTGAGATGCTCCCGTGGGCTGAAGCGAACGTTCACGTTCTTACTCACGCAATGCATTACGGCACCTCTGTTTTTGAAGGCGTACGATGTTACAACACGCCAAAAGGACCAATTGTCTTCCGTCACCGTGAACATGCGCAACGTCTAAAAGATTCAGCCAAGATTTACCGCTTCCCGATTCCATACTCTGTGGAAGAAATTATGGAAGCAACACGTGAAACCCTTCGCCAGAACAAGCTCGACAGTGCTTACATTCGTCCATTGGGCTTTGTGGGCAATGTTGGCTTGGGTGTTTGCCCGCCTGTTGGCACTGAAATGGATCTGATCATTGCGGCTTTCCCTTGGGGGTCTTACCTAGGTGAAGAAGCGTTAGAGAAAGGTGTTGATGCGATGATTTCAAGCTGGAACCGTGCAGCACCAAATACTATCCCTACCGCAGCGAAAGCAGGTGGTAACTACCTATCTTCACTGCTCGTTGGCGGTGAAGCTCGTCGTCACGGTTATGATGAAGGCATCGCTCTCAGCGTAGATGGTTACTTATCGGAAGGCGCAGGTGAAAACATCTTTGTTATCAAAGATGGCGTCATCACAACACCACCAGCAACCAGCGCTATTCTGCCAGGCATCACTCGCGATTCAATCATGACCATTGCGCGTGATAAAGGCTATGAAGTTCGTGAAGCAAACATTGCTCGTGAAGCCCTTTACCTTGCTGACGAAGTCTTCATGACAGGCACAGCCGCTGAAGTCGTGCCTGTTGCAACCATCGACAAAATTGAAGTAGGCAGCGGTAAGCGCGGTCCTATCACCAAAGAACTACAAGCGGCCTATTTCGGCCTATTTAACAGCACCACGGAAGATAAGTGGGGCTGGTTAGACTATGTGTACCCAGAACAGAAGTAAGAAGGATTAGGAAATGCCAAAATATAGATCAGCAACCACCACACATGGTCGTAACATGGCGGGAGCACGTGCATTGTGGCGTGCCACTGGCGTCAAAGAAGAAGACTTCGGTAAACCAATCATCGCAGTAGTAAACTCATTTACTCAGTTTGTTCCGGGTCACGTACACCTGAAAGATATGGGTCAGCTTGTAGCACGCGAAATCGAAAAAGCTGGCGGTATCGCAAAAGAATTCAACACCATCGCCGTTGATGATGGTATCGCAATGGGTCACGGTGGCATGCTGTACTCATTGCCTTCACGCGAACTGATCGCAGACTCCGTTGAGTACATGGTAAACGCACACTGTGCCGATGCTATGGTATGTATCTCTAACTGTGACAAAATCACTCCGGGAATGTTGATGGCATCAATGCGTCTCAACATTCCTGTTATCTTTGTTTCTGGTGGTCCTATGGAAGCGGGTAAAACCAAGCTTTCCGATCAGATCATCAAGCTAGACCTTGTTGATGCAATGATCCAGGGCGCAGATCCAAAAGTTTCTGATGAGCAAAGCGAACAGATCGAGCGCAGTGCATGCCCAACGTGTGGATCTTGTTCAGGCATGTTTACCGCAAACTCGATGAACTGTTTAACTGAAGCACTCGGTCTTTCTCAGCCGGGCAACGGTTCTATGTTGGCGACTCACGCAGACCGTGAACAGCTATTCCTCAACGCGGGTCGACGCATTGTTGAACTGACTCGTCGTTACTACGAGCAAGATGACGAATCCGCATTGCCACGCAACATCGCAACCTTTGATGCCTTTGAAAATGCTATGGCACTGGACATCGCTATGGGTGGCTCAACTAATACGATTTTGCACTTATTGGCAGCAGCGCAAGAAGGCGAAGTCGATTTTGATATGGAAGATATCGATCGCCTGTCTCGCCAAGTACCGCACCTGTGTAAAGTCGCACCGTCCACTCAGAAATATCACATGGAAGACGTACACCGCGCTGGCGGTGTAATGGCTATCCTTGGTGAGCTTGACCGTGCAGGCCTACTGCACAATGATGCACGCACCGTACTTGGTCTTTCCATGAAAGAGCAGCTCGCAAAATACGACATCATCCAAACTGAAGACGAAGAAGTACTCAAGTTCTACCGCGCAGGTCCTGCAGGTATTCGTACTACACAAGCATTCTCACAAGATTGTCGCTGGGATCGACTTGATGATGACCGCGCTGAAGGTTGTATTCGTGCCAAAGACAATGCTTTCAGCCAAGAAGGTGGTCTAGCTGTTCTATCTGGCAATATCGCACTTGATGGCTGTATCGTTAAGACCGCTGGCGTTGATGAAAGCATTCTTAAGTTCACTGGTCCTGCCGTGGTTTTCGAGAGCCAAGAAGACGCCGTTGAAGGCATCTTAGGCGGAAAAGTTAAAGCGGGCGACGTGGTAATTATCCGCTACGAAGGCCCTAAAGGTGGTCCGGGCATGCAAGAAATGCTGTACCCAACCACTTACTTGAAATCGATGGGACTCGGTAAAGAGTGTGCACTTCTGACTGACGGTCGATTCTCTGGTGGTACATCAGGTCTGTCTATTGGTCACGCCTCTCCTGAAGCGGCAAATGGCGGTGCGATTGGTCTGGTAAAAGAAGGCGATATGATCGCAATTGATATTCCAAACCGTTCAATTTCACTCCAAGTATCTGAACAAGAGCTTGCTGATCGACGTGCAAAACAAGACGAACTAGGCTGGAAACCTGTTGACCGCCAACGTGAAGTTTCATTTGCACTCAAAGCTTACGCAAGTATGGCGACCAGTGCTGACAAAGGTGCAGTACGAGACAAATCTAAGCTCGAGGGCTAGCTTTATGAGTCAACCCTTTCCCTTAAAACAGGAAAACCAATCTGGTGCAGATTATCTGCGCCAGATCTTGCGAGCTCCTGTGTATGAAGTTGCAACAGTCACCCCATTACAAGAAATGCCTCGCCTTGCTGCACGCATTGGTAACAATGTGCAAATCAAACGCGAAGATCGCCAGCCCGTACACTCGTTCAAACTGCGCGGCGCTTACAACATGGTGGCAAGCCTGTCTGAAGCACAAAAAGCCGCTGGTGTCATTGCTGCATCCGCAGGTAATCACGCCCAAGGCATGGCGCTTTCGGGTACAAAGCTAGGCATAAAAACCACCATTGTGATGCCAAAAACCACACCAGATATCAAAGTCGATGCGGTACGCGGGTTTGGTGGCAACGTGGTGCTGCATGGCAGTAATTTTGATGAAGCAAAAGCGGAAGCTGAGCGCCTATCCGAGTTAAACGGTTATACCTTTGTCCCACCATTCGATCATCCACTGGTGATTGCTGGTCAAGGTACTATCGGCATGGAAATGCTGCAGCAAAATGGCCACCTGGATTACATCTTCGTACCTGTTGGTGGTGGCGGTTTAGCCGCAGGCGTAGCGGTGCTTGTGAAGCAGTTGATGCCAGAAATCAAAGTAATTGCGGTCGAGCCAGAAGACTCTTCATGCTTAAAAGCAGCTTTGGATGCTGGTGAGCCAGTCGTACTAGACCAAGTCAGCATGTTTGCCGATGGCGTCGCAGTAAAGCGCATTGGTGAAGAGACATTTCGTCTGTGCCAAAAGTACATTGATGGGCATATCGCAGTCTCCAGTGATGAAATCTGCGCTGCTGTGAAAGACATCTTTGAAGATACTCGTGCTATCGCAGAACCTTCCGGCGCACTTGCTCTAGCGGGCTTAAAGAAGTTTGCTGAGCAAAACAAACTCGAAGGCAAAAATCTAGGCACCGTACTGTCAGGCGCCAACACCAACTTCCATGGTTTGCGTTATGTTTCTGAACGCTGCGAGCTTGGTGAGAAACGTGAAGGTCTGCTTGCGGTCACCATTCCTGAGCGTCAAGGTGCCTTCTTTGAGTTCTGTAACCTCATTGGCGGTCGTGCCGTAACGGAGTTTAACTATCGTTACAACGATGACGCACTGGCGAATATCTTTGTCGGTGTGCGTTTGCAAGGCGGTCAGGAAGAACTAGAAAACATCATCCATGACTTGCGTGATGGTGGTTACCCTGTGGTTGACCTCTCTGATGATGAAATGGCGAAACTGCACGTACGCTATATGATTGGTGGTAAACCATCTAAGCCACTCAAAGAACGCCTCTACAGCTTTGAGTTTCCAGAATATCCGGGAGCGCTACTGAAGTTCTTGAGTACACTCGGTACCCATTGGAATATCAGCTTGTTCAACTACCGTAACCACGGCGCTGACTACGGACGCGTTTTATGTGGTTTCGAGTTAGATGAAAGCGATTTAGCTCAGTTTTCTGCGCATTTGCGCGAACTTGGCTATCAATGCAAAGACGAAACAGATAACCCGTCTTACAAGTTTTTCTTGTCTTAGACCCGCCAAAGCCACTTTCCTTGAAAGTGGCTTTTTGTTAATACTGCAGCCAATCCTGATGCAGTTTATTTGGTGTACCTAAGTAATCCACCATCCATTGAATCAACTTGTGATTGTCATCTTTACGCCACACCAAACAACATTGGCTCAACGGTTTATCATCCTCCAGGACTTTTTCCACCAGCACACCATCGTGGATCAGTGGCATAGCAATATGGCGCGGCATGTAACCGACTCCTACTCCATTCTTCAGACATTCGATCGCGCTATACCAATTAGGTAACAGCAGACGACGCTGTTTCGGATAATGACCAGTATGACGTTTTGGCAGCACGTTCGAGGTATCATCGAGACAGATCGCCGGAAATTGACTCACAAACTCTTCTGTCAGGACTTGCTGGCGAACACAAGGGTGCGCAGGTGACATAACAAATGCCCAATCCAATACCCCCATGTCTTTTACTTCAAAATCACCCCCAACTGGAATCGCTGACGTTGCACCGACGACAATATCAGCACGCCCTTGGGCAATCGCTTCCCATGAGCCGTTAAACACTTCCATGTTGATTTGCAGCTCAGCAAATTCAAACTCACGATAAAAATCTTCAACCAAAGGCTTAAGCTTATCGAGTTTAACCACGTTATCCAGTGTGAGCTTCAATGTTGACTGCCAACCATGTGCCGCGCGGCGAGTTTGCGCTTTCACTTCAGCCATTTGTCGTAGCATTAAACGCGCTTCTTCAATGAACAACTCTCCAGCTGGTGTCAGTTCCACTTTTCTCGGTAATCGACGGAACAACACTACATCGAGATCTTGCTCTACTTGACGAACACCGTAGCTGATCGCAGAAGGGACTTTATGCAGCACTTCAGCAGCCGCAGTAAAACTGCCCAATCGAGCAACGGTATCGAGCATTTCCAGTGAAGACTTGGAGAACATGATTTCGACCTTTCAAAATTTTTGATTGATAACCAATAATTTTAGCGTTTTATTTTCTTAAAATCGAAAAATAGAATGGCGAGGTAAATAAATCAGGGTTGGTGCCAACTGACATTGACTAAAAAATGATTAAATAATTTGATTGGTTGAATCATGAAAATATCAAAACTACAACTCGTTTACCTTGCAGCCTTGTCTATGCTTGGCTTTATTGCGACCGATATGTACCTACCTGCGTTCAAAGCGATGGAAATCGACTTTGCAACAGGTCCAGAACAAATCGCACTTTCACTGACCGTATTTCTTGTTGGTATGGCTTTTGGTCAATTGATGTGGGGCTTGGCTTCAGACAAATTTGGGCACCGTAATACGCTGGCAGCTGGTTTAGTGCTGTTTACTGTTGCTTCCTTCGGTCTCGCATTCAGTGAGCAAGTGTGGCAACTATTAGCACTGCGCTTTGTTCAAGCAATTGGTGTCTGTGCCCCAGCTGTTATTTGGCAAGCGATGGTGATCAAACGTCACTCTAGCAGTAGCCAACAGATTTTTGCGACCATCATGCCACTGGTGGCTCTGTCTCCAGCATTAGCACCTCAGTTAGGTGTACTGCTCGCAGATAGTTTTGGCTGGCATAGCATTTTTGTAGCGTTGACACTGATGGGCGTACTGCTTGTCGTTGCGACAATGGCGCAAAAAAATGAAAAGGCAGAAACAAAACAAACCAGCATGTCGTCTGACATCAAAGCACTTCTAGGATCTAAAACTTACCTAGGCAACGTGTTTATGTTTGCGACGGCATCTGCAGCTTTCTTCGCTTACCTAACAGGTATGCCAGAAATCATGTCTCAACTCGGCTACGAAGCAAAAGACATCGGTTTGAGCTTTATCCCACAAACCATTGCTTTCATGGTGGGTGGTTACCTAGGTAAAGTTGGTGTTCGCAAATTTGGTGATGAAAAAATTCTGCGTCAGTTGATCGGTTTATTCAGTGTTGCCGCGTTGCTTATCTTTGTAGCTTCGCAGTGGGAATTGACCTCCATCTGGCCAATCCTAGCGCCTTTCTGTTTGATTGCGGTAGCGAATGGTGCACTGTACCCAATCGTAGTAAACCGTGCATTGGCAAGTGCGAAGCAAAGCCCTGCAACCGCAGCTGGTTTGCAAAACAGCCTGCAAATTACCGTGAGCAGCCTATCAAGCGCACTAGTAGCAGCGATGGCAAGCCAAGCTCAGATGGTAACGGGTGTTGCAATCATCATCTGTATGGGTGGTCTATGGATGGGTTACATCTTGTCTAACCGTGAATTATCTAAACACTTCACAACTCCAGACAATGCTCGCGTAGTGAGTGAAGACGAGCTTTAGATTCAATTCAAAGTCATCTTAATTAAAACAAAGAGCCGCTGCTGAGCGGCTCTTTTATTCTGTGTTAGCAACGAACTTACATGCTCTTCAGTCCCCACTTTTCAGCGGTTTGCTCAAAGAAGCCTTGGGTTTTCTTCAACTCAACCCAATGATTGATGTAATTAATCCATACTTGATCATCTTGAGGTAGCAGCATCGCAATAGGGGTAGGCTTACGAGGCTCCTTCACCGGCACTATCGCCAGTTGCTTAAACTTGGTCACCAACGTTGCCGCTTCTACATTGGATGTTACCGATACATCAGCGCGGCGAGCTAATAATTCTTGGAAATCACGCGCAGGCGCTTCAATCACAATATGTTGTGCAGATGGAAAGAAATCTTTGACCATCTTTTCTTGCACTGTCCCCAGCGTAGCCGCCACTTTTACATCAGGTTTGTCAAAGTCAGCCCAATCAGAGAACTTCGCTAAGTCTTTCTTTTGTACAACAGGAACAAACGCAAGGTAGAAATACGGTTGGCTATAACCCGCAACTTTCGCTCGTGACATATTCAATGATGCACTACCCGTAATATCGTATTTGTTGGCAGTAATGCCATTGACTAGCGTTTTCCAATCGGTCGCGACGTATTCCACCTTAACACCAAGATCTTTAGCAAGCTCAGAGGTGACGTCGATATCAAAACCACGATAGCTATTGGTCGCTGGATCTTTCATCGTCATCGGATTCCAATCCCCTGTCGTCCCGACACGCAACACACCTTTATCTAAGATCTCTTGTAGACGACTTTCTGCATGAGCGACTTGAGTTATCGCAAGCAAACACATTCCTAGCGCAAGCAAAGTTTTTTTCATTTTCTATTCCCTTAAAAGAATGACGGTAGGAGATATTCCCTTTAATTATTAACCATTAGTACGGCTTCATTGATAACATAGCAGCAACAAAGGAAGTTTTTTAGTCAGTTCAGGGAGTAAATGTGAACTATCGACATCTATGCTTAGTTTCGCTGCTGTTTCTCACCGGTTGTTCCGATTATCAGTGGGGCTGGTATGTGCTTGACCCATCAACCGAGCAAGGGCTGACAAACATCAAGTTTTTGGTCGCCGGTTTTAATGACACGATCCAAGTGTCACTACTCAGCATGCTGTTTGCAATGACCATCGGATTGCTCATTGCTCTTCCCGCCCTTTCTGACTCTCCGGTGCTCAAGTGGATCAACCGCGTTTATGTGGAAGTGATCCGCTCTATTCCCGTTTTGGTATTGTTGCTGTGGGTGTATTACGGAATGCCAACGTTACTCGATGTATCCTTAAACCACTTTTGGGCAGGTGTCATTGCGCTAACTATCGCAGAAAGTGCCTTTATGGCGGAAGTATTTAGAGGGGGAATCCAAGCCATCAGTCGCGGACAACACGAGGCAGCGGAGTCATTAGGGTTAAACTACTGGCAAAAAATGCGCTTAGTGATCCTTCCACAAGCATTTCGCCAAATCTTACCGCCGCTGGGGAATCAATTCGTTTATATCCTTAAGATGAGTTCGTTAGTCAGCGTAATCGGTCTAAGCGACTTAACAAGGCGTGCTAATGAATTGGTCGTGAATGAGTACTTACCATTAGAGATCTATACATTTCTCGTCTTAGAGTATTTGGTGCTGATTCTTTTGGTCTCTCAAGCGGTTCGCTGGCTAGAAAAACGCATAGCGATTCCGAGTCACTAAACTCTCCCTTTCACAACACTAGATACAACAAAGCCGCTCAGATGAGCGGCTTTGGTTTATTTCGGTTAAAGAAAGCAGCTGAGGCTTACTTTTGTTTTACCGGGCGTTGCCAACCGGTAATTTTGCGCTCTTTCGCACGAGTAATCACAAGCTCACCTTCTGCAACGTCTTTGGTTAATGTCGTACCAGCACCAATCGTTGCACCATCAGCAATCGTCACTGGCGCAACAAGCTGGCTATCTGAGCCAACGAAGACGTCGTTACCAATGATGGTCTTAAACTTGTTCGCACCATCGTAGTTACAAGTGATGGTACCTGCACCGATGTTAGTACGTTGACCGATCTCAGCATCACCTAGGTAAGTCAGATGGTTCGCTTTAGAGCCTTCGCCGATACGTGCGTTTTTCACTTCTACGAAGTTACCTACGTGAGAATCGTTACGCATTTCTGCGCCAGGGCGTAGGCGTGTGAATGGACCAACTGTACATTCTTCACCAACTGTTGCACCTTCAATCACACTGTAAGGACGAACCACCGTGTTATCATCGATTTCACAGTCTTTCAGTACGCAACCAGCACCGATTACGACGTTATCACCCAGTGATACTTTACCTTCGATGATCACGTTTGCATCGATTTCACAATCCATACCGCATTGCAGTTCACCGCGTAGGTCGAAACGTGCTGGATCACGCAGCATTACGCCTTGCTCTAATAGCTTCTGTGCTTGCATTGATTGGAATGCACGCTCAAGACGAGCCAGTTGAGCACGGTCGTTAACGCCTTCTACTTCAATCGCGTTTACTGGGTGCACAGCCTCAACCGCGCGACCTTCATCGTGTGCTGCCGCGATAACGTCTGTTAAGTAGTATTCGCCTTGTGCGTTTTCATTATTTAGACCAGCAAGCCAGCGTTTCAGGTCACCACCTGTCGCCACCAGCACACCGGTATTACATTCTTTGATGAGCTTCTGCTCTTCTGTTGCGTCTTTTTGCTCGACGATCGCCACTACTGGACCATTTTTGCGAATGATACGACCGTAACCCATTGGGTTGTCTAGCATCACTGTTAGTAGTGCAATACCGCCTGTTGGTTGTGCATCTAATAGGTTCTCAATCGTTTCAGCTGAAATCAGTGGAACATCACCGTAAAGCACCAGTACTTTTTCATCGTCTTCAAACTTCGGAGACGCTTGATCAACCGCGTGACCTGTACCTAGTTGCTCCGCTTGCAGTACCCAATTAACCGGCTCTTCTGCTAGCGTTTGCTGCATTTGATCACCACCGTGACCATATACTAGGTGGATGTTTTGTGCACCAAGACCTGTACATGTATCGATAACATGTTTTGCCATTGGCTTCCCTGCCAAAGTGTGTAGCACTTTAGGCATGTTTGAATACATACGGGTACCTTTACCCGCAGCAAGGATCACAGCACTGAATTTCATTAATAACCTATTGACGTTCTATTTTAATTGGGCGTTATTTTAAACACCTTGGAAGGATTAGTTAATGGTGAGATGTAAATTTCCAACTAAAATTAATCAAAAAGGCGACCAATTGGCCGCCTTTTTTCATGCAACGTTGCTAATTGAGCTTAGCGACGCTTTTTGGTCAGCTCGATAACTCGTAGCTGAGCAATGGCTTTAGCCAGTTCACTGGCCGCTTGTGCGAAGTCCATGTCACCATGCTGATTCTGGATTTGCTCCTCAGCGCGGCGCTTGGCTTCTTCTGCCTTCGCTGCGTCTAGATCTTCACCACGAATCGCAGTATCAGCCAGTACTGTAGCAGTACCAGGCTGAACTTCGACCATACCACCAGAGACATAAATGAACTCTTCGTGGCCGTGCTGTTTCACAATACGCACCATACCAGGCTTAATAGCGGACAGCAGCGGAGTGTGACCGTGGAAAATACCCAGTTCACCTTCGCTACCGGTCACCTGAAACGTTTCTACACGACCAGAGAAAATACGTTTCTCAGCGCTTACTACGTCTAGGTGAAAGGTTATTGGTGCCATATCGCCTCCTAGTTAGCCTTATAGCTTCTTCGCATTCTCGATAGCATCGTCAATCGTACCGCAGTACATGAACGCTTGCTCTGGAATGTCATCGTATTCACCAGCTAGTAGACCTTTGAAGCCACGTAGTGTCTCTTTAAGAGGTACGTAAACGCCTGGGTCACCTGTAAATACTTCCGCTACGTGGTAAGGCTGAGTTAGGAAACGCTCAATCTTACGTGCACGAGATACAACTTGCTTATCTTCTTCAGATAGCTCGTCCATACCTAGAATCGCGATGATATCTTTCAGCTCTTTGTAGCGCTGAAGTGTCTGCTGAACGCCACGAGCTGTGTCGTAGTGCTCTTGACCAACTACTAGTGGGTCTAGCTGACGAGAAGTCGAATCTAGTGGGTCGATCGCTGGGTATAGACCCATAGCTGCGATGTTACGGTTAAGTACAACCGTTGCATCCAAGTGCGCGAACGTTGTTGCTGGAGACGGGTCAGTCAAGTCATCCGCAGGTACGTATACCGCCTGTACAGACGTGATAGAACCTTGCTTAGTTGACGTGATACGCTCCTGTAGTACACCCATCTCTTCTGCAAGAGTTGGCTGGTAACCTACCGCAGAAGGCATACGACCTAGAAGTGCTGATACCTCAGTACCTGCAAGCGTGTAACGGTAGATGTTATCAACGAACAGAAGTACGTCACGACCTTCGTCACGGAAACGTTCTGCCATTGTTAGACCAGTCAGTGCAACACGTAGACGGTTGCCTGGTGGCTCGTTCATCTGACCGTAAACCATCGCTACTTTAGATTCTTCAGGATTCTCAACGTTTACAACGCCCGCTTCCTGCATCTCGAAGTAGAAATCGTTACCTTCACGAGTACGTTCACCAACACCAGCAAATACTGATAGACCTGAGTGTTGAAGTGCGATGTTGTTGATAAGCTCCATCATGTTAACGGTCTTACCTACACCTGCACCACCGAATAGACCGATTTTACCACCCTTAGCGAATGGACAAACCAAGTCGATTACTTTAACACCAGTTTCTAGAAGTGCTGTTTCGTTTGATTGCTCTTCGTAGCTTGGTGCTTCACGGTGAATAGAGTAAACCTCTTCTGCACCGATCTCACCACGCTCATCAATCGCGTCACCTAGGACGTTCATGATACGACCTAGAGTTTTAGTACCTACTGGTACTGAAATTGGAGCGCCAGTGTTAACCACTTCAACGCCACGACGTAAACCATCAGAGCTACCCATTACGATACAACGAACTACGCCACCGCCTAGCTGTTGTTGAACCTCAAGAACTAGACGCTCTTTAGATTCTGTAACGTTTAGAGCGTCATATACACTTGGTACTTCGCTCTGTGGGAACTCTACGTCGACTACCGCACCGATGATCTGTACGATCTTACCTGTAGCCATCGTTAATCCTCTAAACTATTTCGTTTTACCTAAGCTTAAACCGCAGATGCACCACCAACGATTTCCGATAGTTCTTGTGTGATCGCAGCCTGACGGGCTTTGTTGTACACAAGTTCTAAATCTTCAATCAAGTTGGTTGCGTTATCCGTTGCAGCCTTCATCGCAATCATTCGAGCCGCTTGCTCACAAGCAAGGTTCTCAACCACACCTTGGTATACCTGAGACTCTACGTAACGCACTAGAAGTGTGTCTAATAGAGGTTTTGGCTCAGGCTCATAGATGTAGTCCCATGAGTGCTCACGCTGCATCTCTTCGCTGTCCGATTTAGGCAAAGGTAGCAATTGATCGATCGTTGGTTGCTGAATCATAGTGTTCACAAACTTGTTGAACACCACATATAGACGATCCAGTTCACCTTCATCGTATTTCTTAAGCATTACGCCAACAGAACCGATTAGGTCTTCTAGGCTTGGGCTATCACCCAGACCAGAAACCTGTGCCGCAACTTTTGCGCCACCATGTTTAAAGAAAGCTGTTGCTTTTGAACCAATTACAGCCAGTTCAACTTCAGCACCTTTCTCTTTCCATGATTGCATGTCTGTAACGGCTTTCTTGAACACGTTAATGTTCAAACCACCACACAGACCACGGTCTGTCGAAACGATGATGTAACCAACACGTTTAGCTTCACGCTCTTCTAGGTACGGATGACGGTACTCTAGGTTTGCGTTAGCCACATGACCGATCACTTTACGCATTGTTTCAGCGTATGGACGAGAAGCTTCCATTGCGTCTTGAGAACGACGCATTTTTGAAGCTGCTACCATTTCCATCGCTTTCGTAATTTTCTGAGTGCTTTTAACACTACCGATTTTATTACGTATCTCTTTTGCGCCGGCCATCGTTACTCTCCGTTAGTTGGTGGCAGAAACTGCCACCGACCTAATTACCAAGTTTGGGTTGCTACGAAGTCGTCAGTCAGTTTCTTCAACTGAGCTTCAACTTCATCGTTGTATGCACCCGTCTTGTCGATCTCAGCTGCGAATTCAGCGTATTGACCGCGAGCGTACGATAGTAGAGCCGCTTCGAAGTCTAGCAGTTTGCTTAGTTCAACATCTGCTAAATAGCCGCGCTCTGCCGCGAAGATTACTAGTGCTTGGTCAAATACAGACATTGGAGCGTACTGCTTTTGCTTCATTAGTTCTGTAACTTTTTGACCGTGGTCTAGCTGTTTCTTCGTCGCTTCATCAAGGTCAGACGAGAACTGCGCGAATGCCGCTAGTTCACGGTACTGAGCTAGTGCAGTACGGATACCGCCTGATAGCTTCTTGATGATTTTCGTCTGAGCTGAACCACCTACACGAGATACTGAGATACCTGGGTCAACCGCTGGACGTACACCTGCGTTGAATAGCTCAGTTTGTAGGAAGATCTGACCATCGGTAATCGAGATTACGTTAGTCGGTACGAATGCTGAAACGTCACCAGCTTGAGTTTCAATGATAGGAAGAGCAGTTAGAGAACCAGTCTTACCTTTCACTTCACCGTTAGTGAAACGCTCTACGTACTCTTCGTTTACACGAGCTGCACGCTCTAGTAGACGCGAGTGTAGGTAGAATACATCACCTGGGAATGCCTCACGGCCTGGTGGACGTTTTAGTAGTAGAGAGATCTGACGGTAAGCTACCGCTTGCTTAGATAGATCATCGTAAACAATCAGTGCGTCTTCACCGCGATCGCGGAAGTATTCACCCATCGCACAACCTGCGTATGGCGCTAGATATTGTAGCGCTGCAGATTCAGAAGCAGATGCAACAACAACGATAGTGTTAGCCAGCGCGCCGTGCTCTTCTAGTTTGCGAACTACGTTAGCGATAGTCGATGCTTTCTGACCGATTGCTACGTAGATTGAGAAAATACCAGAGTCTTTCTGGTTGATAATCGCGTCGATCGCCATTGCTGTTTTACCAGTCTGACGGTCACCGATTACAAGCTCACGCTGACCACGACCGATTGGGATCATTGAGTCAACTGATTTGTAACCAGTTTGCACAGGTTGGTCTACCGATTTACGGTCGATTACACCTGGTGCGATTACTTCTACAGGCGAAGTCAATTTAGCTTCGATTGGACCTTTACCATCGATAGGCTCACCTAGTGTGTTCACTACGCGACCTAGAAGTTCTGGACCAACTGGCACTTCAAGAATGCGACCAGTACCTGTAACTTTCATGCCTTCCTTAAGGTCAGCATATGGGCCCATTACTACCGCACCAACCGAGTCACGCTCAAGGTTAAGTGCTAGTGCATAACGGCCACCCGGTAATTCAATCATTTCACCTTGCATCACGTCCGCTAGGCCGTGGATGCGGATGATACCATCGCTTACCGATACGATAGTACCCTCGTTGCGAGCTTCACTAACAACTTCGAAAGATTCGATACGTTGTTTGATCAGATCGCTAATTTCCGTGGAATTAAGTTGCATGCTCCAATCCCCATTAAGACTGCAATGCATCGCTCAGGCGGTTCAAACGACCACGCGCTGAGTTATCGATGACTAGGTCTCCGGCTCGAATAATAACCCCACCAAGTAGGGTCTCATCTACACTGCAATTCAGCTTCACTTTGCGTTCAAGACGCACTTCAAGTTTGCTGCCAATGTTTGCAAGTTGTTCATCAGAAAGTTCGCTTGCTGAAATTACTTCAACATCGATTTCTTTCTCATGCTCTTTCTTCAATAGGAAGAATTGCTCACAAACATCAGGAAGGGCCGTCAGACGACCATTCTCAGCCATTACCTTAATCAGGTTTTGACCGTGCGCATCAACTTGTTCGCCACAAACTGCAACAAAGATTTCGGCCATTTTGTCAGCAGAAACTGAACCCGTTAGAAGTTCATTCATTTGTTCGTTTTTGGCAACTTCAGCAGCAAAAGATAGCATTTGACCCCATTGGTCTAGCTGATCTTTGTCTACAGCAAAGTCGAAGGCTGCTTTAGCATAGGGGCGTGCGATTGTAGTCAAATCAGACATATGCGCCCCCAGACTTAAAGTTTTGCAGTAATGTTGTCGAGAATATCTTTCTGAGCGTCTTTATCGATAGTACGCTCAAGGATTTTCTCAGCACCAGCTACAGCCAGAGTAGCAACTTGTTTGCGCAGCTCATCGCGTGCACGATTACGTTCAGCTTCAAGTTCTGCTTCCGCTTGCGCTAGGATTTTCTGGCGTTCTGCCTGAGCTTCCTCGCGAGCTTCATCAATAATTTGAGACTTACGCTTGTTCGCTTGGTCGATGATCTCAGTTGCTGTGCGCTTCGCTTCTTTCATCTGATCAGAAGCGTTGGCTTGTGCTAGATCCAAGTCTTTTGCAGCACGTTCCGCTGCTTGAAGACCATCAGCAATTTTCTTCTGACGCTCTTCGATCGCTTGCATCAATGGTGGCCATACATACTTCATGCAGAACCACACAAATAGTGCGAACGAGATTGCTTGACCTAGCAGAGTTGCGTTTATGTTCACAACAGCTACCCCTCTATTTGGACTTAGTGTTAATCAGTGACAAGCCTGAGCTCGTCCCGAGTTAAAGGTGATTAACCTAGTTGACCAACGAATGGGTTTGCGAATGTGAATAGTAGCGCGATTACGATACCGATCATTGGAACCGCATCAAGTAGACCTGCGATGATGAACATCTTAACTTGTAGCATAGGAGCCATTTCTGGTTGACGTGCTGCACCTTCTAGGAATTTACCACCTAGTAGTGCGAAACCAATCGCTGTACCAAGAGAAGCAAGACCGACGATAATACCTACGGCGATTGCAGAAAAGCTCAGTAAAGTTTCCATTACTATCTCCAATTTATAGTTGTTGGCTTAGTGCCCAAATAAAAAGCTTAAAAAATTAATGATCAGAATCTTCGTGTGCCATTGACAGGTAAACAATTGTCAACATCATGAATACGAAGGCTTGAATCGTAATAACCAAGATATGGAAGATTGCCCACGGTAGTGAACCCATCCATTGCAAGTACCATGGTAGCATTGCCGCACAAAGAATGAATACAACCTCACCCGCGAACATGTTACCGAATAGACGCATACCAAGTGATAGAGGCTTCGCTAGTAGCGATACCACTTCAATCAGTAGGTTAAACGGAATCATCAGTGGGTGATTGAATGGATGTAGTGCAAGTTCTTTTGCGAATCCACCTAGACCTTTCACTTTGATGCTGTAGTAGATCATCAATGCGAAAACGCCTAGAGCCATAGCCATGGTGATATTCACATCAGCAGACGGTACAACCTTAAGATAAGGGATACCTAGCCAATGCTCTGCTGGGTACGGTAAGAAGTCGATAGGAACTAAGTCCATCACGTTCATCAAAAATACCCAACAAAAGATAGTCAGTGCTAAAGGCGCGATCAGTGGGTTGCGTCCATGGAACGTGTCTTTGACGTTTTCCGCGACAAATTCAACGATCATTTCTACAGCACACTGAAGCTTACCCGGTACACCCGCTGTTGTTCTCTTCGCTACTTTGTAAAAAATTCCGAGGAAGATTAAACCAGTAAACCAAGAAAAAAACAGGCTATCGATATGTACGTTCCAGAAACTTGTCTCCTCCGCTACTAGACCTAACTTGTAAAGAGATAGGTTAGTAAGGTGGTGGGCAATGTAACCGGACGATGTTAGCGCTTCACCTGGCGCAGCCATAACTCATCCTATTTTTTGTTGTTAATGAATAGCACTGGTGCACAGATATTAATACCTAGTACCAGCAAATAGGTTAGTTTGAGGGGAACAAGTTCCACCTGCATATACATGTAGGCTACGTAGAACAACACAACCGTGATGAGGATTTTCAGAACTTCGCCTGTATAGAAAGAAGCCGCAATACGCTTGGCAGCGCGAGCCCCACTAAACATAAAAGCACATAACGCAAAGACAGCATTGGCAACAACAAAAATGCCCCCACCAACCAGCGCTGAAATTCCCCATTCAGGATTCACGGCTATCGCCATTCCTGCAGCCACAAAAATAACCGCGCCAGACTGGATCATTAACAATTGCTTTGCGAGCTCTCGTCCTGGTCTAGCTAACGCAGCTACCATGTATTCGTACCTCTAGTAATATCCACTTTGCACTAAACTCTCTGTGCAGGGAAATTGGCGAAAATTATACGGTGAGAACAATTGAATGCAATTATATTGCATCAAAAACTTACAGTTTTGTTTACAATCCGACAACTTTCACACAAAATTCGATTATTTTGATTAATTGACCTAAATCAATTATCTCATCTAGGCCTCTAGCTTGGCAATCAGTTGATCCAATTTGTGAGGCTCATCAAGACTTATCGTCACTTTCGCTTTGCCGTTTGCAGAACGGACCAAAGAAACCTTAGCATCAAGCAGTTGACTCAATTTATGCGACATTTGCTCTGCTTCGGTATCTTCTTGTTGAGCTTTTTGCTCATTCTGTGGGGCTAAGCACTTTTTTACTAACTGTTCGGTTTGGCGAACAGTCATTTGCTTCTTAGCCACTTGTTGCGCCACTTCGACCTGCTGTTCGCCTTCTAACGCTAACAGAGCTCGAGCATGACCCATTTCCAATTTTTTATCTGCAACCAGACCTTTTACATCAATTTCCAACTGATTTAGACGTAATAGGTTACTCACGGTCGTTCTTGATTTTCCGATCACATCGGCCACTTGCTGATGTGTCAACGTGAATTCATCTTGTAGACGTTCAAGCGCTTGCGCTTCTTCAATCACGTTCAAATCTTCGCGCTGAATGTTTTCAATCAACGCCATCGCTATCGCAGCACGGTCTTCGACCTTTTTCACCAAACAAGGTACACGTTTTAGACCGGCTTGCTTTGCCGCACGCCAACGACGCTCACCTGCGATGATTTCAAACTGACCGTTTGCCACTTGGCGAACCACGATTGGCTGAATAATGCCTTGCGATTGAATCGAAGCGGCTAGTTCTTCTAGCGCTTCTGGAGCCATATCTTTACGCGGTTGGTAAACACCCGGCTGCAATTGACCAATAGCCAAATCAGTCAACTCGCCATCAGCCGACAACGCTTGGCTTTGCGATGCAATGTGCTGTTTTTCACGAGCTAACGAACTGGTCGACAACAACGCATCCAGTCCTTTTCCTAGACCACGCTTAGACATAGGAGGAATTCCTTAGGTTAGAGTTAAACTGGGATTTCTTCGCGGCGGAGCATTTCGCCCGCTAAAGCAAGATACGCTTTGGCGCCAGCTGAGTACTTGTCATAGTACATAGCTGGTTTACCGTGGCTCGGCGCTTCGGCCAAACGCACATTACGTGGGATCACAGTACGGTAAACTTTACTACCAAAGTGTTTTTTAAGTTGATCGGATACTTCATTAGATAGGCGGTTACGTGGGTCGTACATGGTACGCAGTAAACCTTCAATTTTGAGGTTCTCATTGACCACGGCCGCTAACTTGCTGATTGTATCCATAAGAGCAGTTAAACCTTCTAACGCAAAGTATTCACATTGCATCGGCACCAGCACAGAGTCGGCTGCGGCCATTGCGTTGATTGTAAGAAGGTTTAGAGAAGGAGGACAATCAATAAAGATGAAATCATAGTTATCGCGAACTGGCGCAAGGGCGTTTTTGAGACGAACCTCACGCGCGAACACTTCCATCAATTTGATTTCTGCAGCAGTCACGTCACCGTTCGCTGCAATCAGATCGTATTTCCCAGTGGTTTGTGTGCAAACCACTTGATCAAAAGGGGTATCTTCAACCAAAAGATCATACGCCGTCGCGTCAACCATGTACTTGTCGACACCACTAGCCATAGTAGCATTGCCTTGAGGGTCGAGATCGATCACCAAAACTTTGCGCTTTGTTGCCGCCATCGAAGCTGCTAAGTTAATGCACGTTGTTGTTTTGCCGACCCCACCTTTCTGGTTGGCGATTGCTACAATTTTACCCACGATTACCTCGCTAATTTTCCTTGCGCGATAAGATTACTAGATGACGATCACCTTCCAACTCAGGAACAGCTAAAGATATGATCTCCGTCACACTACACCATTCAGGAAGCTGATCTATTTCATCTTTAGGGTGTTGTCCTTTCAACGCAAGAAACACCCCTGAATCTTGTTTAGGCAAATGATGACACCATTCCACCATGTCAGTCATTGAAGCAAAAGCTCGACTCAAAACGCCATCAAATTTTTCTTCTGGCTGGAATTCTTCAACGCGACTTTGAATTGGTGTCACATTTTTCAACCCAAGTGCGTGCACAACTTGCTTGAGAAAACGAATGCGCTTACCAAGGCTATCGAGCAAGAAGAACGTCTTTTCAGGGTTCATGATTGCGAGTGGAATCCCAGGTAAACCAGGTCCTGTGCCAACATCGATAAAGCGCTCACCCGGTAAGTGAGTGCTAACGATGATGCTATCAAGGATATGTTTCACTAACATCTCAAGCGGATCACGGACCGACGTCAAGTTGTAAGCTTTGTTCCACTTGTCGAGCAATTCGACGTAACCGACTAACTGCTCGCGTTGCTTTTCAGACACTTCTAAATCGGTTTGTGCGATCAGCTCGTCTAATCTGGTACGTAAAGCGCTCATTATTCTTCCTCACCTTTCTTCAGCAAACCGTGCTTCTTCAGGTGAACAAGCAAAATAGAAATCGCCGCAGGGGTAATGCCCGAGATGCGAGATGCAATACCAATGCTTTCTGGTTTCGCTTCTGTCAGCTTTGCAACGACTTCATTGGAAAGACCTTTCACGTCTTTGTAGTCCAAATCAGCTGGCAACTTAGTGTGCTCATGGCGCAGTGATTTTTCGATCTCTTCTTGTTGACGCTTGATGTAACCATCGTACTTAACCTGAATTTCAACTTGCTCAGCAGCTTGTTGATCTTCCAGTGCCGGAGCAAAAGCTTCGAGCTCGGTCAATTGTGAGTATGAGATCTCTGGGCGACGAAGAAGATCCTCACCACTTGCTTCACGCGCCATTGGCGTTTTCAGCAGCTTGTTTAATTCATCGATACCAATTGAATTTGGATTCATCCAGGTCGACTTTAAGCGTTGGCGCTCAGTTTCCATGTTGTCGATTTTTTCGTTGAAACGTGCCCAACGAACATCATCAATCAAACCAAGTTCACGTGCTTTTTCTGTCAAACGCAAATCGGCGTTATCTTCACGTAGCAACAAACGGTATTCCGCTCGAGACGTGAACATTCGGTACGGTTCTTTGGTACCCATGGTCGACAGATCGTCAATTAGAACACCCATGTAAGCTTGGTCACGACGAGGGCTCCAGCCTTCTTTGCCTTGACTGTGCAAACTTGCATTAAGACCAGCCATTAAACCCTGTGCAGCGGCTTCTTCATAACCTGTTGTACCGTTGATTTGCCCCGCGAAGAACAAACCATTGATGAATTTGGTTTCGTACGTTTGCTTCAAATCACGAGGGTCGAAGAAATCGTATTCAATCGCATAACCAGGACGAACAATGTGTGCGTTTTCAAACCCTTTCATTGAGCGAACGATTTGAACTTGAACGTCAAACGGCAAACTGGTGGAAATACCATTAGGGTATAACTCGTGCGTCGTTAAACCTTCTGGCTCAATAAAGATTTGGTGACTGTTTTTATCCGCAAAGCGCATCACTTTGTCTTCGATAGACGGACAGTAGCGTGGACCGATACCTTCGATCACACCAGCGTACATTGGGCTACGATCAAGGTTATTACGGATCACTTCATGAGTTTGCTCATTGGTGTGAGTGATAAAACATGGGATCTGACGTGGATGGTGCTCTCGTTTCCCCATAAATGAAAATACAGGTGTCGGGTTGTCACCATGCTGCGCTTCTAGCACTGAGAAATCAACGCTTCGAGCATCAATACGCGGTGGCGTACCTGTTTTTAATCGATCAACTCGGAATGGTAGTTCACGCAATCGATCCGCCAATGCTATCGATGGTGGATCACCAGCACGACCACCGGATGAACTTTCCATACCAATGTGGATCTTACCACCAAGGAAAGTACCAACCGTTAATACCACAGCTTTCGCGTGGAATTTCAGCCCCATTTGTGTCACAACGCCAACCACACGATCTTGCTCCACAATCAGATCGTCGACCGATTGCTGGAACAGAGTTAGATTTGGCGCATTTTCTAATGCGTTGCGTACGTATGCTTTGTATAGAGCACGGTCTGCTTGAGCTCGTGTAGCTCGAACCGCTGGACCCTTGGAAGCATTTAGCGTTCGGAATTGAATACCTGCATGGTCAATGGCTTCAGCCATCAGACCGCCCATAGCATCCACTTCTTTTACTAAGTGACCTTTACCGATACCACCAATCGCCGGATTACAAGACATCTGGCCTAATGTATCGATGTTATGGGTAAGGAGAAGGGTTTTTTGTCCTGTGCGTGCAGATGCGAGCGCGGCTTCCGTTCCTGCGTGTCCGCCACCAACAACAATGACGTCAAAGTTTTCGTGATAAAGCATGAACTGACCTCAGGTATTCAAAGGATTTAATGGACAGATAAAAAAGAGCGGTATTTTACCTTTTTTATCTATGAGAGAGAATCGTTTTCTCGCTTTTCACATTTTAGACCTTAAGACTATATATATAAGATCTATATATATGATCTTTTATTGGATCTATTATTAGGATCGCAGGTTTCTGTGGATAACTGGAAAATGATCAACAAGATCATGGATCTTCTTTGGATCAAATCTTGTGATCATGATTTGATCTGATCGAGGATTTCCTGAGATCAAAATCGATGGTTATGCACAGGGCTAAAAAAAGATCTAAGTTGTTATTTGGATAACTAAAGGAAAGTCACTGGATCTTACCTTACTTATCCACAGATGTTTTGGGTGTTTTTTGAGCGGTTGAACGGTGTTGGCTGATAGGAGTTATTCACAAAGAGGAAAAACAGAGCCGTAATTCGGCTCTGTGAAAGGGGGATTAAGCAGAAAAACGTGCGAGGTTCTCGTTTAACCAAGCTTCTGCTGCGTCTTCAGGTACATCATGGTTAAGCACGTCTATTTTCAAGCAATCTGCTAAAGGTGTTGCACCAATATCTTCTAGTAGGTCATATGCATGCTGACCTGCTGCACAGAATGTATCGTAGCTTGAATCACCAATTGCGATGACGGCGAACTTCACATCCGCCATTTTTGGTGGCGTATTTTGCAGTGCGTTGATGAAAGGTTGGATATTGTCTGGATATTCACCTGCACCGTGAGTTGAAGTGATAACTAACCAAGTGCCTCGATTCTCGATCGACGACAACTCTGGTTGATTGTGGATTGTTGTTTCCAATCCGTTCTCATTGAGTAGATCACTTAGGTGATCACCAACGTATTCCGCACCACCGAGAGTACTGCCTGTAATAATGTGGATCATGTGTCTTCCTTTATAAGTCATACCAACGACAAGTTGCAGTTGTTCGTCAGTACAAAAAGAAACGCGGTGTTAAGCTTATGCCTGACACCGCGCGTTTTACTATTTACCGATACAGAAAGTGAAGTTTCCCATAATAGCTGGCCTCGCGCGACGTCTTGGGGACCGATTGGGGACCAAATTGCAATTTATGGTCAAATACTGACTTCCCAAGATGACTTCCATCATAGATCAGGATGGGAAAAGTGGGAATGGTGGGAAACCGGATCAGCTTTCACGTTATTTCTCTTCAGCAGCGACAAACAAAAGTGGTTTTCCACTCTCTAGCAGGTAAGGGGTGGTGATCGTCTGTTTACCAAAGTGAATGTTCCCTTTTGCTATATAGATGAAGATCCAATCGGGCAACTTACTACTGATAGCTGCGTAAAGTGCATCAGAAGGGATGTCACTATTCTTACCTGGCGAAATTCTAAATCTCTGGTAGTAGACGTGATGGTTGGATTCAAATGCAAAACTTTCCTGTCCATCGTTGACGAAAGATGGTGACATCGTTCTTCTCGGTTCGAAAACTTCAGCGGTGATATAGCATAGGTCCTGGTTTGTCATACCAGCTTGGTAGTCAGCACTATGGAAGTAGAACTCTATCTTTTGTTCTGAATTGCCATTCGTGCGCTCATAGTTAATAGATTGTTCTTGAAGCACGGTTTCGATGGCTGCGTTGAAGTGGTAGAGCAACTTTTGCTGTGCGTCTCGAGCGGATGTCGCTTCTTGTATAGGCATCCAAGCAATAATGCTGTTTCGTGAAGCGGTATCAGGCTGTTCCAGCAATGACGTTAGCAAACCAAGGCTTAGTCCTTCACTTAACTCAAGTCCCGCGCCTACTGAAGACGTGAACAACAATGTATTTCCTGCGGCAGCTTTCGCGAGCTTAAATGCCTCAAAATCTTTCATTGGAATGACTTTGTCTTCTGTTTGGTAGAGCCCACCTGCATGAGCAATGTTATGAGCACGGCTGTGGCTGTTGTCATATTGGATAGGAGTTGATGTAGAGGCGCATCCAGTGAGCAAAATGAGTAACGATAATGGAGTAAACCTAGCCTTCGGTTTCATGAGAAATTTCCTTTTCAAAACAATTTGATTTTGCAGTTATTTATCGGGTGATCACCAAATTGACACATTGTGGATAAGCAGGAGATATCTTTTGATCTTTAAACTCACCAGTTGTTGATCGGGGGCTTTGTTATGGATCGTGGATCATTTTGTTATTACGATCCTTCCCATTAGGAGCGAAAGTGATCATCACCAACCCATATCAATCAATCTTCCAGCCATAAGCTTCACCTGTCATGTCAAAGTGTCTGTTCTTCATCAACAAACCAGTGCTTGGGTTGATGCGTCGAGGCGCTCGCTTAACGCAAGACGAGTCATTGAGTGGAATGTTCTGTTGGTGCAAATGCCAGACATGAATGAAGAAATAGGTGAGGGCGGCGGCACTAGCGAATAGCCAGTTTACATAAAAGAGTACCAACCAAAATAACAACGCGATGTACTTATTTCTGTGGATAACATTCAAAGGCTTATGTAGCCAAATAACGCTTGGGAAGACCATCAATATAACTCCCCAGCTTTGATATACAGTCACCAACGCACCAAGACAAAAAACGCAAAATAGTGCGAACTTTTTTAGTGTTTTCATCTTAGTCTCCATTTTGTGCTTAGTTTTCCTAAGTATACAGGTATAATTAAAACTTAGAAAATCTAAGCATCGTAGGTTGATGATGATTCTCACTTGTCTAAAACAAATCCATTTCCACAGCGCCTTAAACAGGCAAGAAACCGCGTTGGTATCAGCCAGAGGGAGCTTGGTATCCGTTTGGGTATGGATCCAAGTTCAGCGAGTGGCCGTATGAATCATTATGAAAAGGGGCGTCATATGCCCGATATCGGTACGCTACAAAAGCTTGCTCAGGAGCTTGGTGTGCCTGTTGCATTTTTCTTTTCAGATTCCGACAGCTCAGCGGAACTGGCATGTTTGATTGAAAAGCTCAGTGAAACTAAAAAGCAGGAGCTTGTTGAGCAGATCAGGCAGGAACTCGATAACATCGACTAGTAATAAAGCTATCGCTGTCGTCCTGAATACCAAAATACCCCACCGACTGCGGCTACTGTCAGTAATAAACCTCCCAGCCAAATCCAAAGTTCCATATTCACTTCCTGTAAGTATCTTCTATCTCTATTTAGCTTAGCTTTCCTAAGCATGAATTTCATCGAAAGCATGCGTTACCTGAGAAAAAACCGTCACAACCAACTTGTGCTCCGCTAAGGATGCAATTTGAAAGTAAAGATTGCCTGTAGGGTTGGCCCAAATTTCATGTTGCTCGCTTCCGTAACGGAGTAGCTTTTGAAAACGTGTTCTTGATGACAAAGCCAGTCTTTCTAGATTTGGATGGGAGAGTTGCTTCTGTAAGCTGTGCCACGGATTACGAATATCACCTTGCTTGTGTCTTTGTTGGTAGCGTTGCATTGCATGGTTACTGATGGCGATGGTGCCAAGTTTTGCAACCTCAAACGTAGGATAGGGGGAAGCATAAGGCGAAATAATGTCTTTTGTTTCTGGATGAGTGATATCAACAATCTCGTCAGAATAAAGTTTGATACCGGATAGACGGTTGGACAGAAACAGTGCGGCTGCTTTGAGAGCTTCATTCTTGGCCGCTAAAATGGTTTCTTTGGTTAGGCTGAGTGCGAGACCTTTACCGCTGTTTGGTAAGCGCCCGAATACCTGTTTGTCGAGAATTAAGAACCTAGCCGCCGTTAACTCTGCTACAGCGCACCGGAACTCACTTTGAGCAATTTGAACCGTAACGATACCGTGATTGTTCAACCCCGCGAACCAAGCGATATCGACGCTTGCTGCATTGATTTTTTCAACCTGAACTTTCAATATCATCACAGCATTTTCTCCTCACTTTACTACCAGCGTATCATCGATTTTGAAAATGCAAACTGTGGGTAGAAGCTTCATTTCATGGCATGAAGCCTCCTGATTGGATAGAACTAAATGTGCAGTTTTTCTATCGCTCGCATCGTTTTTCTCACCTGGCTAGACAGCTCTCTTGTAGGCTTCACACGCTGTTCCAGTTGTTTGATCTGGTCTAGCAAATGAAGATACAGCGGGATCTCCCAGGGCATTGCGTTTGAAAAACGTCTCAATACCCCTTCGGATACTTCTTTTTCTTCAAGCTCTTCGTCTGGATAGCGATGAAGAATTAGGCGATACCATGTGATCTCTGGTAAGCCTTTTGATTTTTTGACTTTGAATTTGTAGCGTATTGGATATTTCACTTTGTACTCAGCTGTCAGAGCTTTGCACAGCTTTTCCAATCGCGCTTCAAGGTCTTTAGCCGCAACCGTTAGTATCTTCGATTCATCGGCGACAAACAGAGGTAAATCTTTGATTAATTCTGGCAATGGAGATTGTTCTGGCAGTGCAATATCAAAATCTGATAGATCCAGTTCTCCGCAATAGTCGGTAATACCGCGTTTGGTATGGTTTTCTTAGTCATAGTGCTTCTCCATTTTTTGAAAGTGTTCACGAAGCTTGTGAAGTCGTTTTGTACAGATTTGCGCTTTTTGTTTGATGGTGAGGATTTCATGGCGTACTTCGCGGATCAGTGCGAAGGCATCTTCTGTGTACTCAATAAGATCGGATTCCCATTCATCGTTGGCTTTTGAAAAGCGACCCGGTGGGTAACGAAAGCCTTTGCCTTTGGCTAAATGCTTTGAGCGAACGCGTTGTTCTTTGTTGTTTCGCTGTGACATTTGATTAGCACTGAGATACCAGTTGTAGTACCAAGCCGCTTCAAAGCGATGGTTCCGAACCCGAACACGGCAACCGTAGCGGCCAGGTGAGGTGTCCTTATGTGTTCGATGGATTCGCCAAAATTGGTTCGCGTAGCAACTGGCTAAAAACTCAAGCAAGTAGGGCTCCTGCATTGTAAAGTTCTCGATATCAGCAAGGGCTTTGAGCGATTGTGATAGAGCGAGTTCAAAGCATTCTTGTTCACTTTCAGGGGTTCGCTGCTGGGCTCGTTGATGCCATTGATAGGCGGCAGAATGTTCATTTAATACAGTCATAGTGGATCCTTGTTTGTTTTGCTCAAGGTAGCGCAAACGTACTGTTACTTACGCATCTGTAATTGCCCTTTTGGGGTGCGTAATTTTCCTTGTGTCCCACCACTGATTGGTAAGCATGACAGCGATTCCTCTCCTGGGACCTATCCCTGTACTTTCCAGATACCTATCCTTGTGGGACGTTGCTACGGATTATTTTCGTTGCTTTATTGTTTTGGCGGGGATGTAGGGATTTATAGTCCAATCATTGTGGGACATGAGTGTTGATTATTTCTTTTGATGGGATTGTGACGGTAAATTTCTAGATTATTGTGGGATTTGGCCTATTTGTAGTGCATTAGGGCTGATGTACTTTCACATGTGAAAGCCCATGGGGCTGCACGCGGTGGGCTGTGAGTAAGAGCGCTTTTGGGGTGCTTTTCGGTTGGTGGGTTTGATACTCGCACTGGAGCTTGAATCCAAAAGCCATCGAAATAATGCCTTGTGATGAACTATCCGGAATTTCCGGATAGTTCACTTTGTACTGGGAGGTAAACGGTCTAGAGCTCTCTGCTTGACAGTGGTTGCTGTTCGTTTACCAACTTGGATCAGGCAGTTGTTCGGAATAACCGAACAACTCAATTTTCGTCCGCTTGGCCTTGAGCAAGTATGAGCTCGTAGCAGTTGAGCGCGGCTTATTGCTGCTTGTTGTCCTCAGCTCTTTGAACGGCCTCATAAATTTCCAGTTTCAACGATATGGAGTACTCATCTTCATACAGAATAGAGCTAATAATTTTATGCAGTAGCTCTTTATCAATAACGTTATCGGCGACCCAAACGGCGATGTTCTCCATTTCGCGAACGAAATGCTGCACGATGTAGTCAAATCCGTTGAGCTCTAAAAAGTAGGCTCCGAGTGCCAGAGATGAGCGCTTATTGCCATCATTGAAGGCATGGTTTTTGTTGATGGAAAACACTAAGTGCGTCAGCTTGTCTTCGATTTCAGGGTAATACCAGTCGTTTTGAATATGCTCTAATGGGCTTTCAAGTTGACCGATATCTTTTGTACCCGTTAAACCGCCTGATTTTTCAATGATCCAATCGTGGGTACTCACCGCGTACGTCACATCGAAGTAAAAGTACCGTGGCTGAGCGTCATCGGTCATATCAACGGTCCTTCAAGCGTTTAAATACGTCAAGTGTTTCAGGATCGCTGAGCTGCTCCTCTAGGGATTTACTCTTCTCACCAAGGAAACGCTCAAAGTCAGCTTCTGGAACCGATTTAATATAGGCCTCGAGCTTTTCATGCAAAGCATCTCTAAAGCATAAGTCTCTACTGGCCATTTTTGTTCTGGCATCGGTTATCAGCGGCCTAAAGAGAGGATGCTGCTCAAAACTGGCAAACAGCAGCTCAGCTTCTTTTTGCGTCAATGGGCGGCCCAGGCCGGTACTCTGGCGTTCTAGCTCGTGAGCGATGCCTGATTCAAAACTTGCGATAAGCGTGAGCACTTCTGAGTACATGGTTTCACGGATCTTATCCTTTTCGGCTAGCTTGAGTATTTTTTTATACTCCGCTGCATTCTCATGGAAAATGCTTTGGTAGATCAGGTTAGTAAAGCGGCCATACTTCCACTTATTGCCGTCTACGTACTTGTCTAAGGCGTCGGTAAACTGTTTGCGGTAGTTTTCCTCCTGGAACGCCGCCATCAAGTAATCTTGATCACGCTGGTTGATGAACTTGGTATGACCCCCTGCGCGTTCTGCGAGTACATCAATGACAATATCGAGTACACGAGAGCGCAGTTCTTTGGCGCGCTCACTGTCAGTGAGCAGCATGCCAATGTTCAAAATGGCGCGAAAAGAGAAAACTCCTAGCACACTGGTTTTGGTACCGTCATCGATGTCGGTACCATAACTTAAAGCTTTGAATTCTCTGAGTTTTAATCCTCTTAATATTTGATAGCCATTGTTTTTCAGCTCATCTGCATGGCTCGACAAATAGCGCTCAATTGTACGTTCACTGATTTCAAACAATTCCATGACTTGTTGTTTAGTGAACACCGCCTCACCATTAAACTGAACACCACCTAATGCCAAGTGTTGCTCTGCTTTTTGCAGGGCATAACGGTTATTCAGTATGTTTTGTCTGTCATGCAAAGACTCAGTGAGATCTTTAGCCATGCTGAGCCTCCTGTGATTCAGTGCTTGGTTTTACCGTTACTTGGCCGTTCATTAGCATTGGTAGAAGCCAATCTCTTAAATCTGATAGTTCATCATTTTCGATACTATTTACTGTCATATTCTTAAAAAATGAACTGACAGTTTCTTCATATTTCACCAATAGATCTTTCGGCGGAATCGCTAACGAATACGTTTCGAGCACTTTTGCATCAATTCGTTTTCGTCCAGAGGTTCCAGTCATGTTAGCTATAGCAAATTGGCGGAAAGATTCTGACCTAGATAAACATGAGGCAAACCCAAACAACGGGAAATTTTTTCCTCTTAAGATAATAAACTCCGTAGAGCCAAACCCAACTTCACCTTCTTCTAGCCTAGATAACAAGGCTGTTTTACCATTCTCAAGGCATGGTGTTATCCGGGCAACAGCAACATCATTTTTGACAAATTTAGTACCACCTGCAAACTCTTTCGCTCTAGGTCTTTTTGTCATAAAACCTTTAACTGGTAGCGAATCCATATCGATGTACTTAGCCATACTACCCTTACTTAAATAAGTAGTTGGATTGAAGGAAATTATTTCCGAAGCACAACCATCATGCCATCCATCTGGAATTTCACGCATCAAGGTATCGTTGTAAACCATTTTTCCACCAGAAGCTTTATATGGTTTTCCATTCGCATCTGGGAAATCAAACTGAACGAACCAGTAGTCATAAAGCGTTTTTGCCATTGCTTCTAGTTCAGCATTTATACGGTTGTTGAGTTCGATTTTTTGATCAACCAAATGGAGAACGCTAGAAATGCTCTTTTGATCTGTTATATTTCTAAATGCATTTATTGTAAGAGGATGAAGATGATTGCGATTCATGGTGGGAACACCTGAACCACTCTTTTTGTCACCAAGCTTTAAATATTTAAGAAGATAATAAATATATCTAACATCATTTCCTTTAAAGTCTTTGATATACAACGCTGTATTATGTGGGTAAAAATTTTCCTCAAGCATATGAGGAAGGCCTACTGTGCCACTTCGACCAATAGTTATACCTGGAGCTTCAACTTTATATTCATTGTGATAGCCGAGAATTCCATTCGATGATTGTACAGGATAAGGCCCTGCAACAAACTTAGATTTAGGTAAATCATACCCTCTTTGGAACTCAATCAAGTCTCCCAACTGGCAAATACTCAACCTACTCATACTTCAATCCCGCCAACTGTTTATTAATCTCAGTTTCCAATTCACGTGACTGGTTAAATAGGCTATCTAGATTACTGGTAAAGCCTTGCATTTTTTCTACAAACTGCTCTGCTGTAATATCTACGTATTCAATTTTAACTTCGAAGTACTGCCTGGCACTGAGGCTGTAATTTTTCTCGGTGATGTCGTCATAACTGACAGCGACGGAGAAATCTTCTTCTGTCCATTTGTTGTTGAACACATCAATGATTTGCTGTTCTTCTTCTGGTGATAGAACCGTCTTCTGATTCTTACCTTCTTTGATCTTTTGACCCAGATTGGATGCGTCAACCAGCACCACTTTGTCTTTGTTACTGTCATCAATAAACAGAATAGAGACGTTGGTTCCTGTGGTCGCAAAGATATTCGATGGCATAGATACCACACCCGCCAGCATCTTGTTATCAACCAAGTACTGACGGATCTTCTTATCGATGCCTGACTGGGCGGTAATAAACCCTGTTGGTAGTACAACCGCTGCTTTTCCACCCGGTTTTAATGAGTAGATTATGTGCTGCAAGAACAATTGGTAGATTTCCATTTTGTCCTTAGCTTTCGGTTTGATTTTGGGAATGCCAGCAAAAAAGCGATCTTTGTTTTCTTTGCTGTCCAACTCATCACGAAAATCACTGAAATCCAGCTTAAATGGTGGGTTAGAGACAATGTAATCAAACTTGCGTAAATCGCCATTTTCTTTGTGGTGTGGATGACGCAAGGTGTCACCCTCAATCACGTTAGGGATTGAATGTACCAAGTTGTTCAAAATCAGGTTCAAACGCAGTAGGTTTGATGACTTCTTCGAAATATCCTGCGTGTAGATGCTACAACGTGTTTCACCGATGGCATGGGCGACATTCATAAGCAAGGTGCCAGAGCCCGCTGATGGGTCATAACAGCTCACATTGCGCACTGTGCCTTGCTGGTTTTCTGGCACTAATATTGCGGCCATAATGCGTGCGACAGCATGAGGGGTATAGTACTCAGCATATTTGCCGCCTGAGTTGCTGTTGTAGTCTTTGATCAGGTATTCAAAGATGGTCGCGTAGAAATCAAACTTCTGGTTAAAGATACGCTCAAAGCTGAACTCAATCAGTTTGTTGATGATCGCTTTACAGAAAGCGTCACGCTTGGAAACTGTCACATTTTCACTAATGCGGGTAAACAGTTGTACTTTTTCGCCTGTGTCCGTCATTACTGCAAACACATCATTATTGGTGATGGCGATGTCCATCAAGGTATCATCAAACAGCTGAGCAAATCCTGGCTTGTCTTGTTGGTTGAATAAGTGACTAATAAAATGATGTGGTTTCAAACGAGCAGTATCACCGCCCATCTGAATCTGAAGCATCTCTAGATCTTCTTCACTCATTTCAATCAGCGCTTCTTCCCACTTCGCGGCGCTGGCGATTTTTTCGTCAATTTTCTTGGCTTCATAGGCGAACTTGTCATTCAGGAATTTATATAGAAATACCTGAGTGATGATCTCAAACTCCCCGGTGCTATTGCCTAAGCCATTAGTTGCACATATGCTTTTCAAGCTATCGATTAGGGCTTTTGTTTTTTCTCTAAATTCGAGTTCAACCATTGTTTATGTACTGCCTTGATTTGTGTTCTTACCAGGATTGGCTACCGGTATTAAATTCTTGTAAATATTCTGCGACGACAAGGTGGTTTACATAACGCACCGCTTCCGCATTCAAGGGAATGCTCTGTTGTTTGATAAAACGGTTATGAACCTTGGGTAGCAGATGCCGCTCAAAATAGCTTTCGTTATCGAGAACGGATGTGTTATCGAGCACTTGGCTATCAGCGTCTTCTTTGACTCCGAGCAGGGCCTCAAAAATCTTTCTTTCAGAGTCAGTAATGTCGCGTCGTTCTTGTTGGCGTTCGTATAAACGCTTGTGTAAACGCGCATACTTGGTGTCACCTAGGTACTTCTGACGCAATTGGTTGTTCTGTCGGTTCAACTCTTTCACTCGTTGGTGAATTTTATTGAGTGCATCGATGTTGGCGACCATTTCATCTTGTGTTACTTCACTGAGATTCTTTTTCTTAAACAATCGCTCTAGTTCATCTTTCAGGTTGATGAATTTCGGGTCTTGTTGGTCAAAGTTACTTGCCAGAGCTTCGCGTGTTTGGCGCAGTGTATTCTTCAACTGATCGGCCAAAACCAGCTCTTCTTCACCGATTTTAACGAACTTGAAGATGACATCTTCTAAGGCTCTGTGAAGCAGGTGTGTGGTGTCTGTACCCTGTTCAAGATCTTGCTTGAGGTTGAGCAAGTCCAAATGATTGCTGGTTTCGCGGTAAAGCACGTTTAGCTTGGCAAAATCCAGTTCATCAAGGAAATCGTACTCACCTTGCAGGCGAATTAAGTTATACAGGCTTCGTGCATCAGCTAAGGCATTTTTCAGTGCTAAGACAGTTTCTCTGTCTTGTATCTGGCTGATTTGATCACAGAAGGTCTCCATGTTGTCGATATCAAAGCGGAACAACACATCTTTAATGTGTTCTATCTCTTGTTTGATCTCTTCCTGTGATTTGAATAGCTTGGAGTAGCTTTCGATTTCGTCGCCCAGCTCTGACTGTAATTCGTCAAAGTAAGCTTTGTTAGTCGCGTCAAACTCTTTGCGGATGTCTGCAAAATCAACTACATAGCCATAACGGAAGTCTTTGTATGTGCGGTTGACGCGTGTCAGTGCTTGTAGCAAGTTATGTTTGCGGATCACGCGGCCAAGGTAGAGTTTCTTCAAGCGTTTAGCATCGAAGCCTGTGAGTAGCATGTTGTAAACAAACAGTAAGTCGATTTTTCCTGCTTTGAAATCCTCAACCCAATCTTTGCGTTCTTGTTTTGTGCCGACATCATGCAAAATCAGCGCAGCGCTTCTAACTTTTTCAGGTTGAACCGAAGTGTCTTCGCTTACCATTTTAGGGGCGTGTACACTTTTAAACGTCTCGTACATCTGCTTAGCTTGTTTGGAGCTATCACAAATAACCATACCGCCTATAGTTGTATCGTTAAGTGTTCCACGGCTTTTTTCAAAGTCATCGATGATGTACTTGAGCATCGGGGTCGCAAAGCTAGTATGCGCATAGACATCTTCTCGATCTACATCCCCTACCTGAAGCTCTGCCTCCTCAAGAGCCTGTTGCAAAGTCATTTTGTAACTCGTAGCAATTTCTTCACGGATTAAGCGCAGGGTATAGCCGTCAGCAATGGAAGCATTGTAGTAATACTTGTGAATGTAATCGCCAAAAAGAATTCGTGAGTTATAGTCTTCACCCAGTAATGGCGTACCCGTTAAGCCTATCTTGATAGCATTGGTATCAGACTGAGTCAGATTGGCTAGAAAGCTACCTTTCGGGTTGTAACTGCGATGAACTTCATCCAGGAAGTAAACGCGTTGGATGGTGACGTTATAGTCTTGCGTTGAAATAATGTCGGGGTCATCTTTAAACTTCTGAATGTTGACGACGGTTATTTCGGCTTTGCCTGAGTGGTTGTGAATCACTTGTGTGGCTTTGATGTCACGTGTGAACGCTTCACGGGAGTTTATGGTATGAACAATCAAGCCGCGTGCAGTGAACTCTCGCTGTGCTTGTTGCAGCAAGTCTAGTCTATCGACGATAAAATAGAACTTTGGAATGATTTCTCGTTTTTGGAAGTAATCCGTTAAGAACCCAACGTTGTAATAGGTTAACGCGGTTTTACCACTTCCTTGGGTATGCCAAATAATCCCTTTACGAACCCCTTCGTTTAGCTTTCTCTCAATAGCTTTGGTCGCAAACATCTGTGGGTATCGCATGATGTGTTTTTGCAGGCCATCACTCTCTGATACGTAGACCAATGCATAGCGTAGAACAAAGGACAAACGTTCTTTGCTGAGTAAAGAGGTACAGATTCGATTGGTTGGGCGGCTGGGTTCTTTGTTGCTCAAAAACTCCGGGTTGCTGCGGATCACTTCCAAGTTGTTGTCTTTGAGTACTGCCAGTTCTTGCTCATCAGTCAGTGGTTTTAAAAGCGCAGTGAGATCTAACACCTCTTCTTCACGAAAGTAGTTAAATACTGGCTTGTCATATGAACTGCTCGCGTAAAACGCACCTTGTACTGGCTCTGGATCAACATCGACGTAGTCCATGTTGTTGGAAAAAATCATGAACTGAGTGATGTTAGCAAAGCGCTTGAATTTCGGGTTTTGAAAACGTTTATTGATGCGTTCTCTTTCCGCGATGATACCGTCTCGGTTGTTAGGCTTTTTCACCTCAATAAACACCAGCGGCATGCCGTTGATTAACAAGATAATGTCAGGACGAAATTCATCGTCTCCGTTCTTGTAGGTTAGCTCAGTAACAACATGGAAGCTGTTGTTGGAAAAGTTCTCGAAATCGATCAGCTTAGTACCAGATCGAGCCTTCAACTTATTGAAAAAAGCTCGGCCTAAGTCTTCGTTCTCCAGAGAGAGTTTCACTTCTTCGAGCAAACGGGCAACGTCATCAGATGTCATGTCAGGATTTATACGGCTGACCGCTGAGGAGAATAATTCCGGGAAGATATTTGTATCCTTGTCCCAGTGTGTTCCTTTCAGGGATAGGTACTCATAACCCAAACGCATGAGATGTAGGATCGTTGGTATTTTTACTCTTGAATCTTCTGTGAAGCTCATATCAGTCCTTCGTTATTGTTTTTATTGATCATTCTCTGGTGACTGTTCTAAGAGCTCACCAACTTGACAATTAAATAGCACGCACAGTTTGTCAATGGCTTCTAAGTCCACTTTTTGTGCTGTTTCTTTGTACAGAAGTGTCACTGTGTTGCGGCTTAAACCCGTTTCACGAATGACATCCGCTATTCTTAATTTGCGCTCTCCCATCAAACGGGCGAGGTGGCATTTGATCATGTGTTCCTATTCATGCAGGCATTCTGAACGTAAGTGCAACTATAACAGAAATGCCAGTCAGTGGTTAAAAATTAGAGTTGAAATGAAATTATTCGAGAGGATATATAGCTGGTGTTGCTTGTCTACAGGGATTACTGAAAACACACTTTCACAAGTGAAAGTGTGGATCTAATCACTAAGCGTTAACTGTGGTGATCAACTTAACGCATTAACGAGTTACGTAACGTATAGCGCTTTGTGGCTTGATGAATAACGCTGAAGTAACTCCTAATCACATTACTGCACCATTATCTGCTTCTGTAACCCTAAATAAAGCATTTTACAGGCATATTTTCTGCTCCATCTGCCTATTTTGGGCCTGAGCACCGCGCGCCTTTACGTTGCTCACCCTGCAAACTATTCCTTGATTATCCATTAACTGTCAGGAGTAGTTATGACCGAACAAAAACAATCAAATCAGCTATTAAGCTATCAAGAAGTTTGCAAACTAACGCAACTATCTCAAGCGACGATTCGCCGCTATGTAAAAAATGGTTCCTTTCCTACACCAGTCACACTATCACCTGGCGCTCGAAGTGTGAGATTTCGCCTTGAAGATGTGCAGAAGTGGCTTTTGAGCCTGTGATAGGGAGGTCATATGAAGTTTCGTCATCACCATGATCAACTACAGAATTTCTGCCGTGAGCGAGGTTGGCGTTCGTTGAGCTCTTCGGTCAAGGTTCTTGCTAGAACGCGTTCACCTGATCGGAAGTCAGGGTTCAGTGCTTGTATTGAAATCATCAATATGGACAGACAGACGATCCGAATGATAGTACCTGCCAGAAAGATCATGGGAGGGACCAACTATCAGCTAAGAGATGAATTGTTCGATACCGGTTTTTGGCTGGAGCCTGAGCAAACTGCATGGAGTATGGTCCAGCGCTATTTGCGGGAAGAGCTCAAAGCGGCACAAACGGCCTTTTGTGTCACAAGAACAGGTTGGCATGACAAGGTGTTCGTTACTCCGGAGAAAAGCTTCGGACGGTCAGATGAGTCCTACTATTTTTCTGGTGGTATGGCTGATTCACTTTGTTTGGCTGAAGGGAACTTAGCTGAATGGCAAAGTGAAGTCGGTTCTTTGTTGGTCGGCAACCCCTTGCTCATTTTTTCTGTTGGTGTTGCGTTGGCCGCACCGCTTCTCAAGCCAGTAGGGATGGAAAGTGCGGCATTCCATATTATGGGGCCATCTTCGTCGGGGAAGTCTGTCACATCGTTTGTTGCAGCGTCTGTTTATGCTGATAAGTCATATATCAAGTCGTGGAAAACGACGGCAAACGGTATTGAAGCGGTTGCATCGGAACATCATGACATGTTGCTTGTGTTAGATGAGCTTGGGTTGTGCTCGGCGGAAGAAGCCAGTTCAGCGGCTTATCAAATCGTCAACGGATGTGGGAAGCTGCGAGCCACTGAAACAGGCGGCCTGGCGAATATTGCCAATTGGCGGACGTTGACCTTGAGTAATGGAGAGATTGACCTGACAGAGCTGATGGAGTCCTCTGGTTATCAAGTGAAAGCGGGTCAGCTGATTCGAGTCATCGAAATTCCTGCCGAAGAGCGTTTCGGTTGTTTTGCGGATCTACACCGCTTTTCCTCGCCATCTCAATTTGCTGAGCACTTAGAAAAGCAGACGCAAAAGTATTTTGGCACTTTGTTTACGGCTTGGATGACGCTTATTTCAGATAAGCCCGATCTGGATGTTGTCTTACAGCGTGAAATCGAAACGCTGAGGCAGCATTGGTCTAAAAGCAATTATTCCGGCCAGGTTCATCGGGTATTGAAGCGCTTTGTCCTTGTTGGTGTCGCGTTGTCTGTTGCGTCACGAAACCAGTTAGTACCATGGTCTGAAGAAGAGTCGCTCTATTCCGTCTATAGCGTTTTTAGTCGCTGGCTAGCCCATCGAGGGCACCAGCACAATCAAGAAACGTATGAGGTGTTAAGTGCTTTGAAACAAGCGATTCGGTATTGGGAAAATAAGCTCCCTGAATTCTGTACGAGCAGATCTTCAAAGTTTGGTTACGTGCGGCAGGATGGTGATGAGATCCAGTGGCTTATCCACAAACAAGAGTTTGTTAAGCAGCTACGGCTGCGGCGTCAATACAAGAGTCAATTGAGCCCTTTGATTCATAAAGGGTGGTTTGAAACCAATGAAGATCGTAGGGGAACACTTCGGATTATCGAAAAGAAGAACGGTACTGAGTTTGATCATCGTTTTTTTGCCTTCTGGCCGGAAAAGATCCTCTCTGAGTTGAAGGAGATGGGTATTGATGAATAGTGCATTTCCCGGCTTTCCCACTCTTCCCAGAGACATTCCAATGGGTGAGGAGGTGATACGATGACAACCAACGAGCAAGCTCTTCTTCAATCCATTCTCGCCAAAATAGATCGTGTTGAGCGCGCTGTTCTGGAGCAGCGTTTGCAGCAACAAAAGGTGGAGTTACTTGGAAAGGATATTCTAACTGTTGATGAATGTGCTGTCTTACTCGGTTTGTCTACAAACCAGCTGTATAAGCTAACGAGCTCGGCAGAGATCCCTTACTTTAAGCTTGGCAAACACCTCCGATTTGAGCGCCAAGCCATCATGAGTTGGGTTGAGGAGCAGCGTGTTTCATCTCGCCATGAGATAGAAAAAAGGGCAGCAAACTATGTCGCCACCACTTCTCGTAAGTAATACCGTTATCGCAGCGACCTCATCAGGCCGCTGAATCCTTTCCAGAAGATGTAAAAATATCGGGGAATGTCAGCATGGCTTCCATCCTGCGCTGTTCTATGATGTCAGCATAGATCTCGGTTGTTTTAAGTTCGCTATGACCAAGCAATCGAGACACTGAGTAAATATCCACGCCTCTGCTCAGTTGGATCACTGCAAACGTATGGCGGCCACTGTGGAATGTAACGTGTTTACTGATTCCAGCAGCTAGGCTCCATCTAAGCAGTTCAACGTTCATATACGAAGAGTATTTTAATCCCTTAAATACACGCTCGTGTGCCGCTTTGACTGGACCTAAGAGTGATTCCGCAAACTTTGGTAGGTCTAGGTATTGAAGGCTCTTAGCATCGCCGTGAGAGAGTTTGACTTGGTCGAAGATAATGCGTTTGTGATTATTAAATGTCTCTATTTCTGACCAGGTAAGTCTGTGGATATCGCACCAACGCATCCCCGTTGCACATGAGAACAAAAACGCACGTTTAAGGACTGGGTAGCGACATTCTGTGTGAGCTAACGCGTTGACTTCATCCAGTGTTAAATAAACCCGCTTTGTCGTTTTCGCTTTGATACTGGTTACTTGTGACAGTGGATTATCACGAATAATGCCTTCACTATGTGCTTCGTTGATTGCCGCGCGAACTTTATTGAAGTAGGAGCTTTGCGTGTTGCGAGACAAAGGCTCATCACTCTTGGTTTTCGCTTCATTGGTCAGGTAATACTTAAATCCGTCTAACCAGTCTTTATCCAGCTCATCAAAACTAAGATCATGTTTTCCGCAGTAGAACAGCAGGTGCTTACGAGCTGAAAGCCAGATCGAATGGTTGGAGGTTGAGGTAGTTTGTTCTTTGATATCAATTTGCTGTTGAAAGTAATCAATGAAGCTAGCTGAGCGCTTAGTTCGATCCTCAAAACCATGCTTTTGGGATTGCCATTCAACCAGTCGTTTACTCCTAATGGTTTCGGCGAGAAGCATGTGTTCTTTGTTGTGTTGGCGCTGGGCGGGTGTTTTAGGTTTGTCGTGAACGTACAGGTCTAAAGTTTCGTAGCTGCGTTTACGTTTATTTTGGCGTCCACCTAGTGTGTTTGTGGCATAACCATGATCATAAACCAAACGTAGTGAGCGTGTGCCATCAGCTCTAAGTGTTCGTTTTTGAATAGAAATTTTCATTTTAGACTCCATTTGGGCCCCAATCAGTGCGAGTAGCATGTCATGGAGCCCAAATGGGGACTAGATTTGGCAATTAACGGCAACGGATGGAAACAAACGGCAAATGACGATCTAATAAAATCAGTGTGTTATCTACCGTTGCTTGCTGTTGTTTTCCGTTATTTGCCCACTTTACTTCCCGATACAGAATGAGGAGAAGATTCGTCCAAGGAGGTCATCGGAACTGAACTCTCCGGTAATCTCGTTCAAGTGTTGCTGAGTGATACGCAGTTCTTCTGCCAAAATCTCGCCAGCCATGAAGCCTTCAAGCTGTTCTTGACCTATTTGTAGGTGCTGAGCTGCACGTTCTAATGCATCGAGATGGCGACGACGAGCCATAAAGCCGCCTTCCGTATTGCCTGAGAAGCCCATACATTCTTTTAAATGGGTGCGTAAAGCATCCACACCTGCGCCTGTTTTTGCCGAAAGACGAATTAACGTTGGATCATTCACATGGCAGATCCCCATTTCTTCACCGGTTTGATCCGCTTTGTTACGGATCACCGTCATTCCAATATTGTTTGGTAGGCGATCAACGAAATCCGGCCATATGTCTTTTGGATCCGTGGCGTCAGTCGTGGTGCCATCTACCATGAAGAGCACACGGTCCGCTTGGGCTATTTCGTCCCATGCTCGCTCGATACCGATTTTCTCAACCTCATCTGAAGCATCACGCAGACCGGCAGTATCAATAATGTGTAGAGGCATACCATCAATGTGAATGTGTTCACGCAGTACATCACGTGTTGTACCGGCAATATCAGTCACAATTGCAGACTCTTTGCCTGACAGAGCATTCAGAAGGCTAGATTTACCCGCATTAGGACGACCTGCAATCACGACTTTCATACCTTCACGCATGATGGCGCCTTGGTTTGCTTCTTTACGCACTGCATCTAGGTTATCGATGATGGCTTGAAGATCGGCTGATACTTTTCCATCGGCAAGAAAGTCTATTTCTTCTTCAGGGAAATCGATCGCTGCTTCAACGTAAATTCGTAGGTGAATCAACGACTCCACCAGCGTTTGAATACGTTGTGAGAACTGACCCTGCAGCGATTGCAATGCTGATTTTGCCGCTTCTTCTGAGCTTGCATCGATCAAGTCTGCGATCGCTTCAGCTTGCGTTAAGTCCATCTTATCATTCAAGAATGCACGTTCTGAGAATTCGCCAGGACGGGCTGCACGAACACCATCAATGCCCAGAATACGTTTAATTAGCATGTCCATTACAACAGGACCGCCGTGACCTTGAAGTTCTAGAACGTCTTCGCCAGTGAACGAATGTGGGTTAGGGAAGTACAGTGCAATGCCTTGGTCTAGCACGGTGCCATCTTCCGCTTGGAATGGCAGATACTCTGCGTAGCGAGGCTTTAGCGTTCTACCTGTGACTTCTAGTGCCACTTGATTGGCCTTGGGGCCTGAAACACGAATAATGCCGACACCACCACGACCGGGTGCGGTAGCCTGAGCGACAATCGTATCTGTAGTCATAATCTTGCCTTTTGAGCTGGGCTATAGGGTTTTACAGACCTAGGGAGCCAGAACCAATTAGTTAGCTGAATTGTAATCAGCCAAAAACAAAAAGGCGACCTTTTGGCCGCCTTTCTTATGCTTTTCTATAAAGGTTTACTTAGTGTGTAAGCCTTTTTTCTCCAGCGCTTTGTAAATCAAAGTCTGCTGGATCAGCGTAACGATGTTCGACACCAACCAGTATAGAACTAGACCTGATGGGAAGAACAAGAAGAAGAAGGTAAACATAACCGGCATAAAGGTCATGATCTTCTGCTGCATTGGATCCGTTACTGTTGTTGGGCTCATCTTCTGGATTAGGAACATTGACGCACCCATCAGTAGCGGCAGGATGTAGTAAGGGTCCTGTGCTGAAAGGTCGTGAATCCAACCAAAGAATGGTGAGTGACGTAGCTCAACCGATTCCATTAGTGCCCAGTATAGAGCGATGAAGATAGGCATCTGTAGGATAAGAGGTAGACAGCCGCCCAGAGGGTTCACTTTCTCTTTCTTATACAGTTCCATCATCTCTTGGCTCATGCGCTGACGGTCATCACCGATGCGCTCACGCATAGCTTGCAGCTTAGGCTGTAGCATACGCATTTTCGCCATAGACGTGTATTGCGCTTTCGTTAGTGGGTACATTGCACCACGAACGATGAAGGTCAAACAGATGATTGCTACACCCCAGTTACCCACGAAGCTTTGGATGAAAGCAAGCAGTGAGTGAAGTGGTTTAGCGATGAACCATAGCCAGCCGTAGTCCACTACTAGGTCTAGGTTTGGTGCTACTGCAGCCATTTCTTTTTGCAGTTTAGGACCAACCCAAAGCGTTGCTTCAAACTTCGCTTGATCACCCGTCGCGATAGTTTTGTTTGGCATACGTACGCCGATATCACCTAGATTACCAATCACGCGAGTGTACAGGTTAGTACCTGGTTCGTTACGTGGGATCCAAGCTGCAGCGAAGTAGTGTTGGATCATTGCTGCCCAACCTTGACCATCTGCTAGGTTGAGAGACAAGTTGCGATCCTGCATGTCTTCAAAGCTGTATTTTTTGTAACGAACGTCTTCTGTTGAGTAAGCACCGCCACGGTAAGTTGGCATTGTGATGCTACCACCAGCGTCCATTAGGTTTTGACGCAAGTGAGCGTACATACCAAATGTTGCGTTGTTACCAGAGTTGTTCACTACATCGTATTCCACGTTCAGCGCGTAGCTGCCACGTTTCAGTACGTAAGTTTTAATGTATTCGATACCGTTTGCAGTGAACGTCATTGGAACGCGTAGTTCGTCTTGACCGTCAGCCAGTTTGAAGCTGTCTGCACTTACGTTGTAGTGAGGACGGTTAGTGCTGCTTAGGTCGATACCTTGAGGACCCACTAGACCGCTTTGCGCGATGAACTGGTGACCTTTAGTGTCTTTTAGCAGAACGAATGGATCTGATGAATCAAGTTCAGCAGAGTATTTGTTAAGGTCGGCATGTACCACATCGCCACCAACGGTGTCGATCGACAGAGTTAAAACATCAGTCGTTACTGTGATAGTTTTTGCAGAAGCTTGCTGTTGACCTGGAACTGGGTCTAGCTCATCAGCAAAAGATGGTGCAGGTAGAGTACTGCTTGATTGAGCCTGTTCAACTGCTTGAGGTGCTGGGTTCTTTGCTACTTGCCACTGTTGAAACAGCAAGAAAGAAACCAGTGCCAGAGCAATGAGCAGGATATTACGTTGAGAATCCATCGTTAGTTATCTCTGTCTTGTTTTTGGACTGGTGGAACGGGGTCATACCCCCCTTCATTCAAAGGGTGGCATTTTAATAGACGTTTGCCTGATAACCAACATCCTTTTACAAAACCGTGAGCTCTCAAAGCTTCTAGCGCGTAAGTGGAACAAGTTGGTGTGAACCGGCAGCGAGGACCAATCAGAGGGCTGATAAACCAGCGATAAAGATTAACGAGCCCAATGGCTATCCACGTGAAGGGCGAGACAGGCGATGCCATAGCTTATCAAACAACTTAAATAATTCCTCATTGCTTAAATCTTGCGCGCTTTTCTTCGCGATCACAACAAAATCTTTATTTGGAAGCTGATGTTGATTGTTACGAAAGCTTTCACGAGCCAAACGCTTAAAACGGTTACGACCGACAGCAGTTTTGATTTGCTTTTTCGGAACAGCTAAACCTAATCGTGGGTGAGAAAGTTTGTTATTGCGAGCAATGATGGTGAAATGAGGCGAGCCAGCTCGATGAGCTTGCTGGAAGACGTTTTGATAATGCTCGGGAGTTAACAAGCGTAACTCCCGATTAAACGCGTACGTGTTCAAAATAAACTAGCGATTATTTTGATAGGCGCGCACGGCCTTTTGCACGACGTGCGTTGATAACTTTACGACCGTTCTTAGTTGCCATGCGAGCACGGAAGCCGTGAGTACGCTTGCGCTTTAGAACTGTAGGTTGAAAAGTGCGTTTCATGATAATTACCTTTACTGATCAGTAGTTTTAGGTTCTTGTTAAACCCGGCGTGGGCATTTTGCTTTCTTTATATAAAGAAGCTCTTTATTAAAGAAGAACAACCGACGCCTCTCAACAAAGAGGCGGAATTGTAATCACACTCACATAATGTGTCAATGACTCATGAGTACGAAATTCCGACCGGGCGATTATACGTAGTGTGAGTCAAATCTCAAGGATCGATTGATCTTGATGCTTGATCTTTACTCTATTCCCACTTGGTTAAGGAATTTTTTCAAACGAGGATCTTGTGGATTATCGAAGATATCTTGTGGAGAACCTTGTTCAACAATGTTGCCTTCAGCCATAAAGATCACTCTGTCAGCGACTTCTTTGGCAAATTGCATCTCGTGCGTTACCACCAGCATGGTTTGGTGTTGATTCGCTAACTTCTTCATTAATGAGAGAACTTCTCCGACCCACTCAGGATCCAGAGCTGATGTTGGTTCATCAAAAAGCAGCAATTCGGGTTGCAGTGCCATCGCTCTACCGATACCCACACGTTGTTGTTGTCCACCCGAGAGCGCCGCTGGATAACTTTCACCTTTGTCCCCAAGACCAATGTCATCCAGAATCTGTTGAGCACGTTTTAACGCGTCATCTTTCTTCCATCCTCGAACAGTAATCAAGCCCTCTGCGATGTTCTGACGCGCATTCATATGAGCAAATAGGGCATAGTTTTGAAAGACAAACCCAGTACGGCGACGTAGAGCAAGCACTTCTGCTTTGGTGTGTTTTTGTGTATCGACCGAAATGTCATCGATGGTAATGCGGCCTTCGTCTGCTTGCTCTAAGAAGTTTACGGTACGTAGAAGTGTCGACTTGCCAGTACCGCTTGAGCCGATAATAACGATGATCTCACCTTGTTTGATGTCGAGATCAATGCCTTTTAGAACTTCAGTATCGCCAAAACGTTTGTGAATGTTTTCTAGTTTGATCATCGTACGTACGCCTTATTCAATTTCGCTTCTGCCCAAATCTGTACTCGAGTCAGGATAACCACCACGCCCCAGTAAATCAGAGCGACAGCAAGGAACGCTTCAAAGAAACGGAAGCTAGACGAAGCTTCCATCTGCGCTTTGGCCATGATTTCTGCAACACCAAGTGTGAAGGCGAGGGATGTCGACTTAATCATATCGATGAAGTAGTTCATCAATGAAGGCAGTGCGACACGTGTTGCCTGCGGTAAAATCACACGGCGCATCGCTTGTGTGGTTGTCATACCGACCGACAAGCTTGCTTCCATTTGGCTGCGATCAATGCCAATGATGGCTGCACGAATGCTCTCTGCCATATAAGCGGCAAAGTGCAGCGTTAAACCAATTACCGCAGCAGAAAAGGCATCGATTCCCACCATAAATGGGAAGATTTGCGGTAAGCCGTAGTAGAGCAGAAACAGTTGTACTAAAAGCGGAGTACCACGGAAGAAGCTGATATAAAGTTGGCTCAATTGGTCGAGAACTGGCAGCTTAAATACGCGAATGTTCGCTAAAATGACGGATAGAATTAAAGAAAAGACCAATCCCCATGTGGCCATTTCCATGGTCGTGCCAAGATACTTGAGCAGTATCGGTAGCAGCTCCAGCATGTAATTAAAATCAAATCCCATACGACTTACCTTGAGAAAAGAAAAGGTGGAATACGAAGTTCCACCTTGTCATTGAGTTAAAAAAGGACGCGAGATAAAGCCCTGCGTCCTAAAAGAAGAGAAGTTTTACTTCGTGATGTCGGCACCAAACCATTTCACTGAAATCTTCTCTACTGTTCCGTCTGCGCGCATTTCTGCAAGTGCTTTATTCACTTCCGCTTGTAGCTTACGACCCTTTTCGTTATCCACGAATGGCCAAGCGTTTTGAATCGTTTCAAATGGTTCACCTGCCAGTTGAAGCGGTAGACCCGTTTTCTTAATCAGTTCTAGGGCAGACAAACGATCCATGATGAAAGCATCCGCACGACCTAGTGCCACATCGTGTTCAATACCTGTATCGTAAGTCTTAATGTTGATCTTGCCATCTTTGTCGTAATCACGTAGCAACTGTTCAAAGTTAGAGCCTAGGTTAACAGCAACGGTTTTGCCTGCGAGATCTTCGACACCTTGGATGCTATCGTTGCCTTTACGTACGGTAATTTGCGCACCGTCTACTACGTATGGGTCAGCAAATAGGTATTTTGCTTTACGCGCATCTGTCATCGTGATTTGGTTCGAGATGGTATCAATACGACCTGTTTCGAGTAGGCCAAACAAACCAGAAAAGTTCGCTGTTACGTATTCGATCTTGTAATCATTACGCTTACCGATCTCATCCCACATATCCACTTCAAAACCTTGTAGCTTATCTTGCTTCACAAAAGTGAATGGGAAGTAGCGACCAGACATACCAACTTTGACTTCAGTTGCTGCTTGAACGGTGGCGGCAGATAAAGCGATGGCTGCAACGGCAACCTTAATCCAGTTTTTCATAATACATCTCCATAATTTTATGGTTGGAAATACTACTGTCAGTTAGCTCAATTAAAGAAATAACCAAGTGCAATAACCTAGACCTCAGAGTAATAAGATCTTATTTGGTATAGATAGTAGCCAAGATATAGGGATAAATGATGAAAAAACGATCGAAAGAAGCATGAGTGACGATCGAAATAAGCCGATGAATGAAAATTCATACACAGAGTTATCACCAATGACTCGATCTGACTGATTTTGCCTAAATGTGGATCAATGTGTGGGCAAATTTGGGGCAAGATGTGTTGATCTCACTATGTTGGGCGAAAATATTGTGAATAACTTAGATCTTATTCACTGGATCATCGATCAATTGCTGGCGATCTTGGTTATCAACAGGTAAAATTGCCAGTCTTTTCCGATAATTCAAATACTCAGTGGGGGCACCGTGTCATCTTCGCTTTGGTTGCAATGTTTGCAGCAGCTTCAAGAAGAGCTACCAGCTACAGAATTCAGTATGTGGGTTCGTCCGTTACAAGCGGAGCTCAATGACAATACTCTCACTTTGTTCGCACCTAACCGCTTTGTGTTGGATTGGGTTCGTGACAAGTACCTGAATAGCATTAATCGCTTACTGCAAGAATACTGCGGTAATGATGTACCTAGTTTACGCTTTGAAGTTGGCAGTCGCCGAGTTGCAGCACCAAAACCGGCACCGACACGAACGCCGGCGGATGTTGCGGCAGAGTCTTCAGCGCCCGCTCAGCTGCAAGCCCGTAAGCCTGTGCATAAAACGTGGGATGATGACGCGCAAGTGATCGCAGACATCAACCACCGCTCTAATGTGAACCCAAAACATAAGTTCAATAACTTCGTTGAAGGTAAGTCGAACCAATTGGGTCTTGCTGCTGCTCGTCAGGTTTCGGATAACCCAGGTGCTGCATATAACCCGCTGTTCCTATACGGTGGTACTGGCTTGGGTAAAACGCACTTGTTGCATGCAGTGGGTAATGCCATTGTGGATAACAACCCAAATGCGAAAGTGGTGTACATGCACTCTGAGCGTTTTGTGCAAGATATGGTGAAAGCACTGCAAAACAATGCGATTGAGGAGTTCAAACGCTACTACCGAAGTGTTGATGCGTTGCTTATCGATGATATCCAATTCTTTGCCAATAAAGAGCGTTCACAAGAAGAATTCTTCCATACCTTTAACGCATTGCTAGAAGGTAACCAACAGATCATTTTGACTTCAGATCGCTACCCAAAAGAGATCAGCGGTGTAGAAGATCGTCTGAAATCACGTTTCGGTTGGGGATTAACCGTCGCGATCGAGCCACCAGAGCTTGAAACTCGTGTAGCGATCTTGATGAAGAAAGCGGAAGACCACCAAATCCACCTAGCAGATGAAGTGGCATTCTTTATTGCTAAGCGTCTGCGTTCCAACGTTCGTGAGTTGGAAGGGGCACTTAACCGCGTTATTGCTAACGCGAACTTCACCGGTCGCCCAATCACGATTGATTTCGTTCGTGAAGCGCTGCGCGACCTACTTGCTCTGCAAGAGAAGCTCGTTACTATCGACAATATTCAAAAGACAGTGGCGGAATACTACAAGATTAAAGTGGCTGATCTGCTGTCTAAGCGTCGCTCTCGCTCAGTTGCTCGTCCTCGTCAGTTGGCGATGGCGCTGGCAAAAGAGCTGACTAATCATAGCTTGCCGGAAATTGGTGATGCGTTTGGTGGTCGTGACCACACCACTGTACTGCATGCTTGTCGCAAGATTGAGCAGCTACGTGAAGAGAGCCACGATATTAAAGAAGATTACTCTAACTTGATTCGCACCCTGTCTTCTTAATCGGTTAGAATGACAGTATTCCAAGCAAATCATTAATTGAGCTGACAGCGTAAAGAGCCAAGCATGAAATTTACTATTGAACGTAGTCATTTAATCAAACCGCTACAACAGGTTTCGGGCGCATTAGGTGGTCGACCAACCCTACCAATTCTGGGTAACCTACTGCTTAAAGTAGAAGATAACGTGTTATCCATGACCGCGACCGATTTGGAAGTGGAATTGGTGAGCAAAGTGACTCTAGAAGGGGATTTTGAAGCGGGCAGCATTACCGTTCCTTCTCGTAAGTTTCTTGATATCTGTCGTGGTCTACCTGATGACTCCATCATTACCTTCGTATTAGAAGGCGATCGCGTACAGGTACGTTCTGGTCGTAGCCGTTTCTCACTGGCAACACTTCCAGCGAACGATTTCCCAAACATTGAAGATTGGCAGAGTGAAGTAGAAGTTTCACTGACTCAGTCTGATCTACGTACGCTGATTGAAAAAACACAATTCTCTATGGCGAACCAAGACGTTCGTTACTACCTAAACGGCATGTTGTTTGAAATCGACGGTACGACGCTACGCAGCGTGGCAACCGATGGTCACCGTATGGCAGTATCTCAAACTCAGCTCGGTGCAGATTTTGCGCAAAAGCAAATTATCGTGCCTCGCAAGGGGGTACAAGAGCTTGTTAAACTGATGGATGCGCCAGAACAGCCTGTCGTACTACAAATTGGCAGCTCAAATGTACGTGCAGAAGTGAACAACTTTATCTTCACTTCTAAGCTGGTTGATGGTCGTTTCCCTGATTATCGCCGCGTATTGCCGCAAAGCACCAACAAAACGCTAGAAGCAAGTTGTGATGAGTTACGTCAAGCCTTCTCACGTGCTGCGATTCTTTCTAACGAAAAATTCCGTGGCGTTCGTGTGAATCTTGCGGGTAGTGAAATGCGCATTACTGCTAACAACCCAGAGCAAGAAGAAGCAGAAGAAATGCTAGACGTGACCTTTGAAGGTGACGCTATCGAGATCGGCTTTAACGTAAGCTACGTGCTTGATGTACTTAATACACTGCGTTGCGACAATGTGCGTGTGTCGATGTCGGATGCCAACGCCAGTGCGTTGATTGAAAACGCAGACGACGATAGTGCAATGTACGTGGTGATGCCAATTCGTCTGTAAGTCATCTGAATGCCACTTTCTCGCCTCATCATTCAGCAGTTTCGAAACATTAAAGCCTGTGATATTGACCTATCAGCAGGCTTTAACTTTCTTATTGGACCGAACGGCAGCGGTAAAACCAGTGTTTTAGAAGCCATTTACTTGCTCGGACATGGTCGCTCTTTCAAGAGTTCGTTGACCGGTCGAGTTATCCAAAATGAGTGCGATGAGCTGTTTGTTCATGGTCGTTTTTTGAACTCGGATCAATTTGAGCTACCTATCGGCATTAATAAGCAGCGTGATGGCTCAACAGAGGTTAAAATAGGCGGTCAATCTGGACAAAAACTGGCGCAACTTGCACAAGTTTTGCCTTTACAGTTGATACATCCAGAAGGATTTGATCTACTAACGGATGGTCCAAAACATCGTCGTGCATTCATCGACTGGGGTGTGTTTCACACCGAGCCTGCTTTTTATGATGCATGGGGGCGTTTCAAGCGTCTTAACAAGCAACGCAATGCTCTGCTTAAAACGGCCAGAAGTTATCGTGAACTCAGTTATTGGGATCAAGAGATGGCACATTTGGCTGAAAACATCAGTCAATGGCGAGCGCTATACATCGAACAGATGAAAACCGTAGCGGAAACTATCTGTCAGACGTTTTTGCCAGAATTTGAGATCCAATTAAAGTATTATCGTGGTTGGGACAAAGACACCCCTTATCATGAGATACTAGAAAAGAATTTCGAGCGTGATCAGTCATTGGGTTACACCTTTAGTGGTCCAAATAAAGCTGATTTGCGCATTAAAGTGAACGGAACGCCAGTTGAAGACGTTTTGTCACGCGGTCAATTAAAACTCATGGTGTGTGCTTTGCGTGTGGCGCAGGGGCAACACCTTACCGAAATGACCGGCAAACAATGTATTTACCTAATTGACGACTTTGCGTCGGAATTAGACAGCCAACGTCGCAAGCGTCTAGCGGACTGCTTGAAAGAGACGGGCGCACAAGTATTTGTAAGCTCTATCACTGAAAGCCAAATCGCCGATATGTTGGACGATACGGGCAAATTGTTTCATGTGGAACATGGCAGGATAGAGTAAAACTAGAAGAGAGAAACTCATGTCTGAAAATTACGATTCATCGAGTATTAAGGTACTGAAGGGTCTGGATGCGGTACGTAAGCGTCCAGGTATGTACATCGGCGACACGGACGACGGCACTGGTCTTCACCACATGGTCTTCGAGGTGGTGGATAACTCAATTGATGAAGCGTTGGCAGGTCACTGTAAAGACATCGTTGTGACAATTCATGAGGACAACTCGGTTTCAGTTACGGATGATGGTCGTGGCATTCCAACAGAAATGCACCCAGAAGAAAAAGTATCTGCTGCAGAAGTTATCATGACGGTACTTCATGCTGGTGGTAAGTTCGATGATAACTCATACAAAGTATCAGGCGGTCTACACGGCGTAGGTGTTTCAGTAGTAAACGCACTGTCTGAGAAAGTGGTTCTGACTATCCACCGCGGCGGTCATATCCATACGCAAACTTACCATCATGGTGAGCCTCAAGCGCCACTAGCAGTAATTGGTGATACTGACCAAACTGGTACACAAATCCGTTTCTGGCCAAGTGCAGAAACATTCTCGAACACAGAATTTCACTACGACATCCTAGCGAAGCGTCTACGTGAACTTTCTTTCCTGAACTCTGGTGTTTCAATCAAACTGGTTGATGAGCGCGAAGCAGACAAGAGCGACCACTTCATGTTTGAAGGTGGTATCCAAGCGTTTGTTGAGCACCTAAACACCAACAAAACACCAATCATCGAGAAAATCTTCCACTTCGACTTTGAGCGCGAAGATGGTATCTCGGTAGAAGTGGCGATGCAGTGGAATGACGGTTTCCAAGAGAACATCTACTGTTTCACTAACAACATCCCACAACGCGACGGTGGTACTCACCTTGCGGGTTTCCGTGCAGCGCTAACGCGTACACTGAACTCTTTCATGGACAAAGAAGGCTTCTCTAAGAAAGCGAAAACAGCAACTTCTGGTGATGACGCGCGTGAAGGTCTAACTGCGGTTGTTTCGGTTAAAGTGCCTGATCCTAAGTTCTCAAGCCAAACTAAAGATAAACTGGTTTCTTCTGAAGTGAAGTCAGCGGTTGAATCAGCAATGGGTGAGAAACTGTCTGAGTTCCTAATTGAGAACCCGGCAGAAGCGAAGATGGTTTGTTCGAAAATCATAGATGCAGCTCGTGCTCGTGAAGCGGCGCGTAAAGCTCGTGAAATGACTCGTCGTAAAGGCGCACTAGACCTAGCAGGTCTGCCAGGCAAACTTGCAGACTGTCAGGAAAAAGATCCAGCACTCTCTGAACTATACATAGTGGAGGGTGATTCGGCAGGCGGCTCCGCAAAACAAGGCCGTAACCGTAAGAACCAAGCAATCCTACCGCTAAAAGGTAAGATTCTTAACGTAGAAAAAGCGCGTTTCGACAAGATGCTTTCTTCTCAAGAAGTAGCAACGCTGATCACTGCACTAGGTTGTGGTATCGGTCGTGATGAGTACAACCCGGATAAACTGCGTTACCACAACATCATCATCATGACCGATGCTGACGTCGATGGTTCGCACATCCGTACGCTACTGTTGACCTTCTTCTACCGTCAAATGCCAGAGCTTATCGAGCGTGGCTATGTGTACATTGCTCAGCCACCGCTTTACAAAGTGAAGAAAGGCAAACAAGAGCAGTACATCAAAGACGAAGATGCGATGAACCAATACCAAGTTGCTTTGGCACTTGATAACGCATCGCTACACGTAAACGCAGAAGCACCAGCATTGGCAGGCGAAGCGCTAGAGAAGCTAGTTCAGCAATACAACGCTGGTATCAAGCTAGCGGATCGCATGAGCCGCCGCTACCCAAGCGCGCTAGTTCATGAGCTAATCTACACGCCGCGTCTAACGGCAGAGCAATGTCATGATGCTGCAACAGTAGAAGCGTGGACAAAGCAGCTTGTTGAGCAGCTAAACGCGAAAGAAGTAGGCGCAAGCCAATACAGCTTCGAAGTTGAGCAACACGAAGAGCTAGGTCTAAACCTACCTAAGATCATCGTACGTACTCACGGTGTGACTCATGACTACGCACTAAGCATCGACCTACTGAACTCGAAAGAGTACGGCAAACTAGCGGATCTATCTGAAGCGCTAGACGGTCTGCTAGAAGAAGGCGCTTACATCAAACGTGGTGAGCGTACTCAGCCGGTATCAAGCTTTGCAGCGGCACTTGAGTGGCTAATCAAAGAGTCGCGTCGTGGTCTAAGCCTACAGCGCTACAAAGGTCTAGGTGAGATGAACCCAGATCAGCTTTGGGAAACCACAATGGACCCAGAGACACGTCGCATGATGCAAGTAACCATTGAAGATGCGGTAGGCGCAGACCAATTGTTCACAACGCTAATGGGTGACCAAGTTGAGCCGCGTCGTAACTTCATTGAAGAGAACGCGCTGAAAGTAGCAAACCTAGACGTTTAGACTATTTTTCCTTTGCTGGATATGCTGATTTCGTTGTCGAAGATGCTCACATACACTTGTATGCTGCGCGCCTTCTCCTAGAACTAAGCATATCCCCCTGCGGAAAAACGAATCTAAATTTCTTTTGATAGAATTTTAAAAGCACTGCCTTCGGGTGGTGCTTTTTTATTGAGTGGAGAGAAACCAGATAAAAGAAACGAGACACAAGAATGGGCTGCACTCTATGGAGGCGGGGAAGCTTGGCTTTGAAACTCTACATTTAAGGAAAGAGTGGATGTAAGTGGCGCTTTTCATTATTAGTATGTTAGGACGTCATCTTCGAGAGGGAGGAACGATCGAGTCGGGGATCTAAAATATTTTCACCGTAGCCCTTGAAAGCCCATTTTTCGACCTTATATCTAGTTATGAAGAGGGATGGCTAACTTGCTCAACAAGAGAAGAACAGCGCCTCTGGAATCGCTAAACGAGATCGCTCAAGAGAGGATACTCAGTATTAGCACACAACTTGACCCTAGATTCGACATCATGTCCCCGCACCTAAAAAGTAGGTCAGAGGAATGAATCATCGGATCCCTTAGCTCGGCGTTTTCTTGCATAAATGCGCCATGTGGATGACCCTCATCTGGGCTAAGACTATTGCTTAAAAGAGGATAGATTATGCGTAATGTAGATTTCTCACCACTATACCGTAATGCAATTGGCTTCGACCGTCTGTTTAACCTGATGGAAGCAAGCTCTGCGAAAAACACTTCTGGCGGCTACCCTCCATACAACATTGAGCAAAAAGACGAGCACAACTACCGTATTACTATGGCAGTCGCAGGTTTTGCTGAAGATCAGCTCGATTTGACTCAAAACGAAAACATGTTGATTGTGAAGGGCGAGCGTAAAGCAGAAGAAGGTAAAAACTACGTTTACCAAGGCATCGCAGAACGCGATTTTGAACGTAAATTCCAACTTGCGGATTACGTAAAAGTCGTTGGTGCATCAATGGAAAACGGTCTACTTCATATCGATTTAGTTCGTGAAATTCCAGAAGCGATGCAACCACGTAAGATTGCTATCGGTGGCAACAACCTGATTGAAAACAGCTAATCAGCTAAAGACACTTCAGTTAACCACACGGTTATAGAATGAGAAAGAGCGCCATATGGGCGCTCTTTTTAGTTTGGGGTTTTCAAATCCGCTATTTCAAAGCAGTAATTTCAAAGAGAAGAACGGCTGAGTTTAATCGGTCTATTTACCTTCGCGGTAAGCCTTTTCCACTTCTTCTGCGATAATCGCAATGCCTTTTTGCATCATCTCATCGTCTTGAACGTAGTTCATACGCAAGCATTGGTGTGCATGATCCCACTCGTCTTTCTGACCAATAAAGAAGTATTCACCCGGAACAATCAAGACCCCACGCGCTTTCAAGCGTTGGTACAGTTCCATTGTCGTAATTGGCAGTTCATCAAACCATAGCCACAAGAAGATAGCGCCTTCTGGTTTGTGAATACGGAAGCGTTCATCGGTAATCGCTTCTTGGAGCAGTTCAACCGCACGTTGCGACTTCTGTTTGTAGAACGGCTTAATCACCTCTGAGCTCAGTTTTAGCAGATCGCCTTTACCAATAATGTGGTTTGCCAACGCAGGACCAACACTGCCTGGAGCTAGGCTGATGATGCCGTTCATATTGGTTAATGCTTGAGTGATTTCTTCACTCGCAATCACAATCCCACAACGCACGCCCGGCAAGCCAAGTTTAGATAGGCTCATGCACAGGATGGTGTTTTCATTCCAGAACGGCTCGACATCTTCAAAGATGATGTTCGGGAAAGGTAGACCGTAGGCGTTATCGATAATCAGTGGGATGTTGTTCTCACGTGCCAGCTTGTCCAGCTTACGTACTTCTTCGTCTGTCAGTACGTTACCCGTTGGATTGGTTGGGCGAGACGCGCAGATTGCCGCAACAGAGTCATCGACGGTGAGCTGCTCAAAATCGACGTGGTATTTAAACAGACCGTTATCTAACAGCTCGATCTCTGGGTGGTATGAGACAAAGATATCTTCATCAATGCCTGCATCACCATAACCGATGTACTCAGGCGCGATAGGCAGTAGCACCTTCTTGTGCGAACCGTCTGGCTGTTTACCTGCCAACAAGTTGAACAAGTAGAAGAAGCCACTTTGGCTACCGTTAGTTAGGCTGATGTTTTTCTCAGAAATATCCCAGCCATAAGTTTCACGGAATAACTGAGCCAACGCTTTAACGAACGCGTCTTTGCCTTGCGGACCATCATAGTTGGCGAGGGCGGCGACGAGCTCTCCACTGGCGAGCATTTCCTCACTGGCTTGGCGAAAGTAATCGAGCATGGCAGGAATGGCGGCTGGGTTACCTCCACCGAGCATGATGGCACCTGGTGTGCGCAGACCATCATTCAAATCGTCCATTAACTGCGTGATACCTGAATACTGATTAAATTTTTCACCAAACTTAGAGAACTGCATTTGTCGTTATACCTAATTCATTGTGATTGCTTTGTGTATGTTTGTGCCGATGTTTTATCGGCTTATCGAGTAATCCTTGACCTTACCTCAATGCGTAATTAACGCAAAGTGTGAATTAAGCCGAAAAAGAAAAAAGTGTGTCATCAGACCAGAGGTACGAGATAAAAAGGCAAAAAGAGCAATAAAAAAGGGAAGCTTATGCTTCCCTTGCTGGTGGAGAGAGTATGACTTACTCTCCGGTGTAAACAATCAGCACCTTATCGTCTTGGTATTGGCGTTCGAACGCGTAGTAACCTTCTTGATTGCGAGTGATGTGCTTACCTTGAGCAACCGCTGGGTGGCGTTTACGGAATTCACCCAACTTTTGCCAATGTTGCAGTAGATCTTCACGCTCGCCATGAATCTTATCCCATGGCATATCTGAGCGTGTGCCTTGGTGAGCATCTGAACCAGTAATGCCAAAATCACGAGCTATCTCATCACCGTAATAGATCTGTACTGCACCTGGAGCCAGCATCAGTGCATTTGCGGCACGAGCTTGGTCATCAAAGCTGCGGCTGCGTGCTGACCAAAACAGCTGTGTATCGTGTGAAGATAGGTAGCTCAATACGTTGAACTCAGGATCGGTATTGATACGCTCTGCATAGCGGCGGTAATCATTATCAAGTTGAGCGAAACACTTCAGCGCTTTTGGCGCTACGTCAGATTGGAACTCGAAGTTGATGATGGAATCGAAGCCGTTATCGAAATACGGGCTCTTCACCACGCTGTGTGCCCACACTTCACCCGTCATCCAGAAAGGTAGATCATCCAAAGCTTTGTCCGGGTTGTTTTTCTTCCATTGAGCAAGCGCTTGGGTGGTGCTGGCTTTCAGCTCTGCCCACGCTTCCATTTCAACGTGTTTTGCTGTGTCGACACGGAAGCCGTCAATGCCGTAGTCGCGCACCCAATCGGATAACCAGGTAATCAGGTGTTCACGTGGGGTTTGCAGCTCATCTTGCGCATTGGTGTCTTTATTGCGGAAGAAGTTTGGTAATCCGGTTTTCTGAGTCGATTCGGTTTTGAGATCCGGTAGGTAGTTCAAAGACATGGTGATGTCGTTGTAGCCCGGAGCATCGTAGTCGCCAATATCGGTGCGGATCCAATCTTTGCCCCACCATTTATCCCACGCTTCGCTATCACCGTATTTGATGTAGTCGTTGAAGCTGTGCCAGCTTTGTCCTGATTTTGGCTGCCAGTCGGTCCATTTTTCACCAAGGACTTCTTTAGCTTCTTGGTCATCTAGGTAAAGCTGACCAAAGCCGAATTCCTGCATGTCTGCTAATGTTGCGTAGCCTGTGTGGTTCATGACTACATCCCAAATCACGCGGATGCCTTTCTTGTGGGCGGTATCAACGAAGGTTCTGAGTTCATCTTCGGTACCCATGTTGGCATCAAGCTTGGTCCAATCTTGGTGGTAGTAGCCGTGGTAGCCGTAGTGCTTAAAGTCGCCTTTATCGCCGCCGCCAACCCAGCCGTGGATTTGTTCCAGTGGCGAGGTTATCCAGATAGCATTCACACCAAGTGATTCGATGTAATCGAGTTTTTTCGTCAGACCCGCCAAGTCACCACCGTGGAAGGTACCAATCTCGTATTTTCCATCTTTGCTGCGACCGTAGCTGTTGTCATTGTCTGGGTTGCCATTGTAGAAGCGGTCAGTCATGACGAAGTACACTGTTGCGTTATCCCAGCTGAACGGTTTGTCGGCTTGCTGTTCAACTTCTTCTAGCAGCAATAGACCTTGGCTCATAGGACCCGGCTGCATGGTGACGCTGCCATTGGCGACTGTGGTTTCTTGTCCGGTTAAGGCATCGCGAACGACAGTGCCATCATTAAAGGTTTGAGCAACATTGATGGTTTTTGGCGTGTCAGTTGCGACAGGGCAAGAGTAGGTGATGTCCTGACTCTGCTTTGGTTTGATTTTGACCGTCAGCTCGTTGGTGGTTGGATTGAGCGTAAATTGATAGGTATTGGCTTTGAAAATGCGCAGCGGCATTTGTGCATCAGTGGCGCAGTTATCCATTTTTAATGGACGATTGAATTTGATGCGATCTTCTTCTGCTAGGGCAAAGCTACTGCCACAGCTTTGCTTGCTGTCAGCAATGGTAAAGCTATAACTGCCTTTTTCGAGTTTTTGCTCGGCGACAAGTAAGCCCTGTGAGTTTTCCTCAAAAACAGCGGTGTCATCACCAACGCTTAATACGATGGCATTTTCTGGAATCTGGCTGCAGGCGCTCAGTAGACCGATAGAGAGTGCGAGAATTGTTTTTTTCATTGTGTCCTTCCCCCGAATAAACAGTCCAGTTATAGCAAAACTGTGCCTCTACAATCCGAGCTCTACACCAACAAGTTAAACGCGTCTCACCCTACAAATTTTAGTCTTGTTCACAAAATGAATAATAAGCGTCACCTTCATCGGTTTGAAGGCAACAAAAAAGGGAAGCATCTGCTTCCCTTTTACTTATTTCTTAATCACTTCTAAGAGTAATGAATTACTTTTGAAGCAAAGAAATGTCTGCGATCTGTAGGAACAGGTTACGCAGGTTGTTCAGTAGTGTTAGACGGTTCTTCTTAAGTGCTTCGTCGTCTGCCATTACCATTACGTTATCGAAGAACGCATCAACTGGTTCACGTAGGTCAGCTAGCTTGCTTAGGGCTTCTTGGTAGTTACCAGTAGCAAATGCTGGCTCTAGCGCTTCCGTCATTACTTCAACGCTTTCTGCTAGTGCTTTCTCTGCGTCTTCTTGTAGAAGTGCTAGGTCGATGTCTGCTGCTAGTTCGCCGTCGAATTTCGCTAGAATGTTACCTACACGTTTGTTCGCTGCTGCTAGAGACTCTGCTGCTTCTAGTTCACGGAAGTGAGAAACCGCTTTAACACGTTGGTCGAAGTCTGCTGGTTTCGTCGGACGACGCGCTAGAACCGCTTGAATGATGTCTACGCTGAAGCCTTCGTCTTGGTACCAAGCGCGGAAACGACCAAGCATGAACTCGATAACGTCTTGTTCAACGTTGTCGTTGGTTAGGCGGTCGCCAAATAGTGACTTAGCTTTCGCTACTAGGTCAACAAGATCTAGGTTGTAGCCGTATTCAACGATGATACGTAGTACACCTAGAGATGCGCGGCGTAGTGCGAATGGGTCGCTGCCTTTAGGTGCTTGACCAATACCGAAGATACCTACGATAGTGTCTAGCTTGTCTGCCATTGCAACTGCTGTTGAAACGCCGTTTGATGGCAGTTCATCACCTGCGAAACGAGGCATGTATTGCTCGTTCAGTGCTACTGCAACTTCTTCTGCTTCACCGTCGTGGCGAGCATAGTGCATGCCCATAACACCTTGAGTATCCGTGAATTCGAATACCATTGAGGTCATTAGGTCACATTTTGCTAGTAGACCAGCACGCTTTGATTTCTCAACGTCAGCACCGATTTGCTCAGCAATGTAGCCAGCAAGTTCTGTGATGCGGTCTGTTTTGTCTTTGATCGTACCCAGTTGCTTTTGGAAGATCGCTTGCTCTAGTTCCGGCAGACGGTCGATAAGCGGACGCTTACGGTCTGTGTTGAAGAAGAACTCTGCGTCAGCAAGACGAGGGCGAACTACTTTCTCGTTACCTTCGATTACGTAACGAGGCTCTTTTGATTCGATGTTCGATACGAAGATGAAGTTAGGTAGTAGCTTCTTGTTTTCGTCATAAACAGGGAAGTACTTCTGGTCACCTTTCATGGTGTAAACCAACGCTTCAGAAGGTACTTTTAGGAACTCTTCTTCGAACTTCGCTGTTAGTACTACTGGCCATTCAACCAGAGACGTTACTTCTTCTACTAGGTCATCTTCTAGGTCAGCGATACCGCCAACCGCTGCTGCTGCTTTTTGTGCGTCAGCTAGGATGATTGCTTTACGCGCTTCGTAATCCGCCATTACTTTACCGCGCTCTTCTAAGATCGCAGGGTATTGTTCAGCAGAATCGATAGTGAACTCTTGCTCACCCATGAAGCGGTGACCACGGATAGTGCGGTCTGAAGCGACACCAAGGATCTCGCCTTCGATTAGGTCGCTGCCCATTAGCATGGTTAGCGTCTTAACTGGACGGATAAATTGAGTCGTTTTGTTACCCCAGCGCATTGGTTTTGCGATAGGTAGGTTTGCTAGTGCTTTCGCTGCAAGTTCAACTACGATCTCAGACGTTGGCTGACCTTTCACTTCTTGTTTGAACAGTAGCCATTCACCTTTGTCTGTTACCATGCGCTCTGCTTGGTCAACCGTGATGCCACAACCGCGTGCCCAGCCTTGAGCCGCTTTTGTTGGGTTGCCTTCCGCGTCAAACGCTGCAGAAACCGCAGGACCACGTTTTTCAACAACTTTGTCAGACTGGCTGTCTGCTAGTGCTGCGACTTTAAGTGCAAGACGACGAGGTGCCGCGAACCATTTCACGCCTTCATGAGCAAGCTCAGCGCCTTTTAGTTCTGCTTCGAAGTTTGCTGCGAATGCTTCAGCTAGAGTGCGAAGTTGCGTTGGTGGTAGCTCTTCTGTACCTAGCTCGATTAGAAATTCTTTTGCCATGTTACTCTACCCCTTACGCTTGTTCTTTCTTACACATTGGGAAGCCAAGAGCTTCACGCGATGCGTAGTATGCTTCTGCAACTGCTTTCGTCAGGTTGCGGATGCGTAGGATGTAACGTTGGCGTTCAGTTACTGAGATCGCTTTACGTGCGTCTAGTAGGTTGAATGCGTGACCAGCTTTTAGGATACGCTCATAAGCAGGTAGTGGCAGTGGCTTTTCAAGCTCAAGCAGCTCTTTACACTCTTTTTCGCACTGTTCGAAGAAACCAAATAGGAAATCAACGTCTGCGTGCTCGAAGTTGTAAGTCGATTGCTCTACTTCGTTTTGGTGGAAGATGTCACCGTAAGTCACTTTGCTGCCGTCTGGTGCGATGTTCCAAACTAGGTCGTAAACAGAGTCGACTTCTTGGATGTACATTGCTAGACGTTCGATACCGTAAGTGATCTCACCAGTGACTGGCTTACACTCAAGACCGCCAACTTGTTGGAAGTAAGTAAACTGAGTCACTTCCATGCCGTTTAGCCAAACTTCCCAGCCTAGACCCCATGCGCCTAGTGTTGGGTTTTCCCAGTTGTCTTCTACGAAACGGATATCGTGAACAAGTGGGTCAATACCAAGAACTTCTAGAGAACCTAGGTACAACTCTTGGATATTGTCTGGTGATGGTTTTAGCGCTACTTGGAATTGGTAGTAGTGCTGTAGACGGTTAGGGTTTTCACCGTAACGACCATCGGTAGGACGACGTGAAGGTTGTACGTAAGCTGTAGACATTGGTTCTGGGCCAAGTGCTCGTAGACATGTCATTGGATGAGAGGTACCCGCACCCACTTCCATATCTAGCGGTTGAACAATGGTACAACCATTTTGAGCCCAATAATCCTGCAGCGCGAGGATCATTCCCTGGAAGGTTTTGATATCGTATTTTTGCATAAGTCAGGTTCGCGCGATTCTCTTATTACTTGTGAATTCGTCTCTTTTGCTGGGTTTTATAGCCTCAACAATAGCGATTCAAAGTAATTACGGTTGAATAAAATAACAATCAAGTATACCCAGATATTGAGCATGGGAGTAGAGCTAATCTTGATTAATTCGTGGGCAATTTTCTCCTTTAATGGATTTTTACCGCTTTATCTGCTGAATTTTTCCTAAAAGGGAGTTTTCACTGGCTTTCACTCTTGAGGTGATGAGCAAAGGTGGCTAGAATTGCGCCTGTCTTTGGGGAGTAGCTTACTCGATGAAATGCCTATTTCATCTGGTTCGTTCGTCAACATAATTGGTGCAAAATCACCATGGCGTTCGAGACTCATCAACCCGATGAGTTTAGCAAGACCTTAGACAAATCATCATGAACCGGGGTGGGGCGTGAGATTTGTCTTAGGTTAAAAATAATTATCCCGCCCCAATGAGCATGTCGTGAGCGTTTTAGCTATTTCAATTACTACTGTAGCGTTAGCAGAAATTGGCGATAAGACCCAATTGCTATCTCTATTACTTGCCAGTCGTTACCGCAAGCCAATCCCTATTATTGCCGCAATCTTTTTGGCAACCATTGCCAACCACGCTTTGGCTGCATGGTTAGGTGTGGTTGTGGCAGATTACCTTTCGCCTGAGGTTTTAAAATGGGTGCTGGTGGTTAGTTTTGTCGCCATGGCGGCTTGGGTGCTGATCCCAGATAAACTGGATGATGACGAACAGATCTCCAACCGTGGTCCATTCATTGCGAGTTTTATTGCTTTCTTCGTTGCGGAGATTGGCGACAAGACTCAGATTGCAACTTCTATCTTGGGTGCGCAATACGCAGATGCATTGAGTTGGGTGATTCTTGGTACCACGATCGGCATGTTGCTTGCCAATGTTCCCGTGGTTTTAATCGGCAAGCTATCGGCGGATAAGATGCCTTTAGGATTGATTCGTAAGGTGACCGCTTTCCTATTTATTGCCCTTGCTATTGGTGCAGCATTTTTCTGATCATCTTAAAGATAAATCGTGTTAATTATCAATAACTAGTGAAATTATGCATGAGTTCAAACTCTGGTTCAAAATCATTCAGGACCGTGACGGATGACATATTAGTGTCATACTTGTCATGGTACTTTAATGGTGTGAATGATAGCGAGAGGGCAAGGTTATGCTTACACGTTACATGGGGATGACCCCAAAGAGTCAGAGTTATTTATTCACCTTTGGTTTAGCGCTGTGCTTATTGGCAATGGTGTTGACCGATATGTGGTTGCCGATTGTTGCAGGGACCTTCATCCTTACTGGTCTAACAGTAGAGGCTTGGATTCGGGTCGCGCATATTATTCCGATGCATGAAGAGATGCGTGCAATGAGAAAGCAACTGAACAAGCTACAATCTGAAGTTCGCACACTAGAATACGATGAATAAACAAACGGCAGCCAATTGGGCTGCCGTTTTTGATCTTGCTGAGATTATTCCAAACCTTTCTTGATCAGGTACTGGTATGGAAGCTGTTCCGTTTGTGCCGCAATCAGCTGGTGATCCATAAATCGACAGAAACTCGGGATATCTCGAGTTGTGGATGGGTCGTCTGCTTTAACTAGCAATACCTCACCATCTTGCATGTTTCGAATTGTCTTCCTGACCATCATCACTGGCTCTGGGCAGCGTAATCCTTCCGCCTCTAATGTCTTGGTCGCCAGTTCAGGATTAAAGCTCATAGTGTGATTCTCGTAACTAACTGAGCGTTGAATTTTACTTTCGTTGAAAAAATATTCAATAACCACTTGGCAAACCGAATTTTTTGATTTACCTTAAATTAACAATTTGGTAACAACTGGCAAGGAGAGACGATGTTAACAGCGTTAGACAGACTAACCATCTATTCGGTTTTATGTTTTATCTCGTTCTGTGCATTGGTACTTAGGACGCCAGGTGAAACCTCATTGATGCCTCTTGTAGGCATGAGTGCAACGATTATTGGGATTTGGATTGAGATGCACAAATGGTCAGGTGCATCAGAGCAAGAAAATTAGCGCTTCTTGCTGTAATCGGAACCTACTGATATACCGCTCACCAAGTTTAACGACACTTCATTCCGACACTATCCCCATTTTTCTTGGGCTTCCCCGCTGAAAGGCGGGATTTTTTTTGCCTGAAGAGTACAATTTACCTAAATCCCCTACATGTTAAGTGGCAAATCGTGGAATTAGAAGACATCTATCGTCGAGACCTGAATTTATTGGTCGCATTACGTGTGCTGATTGAAGAGAGCAGTGTCAGTAAAGCAGCAACTCGCCTCAATTTAAGCCAATCGGCAATGAGTCGTGTGCTAGGGCGTTTACGTGATCTGCTTGGTGACCCACTGTTTACTCGTCAAGGTCAGCACTTGATCCCAACTCAAAAAGCGTTAGAAATTGATCGTTCTTTGGGTGAGCCTTTGGAGTCACTACGCCAATTGCTTTCTCCACGTGAGTTTGATCCACGCAGTTGCGATCAGACGTTTAATATCGCGACTACTGATTACGCGATGCAAACCATTCTGCCCTTCGCGTTGCCGCGTATCTATCAAGAAGCACCGAATGTGTCGTTTAACTTCTTGCCGCTGCAACATGACCGCTTATCTGATCAATTAACATATGAAGGCGCGGACTTAGCGATTTGTCGTCCAACAGGTCCTGTGGAGCCATTACGCAGTGAAGTGTTAGGGCGAGTTGGTGTGTTGTGTATGCTATCTAAGCAGCATCCGCTAGCTGAGAAAGAGATGAGTCTGGATGATTATCTCAGTCATCCGCATGCCATGATTGCCATTAGTGATGGGGTTAAAGCGCTGATTGAACAAGCGCTCGTGGAGAAGCCGCAACGTCAGATGGTATTACGCGCTTATCACTTGGAAGCGGCGCTGGCGATCGTTGATACTCTGCCAATTATTATTACCGTGCCTGCCGATTTAGCGTACTTGGTTGCTGATCGCTATGACTTAGTAGTGAAGCCATTACCATTCCAATTCACGCCGTTTGAATATTCGATGATTTGGCACGCACGTTGCGAACACTCTCCCGCTCAAGAATGGTTGCGTGCAGTAGTTCGTGAAGAATGTAGTCGTCTTATTGCTAAACGAATTGAAGATATGGGGTTGGACTGATTTTTCCAAAAATCGAAATAGCAAAAAGCCGGGCAATGACCCGGCTTTGTTTATTCTATCGAAGAGTTAACGCTTATAACTTGATAACCACACGACCAGTTACTTGACCGTTTGTGATGTCTTCAGCGTATTTTGGTGCTTCTGCTAGCTCTACTTCAGTACAAGCTTGCTCGAAGTAGCTGTCTGGTAGTAGTTCTACCAATTTTTCCCATGCTGCAGTACGTTTTTCAAATGGGCATGAAACAGAATCCACACCTTGTAGACGAACGTTACGTAGAATGAATGGCATCACTGTCGTCGGTAGATCGAAGCCACCTGCAAGACCACAAGCTGCGACTGCACTGTTGTAATCCATTTGCGCCAATACTTTTGCTAGCACTTTGCTGCCTACGGTATCAACCGCACCTGCCCATACTTGCTTTTCAAGCGGACGTGCTGGTTCTTCAAACTCAACACGGTCGATGATGCGGCTAGCTCCTAGCTTTTCTAGTAGCGGACCATTTTGTTCAACACGACCTGTCACGGCTGCCACTTTGTAGCCAAGCTGTGCTAGAAGCGTCACAGCTACTGAGCCTACACCGCCACTTGCGCCAGTTACTAGGATTTCACCATTTTCAGGTTTGATGCCTGCATCAAGCAGTGCTTGAACACACAACATGCCAGTGAAACCAGCAGTACCAACCATCATGGCTTTCTTGCTGTCCAGACCTTTTGGTAGTGGTACTAGCCAATCCGCTTTTAGACGAGCACGTTGAGACATACCGCCCCAATGGTTTTCACCCACACCCCAACCAGTAAGAACAACTTTGTCGCCTGCTTGGTAGCGGTCGTCTTCTGAGCTTACTACCGTACCTGCTAGGTCAATACCCGGCACCATCGGGAAGTTACGGATGATTTTACCTTTACCTGTAATTGCAAGACCGTCTTTGTAGTTCAACGATGAGTAATCAACGTCAATCAGAACGTCGCCTTCAGGCAGTTGTGTTTCATCGATTTGCTCGATGCTAGCGATAGTACGTTTGTCTTCTTGATTTAGAACTAGTGCATTAAACATAAGGTTCTCCGATTGTGCGGTAGCGTGACTCTGGGTCACATGCAGCAAGATATCAACTGCTGCTAAGTGTATGTCTTCTTTGTCTATGAATAAAATGAAACTTGAGCATTTAATGTATGCTTTTTGTGCATGTAAGCAATGTTTAGCGTAAAACAAAGGGCGACATCAGATGTCGCCCTTAAGTGTAATACTAAAAAATTTCAGTATTGGTTCATTTGCTCGTGACTGTTGAATTGATCACTACAACCTAGCGTTTCTTAAACAGACTATGGTCGTTCAAATACAGTCGCAATACCCTGACCTAAACCAATGCACATGGTTGCGAGACCGTATTTCGCATCTTTCGCTTCCATTAGGTTGATTAACGTCGTTGAGATACGTGAGCCAGAACAACCAAGCGGGTGACCCAATGCAATTGCACCACCGTTAAGGTTGACCTTCTCATCCATAACATCAAGCAGACCTAAGTCTTTAGCACATGGTAGAGATTGCGCTGCAAATGCTTCGTTTAGCTCAACCACATCCATATCTTCAATTGAAAGACCTGCACGCTTGAGCGCTTTTTGCGTCGCAGGTACTGGACCGTAACCCATGATTGAAGGATCGCAGCCCGCAATGGCCATACCTTTAATGCGTGCTCGAATCTTCAAGCCAAGTTCATTAGCTTTCTCTTCACTCATGATCAACATCGCTGATGCACCATCAGACAGCGCCGATGATGTACCGGCTGTTACTGTGCCGTTTGCTGGGTCGAAAACAGGACGAAGTTGAGATAGACCTTCAACGGATGTTTCAGGGCGAATGACTTCATCGTAATCTAGAGTGAACAGCGTGCCGTCAGCCGCATGACCTTCAATTGGTAGGATTTCGTTTTTAAAACGACCCTCTACGGTTGCAGCATGTGCACGAGCATGGGAACGCGCAGCAAACTCGTCTTGTTGCTCACGGCTAATGCCATGCAGCTTACCAAGCATTTCAGCGGTTAAGCCCATCATGCCTGCTGCTTTTGCAACTGTCTTGGACATACCTGGGTGGAAGTCCACGCCGTGGTTCATTGGTACATGTCCCATATGCTCAACACCACCAATTAGGCAGATTTCAGCGTCACCTGTCATGATGGCACGTGTACCATCGTGAAGCGCTTGCATTGATGAACCACACAAGCGGTTAACCGTCACGGCGCCAATCTCAATTGGTAGACCAGCAAGTAGCGCCGCATTACGTGCCACGTTAAAGCCTTGTTCTAAGGTTTGTTGTACACAGCCCCAGTAGATATCTTCAATCTCGCTTGGGTTTACTTGTGGGTTACGTGCAAGAATACCTTTCATTAGGCGCGCAGATAGATCTTCTGCTCGCGTATGACGGAAAGCACCACCTTTAGAGCGACCCATTGGAGTACGTAGACAATCGACTACGACAACATTTCTTGTTTGATTAGTCATTTTAGAATCCCTCCTTAGATAGAACCTTGCTGTTGTGCACCGTAAAAGCTTTCACCTTTCGCCGCCATATCAATCAGCATCTGTGGTACTTGGTACATTGCACCGAGCTCTGAGTATTGTTTTGCCATTGCAACAAACTCAGCAATACCTACGCTATCTAGGTAGCGGAATACGCCACCGCGGAATGGAGGGAAGCCAAGACCGTAAACCAGTGCCATATCCGCTTCTTGTGGAGTGGCAATGATGCCTTCTTGTAGACACAGTACCACTTCGTTGATCATTGGAATCATCATACGTTGAATGATGGTCTGTTCGTCAAAGTCCTGTTTATCGGCACAAACGTCAGCGAGTACCGGCAAGATTTCTTCAGAGAAGGTTTTCTTAGGCTTACCTTTTCTATCAATGGTGTAGCTGTAGAAGCCATTGCCATTCTTCTGGCCGTATTTATCTGCTTCGAACAGCGCATCTATTGCGTCACGACCTTGTTTGCCCATACGCTCAGGGAATCCTTGTGCCATAACGGCTTGTGCGTGGTGAGCAGTATCAATACCAACAACATCGAGCAAGTATGCAGGTCCCATCGGCCAGCCAAACTTACGTTCCATGATTTTGTCGATTTTCGTAAAGTCAGCGCCATCGCGAAGTAGCATGCTGAAGCCACCAAAGTATGGGAACAATACGCGGTTTACAAAGAACCCAGGGCAGTCATTAACGACAATTGGTGATTTGCCCATTTTCGCTGCGTACGCAACAACGCGATTTATGGTTTCATCAGAGGTATGTTCACCACGGATGATCTCAACAAGAGGCATGCGGTGCACTGGGTTGAAAAAGTGCATGCCACAGAAGTTTTCTGGGCGTTTTAGCGATTTTGCCAACAGGTTGATAGGAATTGTCGAGGTGTTTGAGGTAATAACGGTATCGTCACCGACATGCGATTCGACTTCACTCAAAACTGCTGCTTTTACTTTCGGGTTTTCTACTACGGCTTCAACAATCACGTCTGATTCTTCGATGCCTGCGTAATGTAGGCTTGGTGTGATAGACGCTAAAATACCAGCCATCTTAAAGCCATCAATGCGACCACGAGATAAGCGTTTATTTAGCAGCTTAGATGCTTCAGTCATACCTAAATCGAGTGAAGGTTGCGCGATATCTTTCATTAACACCGGTACGCCTTTTAATGCAGATTGGTAGGCGATGCCGCCGCCCATAATGCCCGCACCAAGCACAGCCGCACGTTGCGTGTCTTTACTCGCTGACTTCGCTGATTTTTTAGCAAGCCCTTTGATGTATTGGTCGTTGAGGAACAAGCCAACCAGTGATTTTGCTTCTTCAGACTTAGCCAGTTTTACGAAGTGCTTACGTTCAATGTCGAGTGCTTCGTTACGAGCGAAACGAGCGCCTTCTTCAATAGTAATAACGGCTGTCATTGGAGCGGGGTAGTGAGGACCCGCTTTTTGTGCCACCAGACCCTTCGCCATGGTAAAGCTCATCATTGATTCAAGCTTACTTAGCGTTAGAGGTGATGTCTTTTGCTTGCGACGAGCTTGCCAGTCCAACTTCTCGTTGATTGCTGAGGTCAGTGTCTTGAGTGCTGACTCGTAAAGTGCGTCGTTATCAACAACCGCATCCAGAAGACCAATCTTTAACGCTTCATCCGCACGACACGCTTTACCTTGAGTGATCACTTCCATTGCGCTGTCGGCGCCAATAACACGTGGCAGACGTACACAACCACCAAAGCCCGGCATGATGCCCAGTTTTGTTTCTGGTAGACCGATGCTGGTGGTCTTGTCACCAATTCGCATATCAGTTGCAAGCACACACTCACAGCCGCCGCCTAACGTGTGGCCTTTTAGTACCGAGATAGTTGGGACAGGCAAGTCTTCCAGCTTATTGAAGATGCTGTTAGCAAATTGTAGCCACTGATCGAGTTCAGCGTCTGTCTTAGCGAAAAGACCTAAGAATTCGGTGATATCAGCGCCAACAATGAACGCGTCTTTATCTGAGGTGAGCATCAAGCCCTTCAGTCCTTGGTGCGCTTTTAGTGCATCAAGGGCTTTGTCGAGTGACTCTAGTGTCGCTAGGTCGAGCTTGTTAACGGATTTTGGAGAGCAGAAGCTTAGTTCTGCAATACCATCTTGTACTTCCTTTACCTGTAGGGTTTCGGCTTGGTAAATCATTGTCTATCTCCATGACATACAATCTTGGATTGTCTGTATACCAATTTGATGCGGGCTGAGCGCCTGTAGGGCAGCAAATCGATATAGAGGAAAGTCGTTTTATTTATTGTTCTGGTTAGACCAGTGAAGTTAGTTTGGACTTCGGACTGGTTAATTTCAATACATTTTTTAAACAAGTGTTTAACATTGTGCGCTAAGGCAGATCTTATGCGACTCACAATTACCTCTCGTGATAGACTTTAGACAAAGAGAAAAGTGACTTAATCCTATGAATGACCTGCCTTATCTGATTCCTGCTCAGCCTGCTCAATTTGAAGAAGAGATCAAAAAGAGTGTCTTTATTACTTACTTAGCACATACGCCAAGCGTGGAAGCGGCGAAAGCATTCGTTGAGCAGATCAAAACCAAGAATGCTGATGCAAGACACAACTGCTGGGGATTTGTTGCTGGTCGACCAGAAGATTCGATGAAGTGGGGCTTTAGTGATGATGGAGAACCTTCAGGGACAGCAGGTAAACCAATCCTTGCTCAGCTGTCTGGCTCTGGAGTTGGAGAGATTACCGCTGTAGTGACTCGATATTCTGGCGGCATTAAGCTTGGTACAGGTGGTTTGGTCAAAGCCTATGGTGGCGGCGTGCAACAAGCGCTCAAGCTGCTTCAAACAATTGAGAAAAAAATAACCACAAAACTTCGACTAGAGTTAGACTATGGGTTTATGCCTATCGCACAGTCGCTTATGCCCCAGTTTGGTGCGGTTGAAGTGGATGCTGAATACAGCGATCAGGTGGTATTAGTGGTGGAAATTGAGCTACGTGAAGTGAGCGCGTTTACCCAAGCTATCATCAACAAAAGTGGTGCAAAGGCAATTGTCACCCCACTAGACGGACAATAATGAAAAATAGGAAGCCACAGGGACAGCTTCGCTAGTCAATCAATCCATGCAATTTCGTTCAATTATTCGAATCGTCGGGCTATTGCTCGCACTTTTTAGTGTCACAATGCTCGCGCCTGCGCTAGTTGCGCTTATCTATCGAGATGGTGCGGGTGTACCTTTTGTCACGACTTTCTTCGTACTTCTTGTATGCGGTGGGATCTGTTGGTTCCCAAACCGCAGGCACAAACACGAGCTTAAAGCGCGTGATGGCTTCCTTATTGTTGTTCTTTTCTGGACTGTACTTGGCAGTGCTGGCTCTATTCCTTTTCTAATCTCAGATAACCCCAATGTATCTGTGACTGACGCTTTTTTTGAGTCCTTCTCTGCTTTAACGACAACAGGTGCGACAGTGATCGTCGGGCTTGACGAGTTGCCAAAAGCGATTCTCTTTTATCGCCAACTTCTACAGTGGTTTGGCGGTATGGGTATCATCGTATTGGCGGTAGCCATTCTTCCTGTTCTTGGTATCGGTGGTATGCAGCTGTATAGAGCTGAAATACCAGGACCAGTAAAAGATACTAAGATGACCCCACGTATTGCTGAGACAGCAAAAGCACTGTGGTACATCTACTTGAGTTTGACTATCGCATGTGCCGTAGCATTTTGGCTAGCAGGCATGACGCCGTTTGATGCCATTAGTCATAGCTTCTCCACTATTGCCATCGGTGGTTTCTCTACGCACGATGCCAGCATGGGCTATTTCGATAGTTATGCCATTAACATGATTACCGTTGTCTTCTTGTTAATCTCGGCATGTAACTATTCTTTGCACTTTGCCGCGTTTGCGTCTGGTGGCGTGCATCCTAAATACTATTGGAAAGACCCAGAGTTTCGCGCGTTTATCTTTATTCAAGTGGTTCTGTTCTTGGTTTGCTTCTTATTATTATTGAATCATCACTCGTATGACTCTCCTTATGATGCCTTCGACCAAGCCTTGTTCCAAACTGTGTCAATCTCTACTACTGCAGGTTTTACTACAACCGGCTTTGCTGATTGGCCGTTGTTCTTGCCAGTGTTGTTATTGTTCTCTTCTTTCATCGGTGGTTGTGCTGGTTCGACTGGTGGTGGCATGAAAGTGATCCGTATTCTGCTACTGACCTTACAAGGTGCTCGTGAGCTGAAGCGTTTGGTGCACCCTCGTGCGGTGTACACCATCAAAGTGGGTGGCAGTGCGCTACCGCAGCGTGTTGTTGATGCGGTTTGGGGATTCTTTTCTGCGTACGCGCTCGTATTTGTGGTTTGTATGCTGGGGTTAATTGCGACTGGCATGGATGAGCTAAGCGCGTTCTCGGCGGTAGCTGCGACTCTGAACAACCTCGGTCCTGGCTTAGGGGAAGTAGCACTTCACTTTGGTGATGTTAATGACAAAGCAAAATGGGTATTGATTGTTTCTATGCTGTTTGGTCGTTTGGAAATCTTTACCTTACTTATTTTACTTACGCCGACGTTTTGGCGCAGTTAAGGGGAAATCGTGGCAAAAGCATTATTTCTATATTCTTCCCGAGAAGGGCAGACTAAAAAAATTCTCCAATATATAGATGAGCAGCTATTAGAGTTCGATTGCGAGCTGGTGGATCTACATAGTGTAAAGACGATTGATTTCAGCCAATACGACAGAGTATTGATTGGAGCCTCTATTCGTTATGGTCATCTTAATAAGAAGCTGTACCAGTTTATTGAGCGAAACCTCAATCAACTTGAACAAAGTAAAGTGGCATTTTTCTGCGTAAACCTAACTGCTCGCAAAGAAGACCAAGGAAAAGATACGCCAGAGGGTAGCGCTTACATTCGTAAGTTCCTGACCAAGTCGCCTTGGAAACCAATCTTAATTGGTGTTTTTGCTGGTGCTCTTTATTATCCTCGTTATGGTTGGTTCGACAAAACTATGATTAAGTTCATTATGTCGATGACTGGGGGCGAAACCGATACGACCAAAGAAGTGGAATACACCAATTGGGAAAAAGTGGCTCTTTTCGCAGATAAATTCAAAGAACTGTAGAAATAACGTGCTCTTTTGAACGCTTTTGATGCAAATTTATCCGAACGATAAAAAAATCAAAAAAAACGAGAAAAAGGGCTTGCCAATGTGATCGC
>NZ_CAWMYL010000062.1:0-2783 GCF_963871815.1 Vibrio sp. L85
TCATACATCACCTCTTAATCAGGTGGTCAAATTCACTATGCCACTACAACATACTTGTTACTCCTGCTCTTAATGGTTGTACTATTAGTTTGGTACAACGACGCTAGAAGGGAGGTGCGTCCATCACATCAAAGCCAAGTTAATGTGGATTGTTAAGCAAAAATTCTTTGAAATTAGTAACAATTGGAACAGCTGTTTTAGGCGGGTGATAATATAGATTTAAACTCCAAGTGCTAGTTTTATAGTCAGTTAACAAACATGTTAAGTTTCCATTTTCTATTTCATCTTTAACAACAAATAGAGGCAAATAGGCAATTCCTATTCCGTTTAAAACGCCTTGCAATAATAAGTCACTATCATTCACTTCAACTGTTTTTGGAACTTTGATGATCGTTGATTCTTGTTCTTGTTGAAATATCCATTCATTACTGCCTGTGAGCGTGATTGCAAACAAACAACGGTGATTTTCTAAATCTTCGGGAGTTGTTGGGCTAGGGTTGTCTTGCAGATATGTTTCAGAAGCAACTACTACGAAAGGTGATTGCATCAACTCACGTTTTATTAAGAGTAAATCTTTTTCTTTATATCCTAGATAGCTTGCATTAGCACTGATCATCAAGTCACATGTATTGGCATGATCCAATGCCCAAGGTGTAATTGTTATATTGAAATTAATATTTTTAAACTGTGACGAAAAACTAGAAATCTTTTCCATTAGATAATGATTGGCATAAACAGGTGTACAAACAATATTAATTATCCCTTTGTCACGACCCAAAAAATCATCAATCCTTTGTTCTATTCTTTCAGTTCGATCAACTATTGGTGAAAATTCTTCATATAAAATTTGCCCTGTTGATGTGAGTTCGAGAATACGGTTTGTTCGGTGAAATAATGTAATGCCGAAGTGTTGTTCAAGCTCTTGTATCCATCTTGTACCTGCTGATACTGAAATATTAAACTTTCTTGAGGCTGATGATATGGTTTTCAAGCGAATAACATAAACAAAGAACGCCATTTTATCGAGCATGGTATTTCTCCTATGGACGTAAACTATTGAGGCTACATGCTTGCTTCTGAACTAACTTTGAGTAGGTTCACATATTGGGTATTGCATATTTTCAAATAAGGTTTGATTTATAAGGATGAAAAGTAAGTTGCGATAAAGCAAGAACCAGAATTAGGATGAATAATACTGATTTACTAATTATTTTAACATAAAAAGGACTTCTTTATGCAGTAAATGTATAGAAAAGTTGCTTTTTTGATAATAAAAGGCGGCAATATGCTCCAAGTGATTTCCAATAGCTTAACCAAGATAGTGTCAAGAATATTACCGGATGCTTTTATTTTAGCATTGCTTCTTACTCTTGTTATATTTTTTTCAGGCATTGTATTTACCGATAGTACGCCGTTTGACATGTTGCATTATTGGGGAGATGGGTTGTGGTCATTGTTAACATTTACAATGCAAATGTGTTTGGTCATTGTGACAGGTCACGCTTTAGCCTCTACCAGTCAGTTACAGCATTTTATGAAACGTGTCGGTCGTTCAGTTCAGAAGCCTGCAACTATAGCGGCTACAATCGCCTTATTTTCTGCTGTGATGTGCTCGATCCATTGGGGATTTGGTTTAATCATTTCGGCAATGTTGGCACGTGAATTTGCTCGTAATGTCGATGGTGTTGACTATAGAGTGCTAATTGCCGCAGCTTACATGGGGTTTATGACTTGGCACGGAGGTTTAATGGCTTCAATACCTTTAGTTGCGGCAACGGAAGGGCACATGCTTGAGCCAATTACGGGGATTATTCCAGTATCTGAAACTATTTTTACACCATTCAACCTGTTAGTGATTGGCGGGCTTTTTGTCATTTTGCCTGTTGTTGCATATTTAATTCATCCTAAAGCTGAGGATGTTGTTTTTATCAATCCTGAGTTGTTGGCTGATCAATCGAAAGAACAAGATGATAAGTTGCAACCGGATACACCTGCTGAAAGATTAGAAAAGAGCAGCTTTCTTGCCTATTGTACTGGTTGCTTTGGATTAGGATATATCATTTATAACTGGCTCTCTAACGGTTTTACGTTAGATCTTAATATAGGTAACATGGCTTTTCTTTCCATAGGTATTATTTTACACGGTTCACCAATTGCTTATGTTCGAGCTATTAAAAACGGCGTAATGGCAACTTCTAGCGTTATACTTCAATTCCCGTTTTACGGTGGAATTCAATACATGATGGAAGAATCTGGTTTAGGATCGTCTATTACTGATTGGTTTGTTTCATCGGCAACTGAAACCACATTTACCACGTATACGTTTTTTGCCTCTGCTGTTGTAAACTTTTTTGTTCCTAGCGGTGGTGGTCATTGGATAGTTCAGGGACCGTTAATCATGCCGGCTGCGGTTGATCTCAATATAAATTTAGGTGAGGCAGCTATGGCGATTGCTTACGGTGACATGTGGTCAAATATGGCGCAGCCGTTTTGGGCGCTTCCTGCTCTGGCTGTAGCGGGACTAGGTATCAGGGATATAATGGGCTTCACGTTGACAGCTTTGTTGGTTACATTACCTTTATTTCTTTGTACGCTGTTTTTTCTTTAGGAAGAACGTAGATACTCCCGTGCATGCTGCGTATTTCGGTGATTGCGAACGCTTGTTCCCCCTCTGTGTCAACATAGTTGTCGCCTTAGAATTTAATTAATTTCGGAGACAAATATACCTAAAACCTCAATTGGAATAAAGCATCCACAGAAGCTCAACACGAAATAGTTCAGTC
>NZ_CAWMYL010000063.1:0-371 GCF_963871815.1 Vibrio sp. L85
AGGGCGGATCACGAAAGCCGGTGACAACTATATTAGAAGTCTGCTTGTTCAGGGTGCCAGATCAATTATGGCCAGTGCAGGTAGAAAAGACGACCCACTAAGTAAATGGGTTTGTGATGTCAAAGATCGCCGCGGTTATTGGCGAGCAGCAATTGCTTTAGCAGCTAAAAATGCTCGTCACTGCTGGGCAATCCTTCACTATGGAGAGTCATTCGAAAGTTGTTATTCGACATAGACAAACAACTGACCACTCATGATGCTAACGTAAATATGATAAGGGTTAAGACCCTGCAAGAAGTCCCTGTGAAAACGCAAGGATGTCAAATATCCGATTAGCGTATGAGGTTCTTGCGAGCGTCTTTCATTTTGGT
>NZ_CAWMYL010000064.1:0-32315 GCF_963871815.1 Vibrio sp. L85
TGTAGAGCCAGTGCAAAGCCGACAGAGCGAAGCGGCGTCAGTTGTATATAAAATGCACTATAAGTACGCATTGATCACTGCTGCTATGATTAAGGCAACAGCAAACCCAGAGACAAACCATGTAATCTTAGAGATTATCAGCTGTGCTTTATTTGCTGGTCTGCATTGTGTTTGTTTTTGGTGCTCTTTGATTAACTGCTCAACCTCTCGTATTAACTTTACTCTCACGGCCTCATTAGAGTTTGTTACCTGCTCTAATGCTTCCGATTGAATTTGTATAAAGTCTTTTCTCAATGTGGATTGAAAGCTTTTTGAGAACGTTTTTAAAAGTTCGGAGAACTCGTCAGAGACTTTTCCAGTTTGTTCATTGATGTACTGATCAATGATGTCCGTGCGAGAAACCATTTTGTTTAAAATCACATCTATAGCAGCGGCGTTAGCCACTGCTATGTGCAATACAGGTTCTTCAATAGAAATGAACCCATATTGGATCTGTAAGACGTTTTTTACTTCTTGAACAAATTTATCGTCAAGGATAGGCAATTCACTTTTTTTACTCATGTTTGCTGGCTTCCTTTTTTTCTGTGGCTTGGTTGTTTGTAGTGTTTGCAAAACAATCAACCCCACTGCTTTCAATGCTAGTAAATAGGTGGTCACGCATGATTTTTAAGCGATTGCGAGAAATTAGCTTTGAATTTTCAATAGCGGTATTAAATGTTATTTTTTCCTTCAATATTTTATCTAGATCGAAGGCAAAAAGCTGGCTTTTTGTTGGGAAATCAACTTCAATAACACCCGCAATGTGTCTAATATTGTCCTTATACACTTTCCAATCGCTAAATAAAATGCCATTAGCAGAAATCTCACCCGCATGATAATTAAGCCAGATGATAATTTTGGCATCCGTATTTTTTAAGTTGTTAATGACACTATCCATACCTACGGCAGTATCTTTAGTTTCTGTGCCGCCGACTATAATTGTGTGAATAAATACATTATGTCCGGCACCTTTGAGGATGCTAATGATCTCGTTTTCAACTAAATATGATAGCATGGGTAAAAATGATGATGCTCCATTATCAATAATAATATTTTCGCTCTTGCATTCTTCTAATAAGTATTCAATCATTTCCTCAGCTGCATGATGGTTAACATCGCCATTCATTTCGCAAATATTACATTCTTTTACATTTAATTCTTTCCATTGCATAAATGAGTGGTTAACAGTATCGGTATCAAAACATTCAACGGATTTTCCTATTGATTTTAGATATTGCGCTGCAAAGCTACTAAGCGTTGTTTTACCGATCCCGCCTTTACCTTGTAGAAAGAAGTGAATGTTACTCATGTTGATTTCCCCAATTTAAAAAAGTTTCTTTTCAATTTCGTCAGTGACTACGCCTTGGTGCTCTGGTGTTTTATTAAAGCTACTTTGACCAAGTTTAGGTTGTTGTGATTGTTCAGTTTGTTGTGGTTCTCTGATTGCTGGAGAATCATTCTTAACAGCGTGAGTAGGTATTACTTTGCTTTTTGATTCTGTCTTGTAAATGTGTTTATTACAAAGCTTAGTGAAGTTTGTGTAAGTGCAGGTTATCACGCCATTTTGATTTAGCTCGTTATAAGCAAATCGCATAACATGATGGTATTCTAGAGATATTTTAACTTTATCAATGTTTCGCATAAATTCGGCAAAAGCTTCGCCTTTCTTAGCCATGCTAGACCCCTTACGTATTCTCAATCAATCCGTGTCTATTGGATATTATGGTTAATTATACGAAATTATCGTTAACTCTGCACTTTTTATAATCAATTATAGTTAATTATTGTTATTTTTTGTTATCTGCAAAGCGGTTTGAGCAATTATCGTTACTTATTGTATACTCGGAGGCTGAGGAATCTTGCAAGATGTGCTTGTGTGTATACATTCGCAAGCTCATTAACACACAAGCCTCTTGTTCTGCGAAGCTGCGGCTACCGCCTTAATGCGCAATAAATTGCGCTAACCCCAAAGAACATAGGTGATAATCGATGATTCATAAGAAAGAGATAATTAATATTCGAGTGACAGCCGATGAAAAAGAAGCCATAGAAAAGCGAGCGCTCAAAGTTGGTGAAACTACATCAAGCTACATGCGAAAATGTGCATTAGGAAAAAAGATTTCTACGTCAGCGGATCATGAATCTATTTTATTGCTAATGAAAATGAATGCGGACTTAGCCCGGTTGGGTAACCTGTTTCGTCTATCACTTAAGGAAAATACTAAATATAGTTCTAACCAAATTAGAATAATTGAAAATCAGCTTTATGAAGCCACACAGATGCTAAAGCAAAAGATTGGTTCTTTATGATTATTTCAGAAATTACGGCAAAGAAAAATAAACGTACATTTAGTGGTTTACTTAATTACATGCTTGATATCTCTAATAGTGGTGAAAAGGTTGACTATCTATCAATTAGTAATTGTATTACCGATGATATTGACTTGGCTGCTTTAGAAATAAAAATGACTCAAGCTAGAAATGAGAGAACAAAAGTCAGTAAAACGATGCACTTGATTGTTTCTTTTCCAGTGGGTGAAAAACCAACACGTGAGCAAATGGATGATATAGAGCAAACAATTGCAGAGTCGGTGGGGATGGGAACGCATCAAAGAATATCGGTCGCTCATAAGAATACAGATAACTATCATCTTCATATCGCTATTAATAGAATAAACCAAGAAACTTATAAAGCTGTAAATAATTACTTTTATCAAAGAGACATGATGCGAGCGCGAGAGGAATTGGAGATTAAACATGGATTAGAAAGAACAATTCCGGGCAACGAAAAAGAAAATAAGTTAAGCATGGATGTATATGCTAACGAAAAAAGTTTCTATGTATGGTGTAAAGAATCTATTTCCGATGACTTAGAAGCCGCTTTTAATACAGCTAAGCACTGGTCTGATATAGAACTCCATTTGAAAGAAAAAGGCGTTTATCTAAAAAAAGTACGTAATGGATTGGTGTTAACTGATGGTGAGCATTCGATAGGGTTATCAAAGATTAGTAGTAAGCTTTCATTGTTTAAAATGGAAAAGAGCTTAGGAGAATATCGAGATTTTGAGCAACCTTCTAAGGCGAGTAGTTACAAGAGAAGTAACGATGAGCTTTATAAGAAGTATACAAAATCTAAAAATGACCGTGCTAAGCAACGAGCAGCGTTACTTGCCGAGCTCAAGCAAAAGAACGATCAATCCTTTTTGGCAATACGTGCTTCTAACGCTATAGCTAAAGCCCAAATAAAAACCAGTAAGATCTCGTATTTCAAAAGGCGTTCTTTGTATCAACAGTTAGCGACCAATTACGCAACTGAAAAAATCATGCTCAAGCAGGTGAATGTGAAAAAGCGCAAAGCTATCTATGAGCAGTTTGGTGCACAAACGTTTAATGACTACTTAAGGATGGAAGCCGCAAATGGTAGCGATGAGGCGTTAGCTAAGTTACGTCGAGATGGGAAGTTTATCCCTTGTTATTTGACTGGTATAGGGGATCGTGTTGTTGACGGACAAGTACCAGGTGTCGATAAAAATGGTCACTTAGTTTATGACTATAAGGGTTTTGAAATTCGAGACACAGGGAAAGGATTGATTTGTGATGGAAGCGATAGCGCGATGTTAGCCATGCTTAAGTTTGGACAATTGAAGTATGGTGATAGTTTAACGTTTGGTGATAATTCTCGTCATGCGGATATTGAGCGTATTGCACTGGGGTTTGGTGTCCATCTAGAACCGAAGAAAACCCCAATCGAACTGTTTATTGATAATCGTAATAAAGATAGAGAAAGGATTCAGTCTATAGAACCTCATCAAATGTACAGAGGTGAAGCCGGTCAATTTGTATTTGGTGGTTATCGAAACATGGAGGATCAATCAGCTATTCTGCTTCGTAAAGGTGGGATTGTTTATGTTAAGGAAATTGAGCGTAAGAGCCTGTCTAAATACAAGTCTATGAAAGTTGGTAAAGTGATCACGCTAGGGAGAAGTCGTGACCATGATGTTGAGGTGGAGTTATGATTAGAGAAGATATTCGTATTTGAAGTAAAGTGCTTCCTGCACAAAATTGAAAATGAGGTTCATTTGGGAGGAAAGATTGAACGAAGCAATGACAACCTACCGGGTTGAATCTGTTGAAATTTTGCATAAATTATTTAGTTGTCACTCTAGTCAAGATGGGTTTGGATTCTGGTTTAGAGGTCAAGCTAATTCATCTTGGGAGCTTTTGCCTGCTAGTGGTAGGGAAGAGTACCTTCTTCCCAAAGATAACAATAGGGATCTTGGTCGTTGCTCTGAGTGGGAGAGATCGGCTGTTGCGATGACTGATTTATCGGATAGTTTTATCGAAACGTTATCTATAGCTCAACATCATGGCTTAGCTACTCGGTTGTTAGATTGGACATTAAACCCTCTAGTGGCGTGTTTTTTTGCCGTAGCGAGTGAGCCGGAACAAGATGCTACATTGTATATTCTTGAAGCGATATCTATTCAACATCATGCGAAAAGTTCATTGACAAAAGAGCAGTTAGAAAGGTACGAGGGCGTTTTATGCTATCAACCAAAAGCCATCAATCGAAGGTTAATTAGCCAAAAGGGGCTCTTTACTATTCATTGTCCACCTAATGCACCTTTCCCTGTTTTTCGGTCAGTTTTTTCTCATGAAAATACGATGGTTAAACGCTATATAATCCCGGCCGATTTGAAGGCAGATATAAGGAAAATGCTGGATAACTATGGTGTTAATGAGGCAACGTTGTTTCCTGATCTAGATGGATTGGCAAGATACGTAAACCGTAAAACTCGTGAAATGAAATATTAGGAAAAACAATGGAGAACAATGAAAGATACTTAAGAGAGCTTTTAGAAGATGTTCAGGCTGTAGTAGAAAGCCATCAAGGTGAGAATTCAAGGTTACGCCATATGTTAACTAATCTGCTTAACCGTCCTAATGAAAACGGCGAGCAACCTTTTAAAATTCGAAAGCGGTAAGTAAATTGATGCTCATATAAGTTCCCCTCTCAGAAAGTACCTACATCGAAGCCATCAAAGAGAGGCGATAGCCCCTCTTTGGTTTATTTCTAATGGTGCATTTCGAGTCTCTGAGATCGTACGGTCGGTGGCGACATTCGTTCGCCAGCACTGGAATGACGTTTTTGAAATATGGGATCGAAAAACCATAAGGTTTGTTTTCCAAATACGGGAGGAAATCCAGCCGCGAAAATCAACATTGCCCCAGGAGCCAATATCTTATCTCCGGCTTCATTTTTCAATGCAGCAGGTAATTGCATTACCTCATCGATAGTTAGCAATGGACGTGCTTTTTCTTCGGTGGAATAAGTGATGTTCGTTAAGCTTTGTCCTTTTTTTCCTGACACGCTTTTTTTCAATTGTGTTACGGTCATGGTCCCTGTCATTTTTGATAGCATTTCCGCCGTCGGCACTTTGTTTGGTGCAAACGCAATTCGGATATGACAGTTTGACGTAACGGTTTCTTCTTTACCATAGTATCGATGGAGCTGCTCGGTATCTTGAATGATTAAATAAATCTTGATGCCATAACCGCCCACATACGCTATAGAGTCCTCCAGTGCTGATAGGCGTCCCATTGATGTGAATTCATCCAATAGCATTAATAAACGATGCTTTGGCTTGTCCATCGTTTCAGTAGCGCGTTTCAGTATCAATGTAAAAATAATCCGTGTCAGTGGTCTTAGGCGGTCAATATCATTAGGACGCACCACAACATACAGTGAATATGGATTATTGCCATTTCTAAGCGAATCTAAGGCAAAATCACTCCGGGATGTATTCTTAGCGACGACGGGATCGAGAAACAGTGTAAAGGCTCGTGAAGCGGTGGAAATGATACCAGAGAGTTCTTTGAATGCTTTTTTGTACATATCGGCAGCAATCTGGAGCACCACAGGATGAGTGTCGCTTTTGTCCATGTCGATAAGAGCTTGCATCTGTTCTTCATCTTTAGAAAAAGAACATTCCACTTGATTGCTAGTCGGGCACAAATGTGGAAATGTCATCATCTGAGAAAACATTACGTACACATCGAGAGTATCTGGATCTTTTAATGTTGCGCCCACATCAGCAAGACACGCCATTAAACCCGTATGTGCAGATTTGTATCGATTATGCAAAATCAAAGCAATGATTAATGAGTAAGCTTGTTCTTCGAAGTGTTCCATATCTTTCCCTTCTGGATTTGCTAACATCATGGCAATGTTCTGTGCGTCTGCTACTTCAAATCCATTGGGTTCATAACGCCCATTTACTAATTGGCTGATACGAACTTCTTCAAGTGGGTTAAATTGAATCGATTCTGGTCTCGCGGGATCAAAGCGTAAGACAATATTATTTTCTCCTTTGTGTCGCCATCCTGACGTTTCATCGTAAAGCTCACCTTTGATATCGAGAATGACGGCTGATTCAGACCAACCGCCTAGTAGGGTAGGTAAAACCAAACTCACCCCTTTACCAGAGCGTGTGGGCGCATAAGCGCAAATATGCTCTGGTCCATCATGACGCAAATAGTGCAACGTGTTGGTTTTAAGTTCTTCATAACCTCCAACGTAAACACCACGACCATTAAGTAATGAAGCTTGTTTAATCTCGCCTATATTCGCCCAGCGTGCTGTACCTGATGAAGTGTTATTACCATGTGGTTTCTTCCCTTTGTATAAGTAGAGATAAACTATGCCCATGGCCAACAGCATGGCTAATAAGAATACCAATCTAGCATGGTAAAAAAGGGGGACGTTGTTGTATTGAAATGTCCAACTTATCCAGATGAATGGGTTTAATAAGTACTGATAATCCCAGTTATACCGGGTGATAAAGAATAGTGTGAGTACCAGGTTAAGTAGTAGGAACGTTAGACACAAAAAAAGAGCCGCTTTGACTCTCGTTTTGGGTGTGAAAGAAGAGTTTGGCTTTTCTTGGTAGCCAACCTTTTTTTGCTGAATCATATGTGGTTACTTCTCCGTGTCAATTTGAATGCGCCTATCCAAATTAAAAAGAAATGTCACCAGTAAAGATGCCAACGTCTAAAATGCATTCCATCATTGGCTTTGGCATCTGTTCTGGTTTGAATTGATAATGAACTCTTCGAAGGGCTTTCATATCGTTTACAGGAGGGACGTAAGCGAATGTTGTTCGAAGGTTTTCGTCAATATTCACGCCTTGAAGAAAAGGTGGGATACCCAGTCGGTGATAACCATCCAGTTCTTCTTTGCTGGCTTGTTTGGTTAGGTGGTGAATATAGCGGCTGACCAAACATACATTGCGTAACTCTTCTCTAGCGTGCGTTCCTAAGAAAGCAAATACCCCGCCTTTTTCGTATTTAAATGTCACGTGCGCAAACATCATTGGGCGTGATGGCTTACTTAAAAGACTCCAGTTACAGCGTAAATGAAATTGCCCTTTACGCTCTTTAGTCACATAAATTTCAGCAACGCCTTCATAACCTGATTTGCCTACATCCTCTTCGTCGTAAACGTGGCGGATTGAACCCATAATGAATGTGTCGCCGACTCGCATCTCTCGAATACGAGCTCTAAAATGCAGTGGTAAACGAGCTTTATGCATGACGTCATACCCGTTCATCCGAAAAGCCACAACGTTCTGTTTTTCTCGCTCTTCTTGCTGCTCAAGCAATCGAGCTTCTTCAAATGCTGCAAGCTCTTTTTCTTCTTCTTCCGTCAATTGAAACATCGATTTCATGGTTTCTACTCCTTCAGTAATAAGAAGGGCAACCTTGAAAGGTTGCCCTGGTATGAATTGTTTTGGATTTCTTCAGCCTGGCATGAGTAGTCAGTCATAAAGCCCTTGTATTTGAATGCTGGATGGTGCGGTTAGGACTTGCTCGGGAATGTCATTTTTAACGTACTTTTTGACATACCCGTTTTTAAATCCTCGATGCGGACTGCCAGTGTTGTAATAAGACAGGGCAATTCCTAAAGCTTTCGCAGGGTTAGAGTCGATTTTTAATGCTCGCTGGTAAGCGTTGAATAAAATGTCAGAGCCTACCGATATGTTTTTGCATGGTTCGAACATATCACTAATGCTAACCCCGTAAGCGTTTAAGTTATTTGAGTTCACTTGCATGAGCCCAAGATCGACAGTATGACCAAGTGAAATGTAGTAATTGGCAAGTTTAACCGCTTGTTGCTTGGTTTTTGGTTGTTTGAATTTAGGGGGCGCTTGTCCAGGTAAAGTGTTTACATTCAGTGCGAGTGTTTTTTGGCTGGACTCTACTTTGATTATTTGTGCAATTGTCGTGGGATGAACTTGATGGATACAGTGTTCGAGTTGAGCGAAGTCAATCATGGTTCAAATACTCTTAAAAAGTGGACAGGGCTTGGCAGAGATTAGTCTTAGAAAAGATAAATAGGATTGGCTTTACCTATCACTGCACTGTCAGTAATGGGACCGTAATAGCGGCTGTCATAGCTTATTTTGGGCGCGTGATCTGAAAGCATAAAAAACTGATGCTTGGATAGAGTAAAACTTTTCAGAGCTGGAAGCGGTCGTCCCTGAGAGTCGTGTGAGAGAATGGTCGTGTTCGGGATAGATAAACCGTTAATTTTCACTACGTCATTCAGTTCTATTTGATCTCCAGCAGTTGCAAAAATCTTTTTGATAGCCGGTGTTGTATGGCTAACGCACAGACCAAGCTTGATGTAGCCACGTTCTTTTGCCATATGAACAGCATCATTGTTGGGAGGGCAGAAGAAAACCAACTCCCCAACATGATAAGAAGGTTGTTTTCCAATTTTGTAGATGCCCGGCGGATAAGAGTTGCTGGTATTAACTCGATAGCCTGCTGCATAACATAATGTCAAAGTAAATATGCTGATGGCACACATCACGTAGGTGATTTTTAATCTTTGTGTTTTCATAGGGTAGTCCCAAGTGTATAGGGTGGAAACAGAGTATTATTCTGTGTAATAAGGTTTTGATGTGGAAAATTTGGCACTCGATGTCGGAACCGGTCATTATTTTATGCTGCGAAAGTCCGGCTGCAGGCCCTTTATGACAGCAGATTATAAAAAGAGATACTTAGTTAACTGAAAAGCTCCACGCATGGCGTGGTACTCCTTTTGTCTCAACAAGAGGCTTCGCCTCGTTATAGCAGCCAAAAGCGAGCTTGATTTGTTCTTGAAGTAAAATGAAACCTTTTTATTTCAGGTGAGAAAGTGAAGGCTATTTAATAATAGCACCTCATGATGAGGTGCTATGGATGGTAAATAAGAGGACGCGAGGTATTTTTGGTACTTAAAATTGACTACAAAGGTTTTTTAATTGTGTTTTGCAAGAAGGTATAAAGCTTGCCGAATTCTTTGCTTGTAAAGAGGTAGTTTGTGTCACCATCGGAGCTTTTCAATGTGATCTTAACCTGTCCATCATTACCTTTGTTGTAAAAGAGGTTGGCAACGTACTCAGTACCATTCTTAGTGCTGACAATGTTGTTTACGTATTTATGTTGGTAGCAGGATATTGTCGTTTTAATTGGTTGTCCATCTACATAAAATACCGCTGCATCATCAATAATACCCTCCTTATCTTTGCAGTATTTAGTGTTCTCCCACACTAAACCGAATGTAATATTTGAGTTTTTTGAACTGATAAAAGCATCAACGTGGGATGAGTTTAATGCTGTGGTATAAGCTTTAAATGTATTCTGTTTATCTTGATGCCAAATCATGTCTTTATTCGACTTGGCATTTGCTGATGAGGCAATAGCCAATGTAGACAGAAGTAAAAGAGCAACTGATGAGATTTTTTTAACCAATTTTTTTGTCCCTGTTTAGTCTATGAGAATTTATTCCATCATCATGTGCTGAAAAAGTAAACGCAACGAGATTAAATTTTGTGTGCGATGTCTAATATAATAATAAATAAAAAAACGGCATTCTCATGATGCCGCTTTTATTTGATAGAGAGACTATTAATTGCGTCTACGGTTGAGCGCCAGTCCCATTAATCCAAGTAAACTAAAGAAGCCAAATGAACCTCCGCTTGATTTTCCACCATCATCAGGCTTGGGCTTTTTATCATCATCTGGAGTCACTGCTTTATTAATTGTGATTTTAGCTTCATTTGATAGGTGAAGTGTGCCTGGCGTTCCGTCACTTTCGATTTCATAAGTACATGTACTGAATGGTTTAATGTTGCCATTTAAGCAAGTACCACCTGAGATAGTTACGTTATCACCCCATGACATATCACTGACATCATTAACAAACAAAGATTGAACAGTAATTGTTTTCTTACCCTTAGCAGTAACCAAAGTTGGATAGTGCCAACCGTTCACTTTCTCTAAGATAAAGTTTTTTATTCTCGTTGCAGCGATATCAGGTCCGTAAGTGAGTCGGTCGCCATCTATTTTTGAACCTTGGTGAATTCCAATAATTTCTTGGCTTTTGTTAAACCAAGCAGAGCCACTGTCACCGGGTACTGTATGAGATTGATTTACTTGATTAAAGTAAATTTTTTCATGGTTAGCCCAATGGTAATGACTAAAAGTAAAGTCTGCACGGTTAAGTTTAGTGTTCCCCCCGAATCCATAAACCGTGATAGCCTCCCCTGGTGTTTTTTCTTCGGTGTTAATAAATTGCACTTGCTGATAGTCCGCTAGTGTGTTCAGTTTAATCAAACCTACATCACCGTTTGTTGCGCTATCATTGTCATTAAAATCAGGATGGATAATAAATTGAGAGGCATTGACCGAGTAAGTCGCATTTGAGGTAGTGACAGTGTCTAGGCTATCAGAGTGGTAAATGCAGTGTGCCGATGTCAATACAAAGCGCCCTGCAATTAAAGTACCTGAACATTTCGCATCATGGCTTTTCGCTTTATTATCTAAACGTGCTGCCGTATCTTGTGTGCGCCAATCAATTGGAGTGCCATTTTCAACGGCAAAAGTATGAGTAGAGATAAGTGTTAAAGTCAGCGCAGCAAGGTATGTTTGTTTCATCATTATTCTTTTCCTAAACATGATTCTCAATAAAGGTATTGTATCAAAATTAACCAGCACGGACGAGCTTAACTCATTGTTTTATCTATGATCGTTTAGACTAAAAAATGGTTTCTTATGATCGATCGGCATACTTCAGTTTTGATCCCAAAAACGCTCATCCTTGAGCGTTTATTTTGGTTATTTACACTCTGCTCGATAGCCTTTTGATGAGTCAGCTATAGTGGTTTCAGGCTCTGTTTTGTAATAATGACAGACCTTTTCTCCAGAAGCGCTAGTATGGCTACTTGCACACACTTTCTTGGCTGGCAAAGTGGTTTGCTTAGCAAGCAAGCCTTTGCTTCCTTTCACACAGCTTTTTCCTAGCGCGTTAGGTGATAAAGCAATGCCATATTCACCAGAAGAAGCCCAATCTACCAGGGTGCTTGATACTTTTACCCACTTACCCATTTGGTTTGCACCGTAGTCTTCATCACCAAACCAGGGATCCAAGCCGGTTGTTGCAGGTGGAATGCTATTGGCTTCATTTTGTGCGGTATTGGCTCTATCAGAGGCTCGCGCTTCATCAGCTGAAATGCGGCCATTGCAATCCAAATCCCATGTATCACAAGCTTGCGCAGCGAACCCTACCGCCGATAAAAGCGTTAATAATACTAATCTTGTTTTCATATCTGCTTTTCCTTATTTACATTGTGCGAAGGCGAGAATATCGCCTGTATGAAGAAGTTCGGTTCTGCCTGTTGTTAGGTTTTTAACTCGAACGTCTAAACCCAGTTGCCAATACTTACTTGTTTCGGCTTTGATGTAGGGTTTTAAGTCACCAAATATTTGGTACTTCGGGCCCACATTAATCTGTCCAATTCCAAATCCTATGCTTGCACTTAGACCAATAGGACATGCTGGTTTGAAGACTTTGCCGTTATGCTGCATCACGTAAGTTTCGGTCAGGCGTTTACTTACTGAGCTTTGGCTGCCATCAGCATTACGAATGAACATATCGGAAACGTTGGATAGGGCTTTGTCGCCTACGTCCCAATCATCAGTCAGTGGAACGCTGCCGTCTTTTTGCAAGAAGGCGTCATAGAGTTGAGCTAATAGCGGATCGTAAATGGTCACTTTTACATCGCCATTAGGTTGCTGTTTGGCATAAGGGAGTGTCATTAACTTTGCCGCCCACTTTGCTCGGTAATCAGGCTTAATCACGGTGGGGTTTAGAGGAAATGTCATTTCTGCAAATGCAACATCTTTTACATTCCCTCCTATCGTGACGGATTTATGTCCTGCCTGGTATCCAATGCGCTGACTCGCCCAAGGTAAAAAGTCAGGGCGAACGCAGCGACGAGCCGCTTCATCGGCTGTTGAACAGTTGATCCAAAATTGCTCATCCGTTGTGACTAAATCGGTGAGGTTAGTTGGAAACTCATCTATCTTAGGGACGCCTAATGTACGTTGCTGGTATTGATACTTCTGTAACGCCTCGATAACGAGTTCTATTTGTGCTCGATAGTTGTCGGCGGCATGAGTCTCTTTGTTGATGCTCCAGAGTCTAAAGAATCCAGTAATACCAAGGGCAAACAAACTTAATGCGATCAGTGTTTCTAGTAAGGTAAACCCCTTTTGTCTTTGCATTAGCGGTAATCCTTTTGCATACACCCAGTTTTTCCATCGAAGTATTGCAATTGCATTTGAGAAGAAATGGGAGATAAGGCTTTGTATAGCTCCAGCGTTTTATCATTGAACACATACAGCCTGGTGAGCTCCATTGCTGCTTGTTTTAAGCTGGCGACTGGAACATGGCTGGGTGGTGTAATGGTCAATTTGATTGCGTTGCTAAACGTGGTTTTAGGAGCAAAGTGATAGGTGATTTTGACGTCATACCCCGCGGTTAAAATAATGGGGTTTGCTTGATAATCATCGACCAATTGCTTGAGAGTTGGCGGGACAGAAAGTGCGCGGCATTCTGAACTCTGCCAGTGGTCGGAAATAGCGAGCTCCAAAGCGCTGAGTACTTCGGATGCGACTATTTTAAATGCCTCTTCGTTATGAGCCTTACTTATCGCCGATTGGATCATTGGTAAAGTTACCGCCAGTGTGGCACTGGCGGTAACTAAGGCTAATAAGAAAGAAAATACAGACACGCCATGCTGGCGCTTCATTACAATGTGACAGTAATGTTATTAGTCGTCACTTTGATGCTAGAACATGATGCATCCGCTTTAATACAGCGCTCTGCACTCATAGTGGCTAAACGATTGGCCAAAGCGTTAACGTTCTCTTTTTCAACCTTAGAGATAGCAACATCAATCAATGATTTATTGGATGCATTGACGGTTACTGTGTATGTTCCACCGTATTGGTTTACTCTACACCAAGCGGCTTTACTGTAACCGTAGCCTTCTTTACAGATTTCAGTGAGGCTAACGCCTGTTGCATCTGGAATACCCCCTACCCATGCATCGGTTGCTGCGCGCATTTCGGTCACGTCTGTGACGGTCGCTCCAATCTTTTGTTTGCCTTTGCCTGATGCAGCCATGCCTACGACGCCTGCAGCAACAAGGGCGGCGAGTCCCATCCAAAACACGAAATCCATAAGAGAAAACCCGGCTTGTTTGCGTGATTTCAGTACGGTTTTTTGTGTCATCGTTGTTGTTTTTTGCTCGTTTACTGTGTGAGTTGTTTTCATAATTGTTCCTTACATAAATGATGTATAAAGTTGATAAGTTGACGATACGATTAAAGAACCAAGTACCAAAATGGCAGCAAAAATACCGGCTTTAGGCAGCACTGCTTTTAATCGAGCGATACGTTGCTTGGTGTTTTCAGAATGAGACTGTGCTCCCTCTTTGAGCAGTAAAGAGTAATCGACAGTACTGCCGAGTGTTTTCATGGCACTCAGTTCGTAAGGGAGTAAAAGTCCGGTATCGAGAATTAAGCCTAGATTGGTTTGACCAATGGCTTGCTGTCTCATTTTTTTGATGTGGTATTTAACAAAGGGCGTATTGTGTTGTTCGATTTCCTCCAAAGCATCGTCCAACTTCATGCCGCAACTGTTTAAGTTGGCTAAGGTTTTTAATATGGTTGCCGCAACCGCAGTTCGATATAGAGAGAAGAGAGGCAGTGAGTCTGTTGTCTCTCGGGTGCTTCCACTCCAATTGGGTAGCGCGATAGCTATGATTACCATGAGAAAAAGAACCAATACTGATACCCAAGGCCCGTAAGTCGTCATGATATTTCTCACTGTCAGACCAAGCCCTGGGGCATAGTCGATAGTGATTAACATTTTGTCGGCGATATAAACGCCATAGAAGCCAAAGCCCACTGTTAAGATGTAGGGAAATGCCATGATCCGAACAATTTGGGCAATGATATTTTCCCCTCCTTGCAACTGGTCAACGGCGGTCATAATGCCGTAGTAGCGCTTCCCCGCTTTTTCCGAAGCTTTGATGGTCGCCAGTACAACAGGAGGTAGCCAACCCTCTAAAACATCAGAAAAACTCTTTCCTTGCCCTGGCGCTTCCAGTCCAGCTTGACCTATGGCTTTTAAGGTACTGTCCCCGTTTTCAATTAAGGCGCGACAAAAATCATGCGTACTCAATTTGTATTTATCGGCCTTTATCCACTGCTGGAGAAAAGCAATTTGCTCCTTATTGGTAAAGAGCCACTGGTCCAGCGTCTTTCCCATTATTTGCATTGCAAGGCGCCTCGCATTTCGTGGTAGATGTCAGAAACCGGAATTGGAACCAAGTTATCCACTTGCTCTGAGGCAGAAAGAATGTCTACTTGCCCCTTCACTATCCTAAATTTTGTGTGGTCTTTAATATCCACCCAGCCCCTATCAAGAAGGTGCTGCTTCCATCCGTGGGCGTCTTCTTTGATGATGAATTTGCGATCTTCATCATCAAGGACAATTAACTCCATGACGGATGCTCGTCCGCTTTCACCAAGAAAGTCGCATTTTTCACAGCCATCAGGATTGAGTATTTTGACGGATTGAAGCTCTTGTTCACTGCACAGCTTTTGCAGTTGTCCGACTTTGAAGTCCAAGCTATTTATGCCGTACTTCTTATATGTGCTACGAACGTATTCTTCTTCCCGTTCGGCGTATGAAAATGCACAATGCGGGCATAGTGTTCTTACTAACTTTTGGTGAACAAAGAGCGCCATTAAGTCTGGAGCGCCAACGATAGCGGCAGGCACTTTCAACTGACGAATAAACGTTTGAGGTACACTCATAGCGGAGTTGGTGTGTAAGGTAGTAATGGCTAACCCCCCCGTTTCTGCTTTTCGGCAGAACTCGATAGCGGTTAATGTTTCTCGAACCTCACCAATGTTGGACACATCAACGTCATGGCGAAGTGTCTCTTTACAATAGAATGCGTAGTCCAGATAAACACCACTGCCATCATAGGTTTCTTGGTTGGGTGTCACTTGTGTCTTACAAACGTTCTCTTGTGAAAATTCAACGGGATCTTCCAATGAATGGACGTTTCTTGCTGTTCGGTCCACTTTTTCCAACATGGCGTGAACCAATGAGCTTTTCCCTCCCCCCATAGGACCGGTAACCACAATCGCGCCTTGTCTTTTGTGAACCATTCGCTCCAAGGTTTCGACGTATGGCGCAGGTAAGTCCATATCCTCCAAGGCTCGAACTTTGTCTTTTGGTGTTAAACATCGAAGGGTTAATTTTGGTCCATCAAAGGTTGGGATAAGTGCCGCTCGCCACTCAAAGGTACGAGACTTACCCTCGACCACTAAATCGATTTCAAAACGATCATTCGCTGGGCGTTGATATTGAATATCTAGATTGCCTAATGTGGAAAATACGTAGTCAATCAACATCAGTCCGACTTGGCGAGGTTGGTTTTTAGCGTTTTGGTTATCCGCGAAGCGCTCAATGAATTTTCGTGTGCCATGAACTCGAATTAAGAACTTAGTGGATTCTCGGGTGGTGAGTACGTGAACATCAGAACTGTTTTCGTTGACGGCGGTTTGGCATAAAGAACGTAATTGTTTTTCAACGGCGTTCAATTGGGTTTTGTCTTTGTTGCTGGTACGCTGGCGTGTTAAATCATCAAGGGCGCTATCGACCTCGCTTTGATGTACCTTTTCAGTTTTTACTTTTTGCCCGACCATGCACTCTAAGCTTTGAACTAAGTTAACAATTGCCCCCAAATTGGGGGCTTGTAAGTTAGAGGTTTTGACGGTGAGGTCATTATCAACAAAGGTGTAACCATCATCACGACATAGCGTTGACAATGCATCCCCTTCTTCTTTCGTTAATTGATAAATGGAAGTCATAGTCCCCCCTTTAAAAATCGTGTTTTCTTACCCATGCTTAGCATGACGCCAGCTTCAGAAATGGTTTTTACTTTGACTCCGTGATAAACATTGCCCTCTTTCACTTGGAAAGCTTGACCACCAGAAAAAGTCAGATAAGCCGTCCTTTCCGCTGCACTAACAAAAAGCCCACTGAGCGTGAACTGGTCAATGGGCTTTACTGGATGACTGGCTAGAGTCTTCGGGGATGATGTGTTCGTGTTACCCACATCGAGGATGGTTATCGGGGGAACATAACTCCCCGACCTTTCACTTACCCCCTCTTGTTGTGATCGTCTTGTTTCAGACTTCGCTCTTTCAATGCTAGATTGCATATTGGCTAAAAAAAGCTCATGTGATTTTGCGATCACTTCTTTTGCGCCTTTATCCAACTTAATCGTTGTTTGGACTAATGCTGGTTTTGGCTTCACCTTGATGATGGGCGCTGAGACGGTAGGCTTTGCCGCCGTAATTGCTGGTATCTCTGCGTCATCCTTTATCAGCATGGGAGCGACCCATACAGCAATAACAGCCAAAGCACCAACCACCAGGACAGATATTTGGACGTGTTGTTTGGATATTTTCATTGATTTTCTCCGATGTATTTCAGGTTCATTTCAACGCGGTATGTGGCGATGCCATCAGGAGCGATTGCGATAGAATTGATACCGATTGGCAGTTCACTGAATGTATTGACGAGTGATTGAAGTTCATTGACATAAACGTCCTCTTTTCTCACGGTCATCTCTAATGCAGTGAATGTGGCACTTTTGCTTTCCTTAAAGCTGTCTACTCCCCAGCTTTGAACCACTAACTTATCGATAAGCGGTTGTATTGAACCATAAGTAGGTATTTGATTTTCCCAATGGTTTAATGTGGTGCTTATGCTTTGAGTAATAAGAAGCCGGTCAGGGTATAACGTGGCAAATGGTTTTAGATCCGAATGCATCTCTAGCCATGTTTGTGCGACTGAATAAAGACCTTCCTTTTCACGCATCACGGTAGCTATCACTTGGTGACCATTTAATGTGATTTGGTTAAGTGACCATCCTTTGGGTAGGAGCACACCGTATGACGCCATTCGAAATGCACTGTTGATGGCTTCAAAGGCGGGTAACGTTGTTTTCATCTGCGATCGATACCCTAGATATTCATCAATGACTTGCTCCTCTTGAGTCTGCTTGGCATCTTGTTTTGTTGGTGACCAAATCAAAAGTAAGGCGATAAGCAGTACCGCCAGACTCGTAAAGATGGTTGCCATCTTATAAGAGCGCTTAGCATTGAGTTCAAAACCAAGGTATTCGTTATCATTGAGTGGATGGATAGAGCATACTCTGTCATTTAATCCAATCTCATTGAGGCGCTTTCTCACCTGTGCATACGCCACATTGACTTCGCTTGGTTCGGTCATGTAGATGGTGTCACTACAAGCGAGATCGACCTCATCTAAATCTCCAACGGGAAGTACGATGGATTCTCGTACCACGCCATCACGCACCAACATAAAAAACACAGAGTCACCCTGGTAGGGAGTGATCAAGCTCCAGCAAGGTGCACTCTCTTCATAAAAGTCTGTGATTTTCTTAAGCCACACTTCAGAGAGAGCAACACACCCGGGCAAATCTGAGTAGTAATGGACGAGCCATCCGTTCTTTTTTGTGGTGTAAGTAAATTTGGCGGGAAACTTTCGACTTAACTTAAAAGCGCTCGTGGTTTGTGATGAAGCGATAACATGATTTGGTATGTTAAATTCATTCATTTCACTCTCCGAGGTGTGAGTAACACCAATGTTTCGACCGTTTCATGTCCGCTGGCTTGGGAGCCTAAGCCATCTAACCCAAATGATGAGGATTTGTTGGCCGTTTTGGTTTGCTGCTTAATTGAACCCAGAACCACGGTTTGCCCGTAACGCACCTTATTGGTGAAAGATAAGTCTGCGTCACGTGTTGAGATAAAACGTAACTTCGCATTGTCAATGACGTCTGTGTAATCTCCTGCAATCTTGGTCAATTTCCCTGTTGTGCGTATCCAGACAAAGTTATCTTTCACGTTGGTATTGACCATCATGTCGATACCCTCTTTGACTTTTCCTCGCGTTGTACTGGTTGATGTTGTCGTATCAGTCACGTCTTTGGAAATATCAGACAGGTATGGAGTGGTGAGAGTTTGTGCAATATGTGCAGGCTGTGAGCTAAGCGTGAGGATATTAATAGGTGTACTGGTTGATACCGTGCCTTGTTGCTCTAGCGCCTTAATAAATGCAGTCGTCCCATCCCATTTACCTCGGCCAGTAAACGCTAATCCAGAGCTACCACTGATTATATTTGATGCGGTGGAGGTGCCCGGAATAATGAACTTAAGTGAGCCATTCCCAACATTTTTTAAGAGGTTCCAATCAATGCCTTGGTCTTTACCAAGATTACTCCGAAACTCTAATATCAGTGCTTCGAGCAGTACTTGATCATTGAGCTTGGCCTGGTAGGTATCGACGAGTTGTCGAACTTGAGCCATGCGGCTAGGTGTGGTTCGAACGGTGATAGCGGATAACCCGGGCACGACTTTTACTGAGCCGACTAACTTCTCTTCATCGTCGGATTGCTCATCGATAAGAATGGCTTTCATTGCATTGGCAACTTGCTCCACGATATCAACGTTGTCATAAGTCGTCGTGAGGTATTGCCCGGTGACTTTTGCTCCGCCATTTTCGGCGTCAGAGCCAGATTGTTCTCCTTTGCCTCCCTGCTGACCTGAATATTTACCTGATGGAATATCTAGCGCAAAAGTATCACTTTGATAATAACCGACGCGGACGGTTTCACCTTCGGTTGTGATGGCATATCGGGTAATACTTGTGAGTATATTGATAATAGATTTACGAGAGGCGTCCATGTTAATTGTTACAGGTGCATTAGGATTTGCATCTGGATCAAAAACCACATCAATGCCCGTCCCTTTAAATAGCTTGGTTAAGACTAATGAAAGGGGCAATTGAGTCGCTTTCAATCGAACGGTTTCTTTTAACCATGCGGGGGAATCGTCGCGCTTAATCGGTGTTGGGATTGCTGGAGGTTTACTTAAAAAGCTCACGTTACCTAAAGGGGACGCTTGTGTTTCTCTTGCTTGATCCATTTGCTGTTGTGTTGCCAATGCCTGTGCTTTCGTATCACGATAATCTTGGCTCACACAACCATTAAGCATGGTGATAGCAAGTGATAGATAAATGGTTGTCTTTTTCATTATTCTTTCTCTCTAATAATCACGAGACGCGAACTTTCAATCAGTTCGGCTCGTACCGGGTAGCCATCCAAAATGGTATCGAGGGCTAAATCTAATGCGCCTCGTGGCGTTACTATTCCGTAAGGTGCCATCAATGGATAATCATCCTTTGATGTCCATGACTTGATGGGACCATCAGCAACCCAAGTCCATCCGTAAGCCCTGGTAATATTCGCCACGGCTTCTTTGAGGGACTGACCATGAACCCACTCAATCTGCGGCCAGGTATCTAAGGTGTGAACCGCGGCTATCCCTTTTTGCACATCAAAGTCCAAAGGCAAATCTAAGCGCTTTCCGAGTGCTTTGATGGTTTGTGGAAGTGTTCCGGTAAAGTTTATATTTTGCTTAACAGGCGTAAGCAGTATGCGACGTTGTTGGTTATCCAAGGCCCAAGCTATACGGTTAATATTTTTTGATTTAAACCATGATTGGATGGCTCTAAGTGGTGCTTCTCCTTTTGCAACAAAAAAGGTGGTTGGTAATACCTTTTTAGGTGGGGTAGGTGGAAGCATCTTTTTGGCTTGGGTTTGTGGGAGAGTTGGCCCCACTTTTTCTATGGAAACTCGCTTAAGTGGCGTTTTGCCGATAGCCGTGGATTTTGGTGGTGGGGTTTGAATGTTCTTCAATTCCACATAGCCTCGTTTGTCGTGAACAGGCTTAACAATAGGCGTTGATACCCCTGAAATTAATAAGCGTGAATCTTTTAATTCAGCACTGACGGGATTTGTTGAAGCCCAACACGCAAACGTGGTGAAGCCTCCCAATAACACTAGGAATTTGTTCATTCATATTTCCTTGTTTTAGTTGATTGGAGTGTAAGGGGGTAGGATCACATCCTGATTAATAATGATGTAGAACTGTTTGCCGTTGTCGATTTCAATCGTTGGCTGGATGTTCATGTTTTTACGGATCAAGTCACTGCCCGTTTGTGCAAATTGTTGTGTCACGCCATCGGCGATGGATTCTCCAGTAGAGCGAGCGTTATCATCACCATCACTGACTGCTGCTTGGTTAATGCCAGCAATGCCACCAAGTAACGTTGCTTGTCCAAAGAGTCGCCAGTAGTGGTTGTTCACGTCACCACTTAACCCTGCCATTCCAGTGACATCAACCCCATTCATTGCGCCGAGGTTTAACTTACTGCCGTCAGGGAAATTAATCCGACTCCATGAGACAGGTAGGCGCTCCTGGCCATAAGCAACTCGACTGTCATAAATGCCATAGAGCTTTGCGCCTTGTGGCATCAGTAAGGTGCTGCCTGTGGCGCTGTCATAAACATTTTGGCTAATCTGAGCAATGATGTTGCCTGGTACATCAGAATTAATCGCACTAATAGATGTAGCTGGAATAAGCGTCCCAACGGTGAGTTCGTAAGGACTCAGTGGCGCTTCACGTGTCGAAGGCAGGTAATCTTGCTTTCTAGATTGGTTTAAAAATGCCTCCTTGGTGGACTGGCTGACTAACGTATTATCAAGACTCTCTTGGGGTTGGCTCCCTTGTGATAGTAGTGCTTGATTACGGGCTATCTCGGCTTGAATTGCCGCAGTATCATGCAATGGCGAAACGCTTATCTGCTGTGGCTTGATTTCCTCATATTGAATATCAATAGAGGAGTTCATTGCATCTTGCAGTAACTTCGCTTTGCTTTCTTGCTGCGCTAACCATTGTTTTCTGATTTGTACGTTGAATTCGTCATCAGGTTTTGAGTTGTTTACCTCAATTTTTGGCTTGCTTGCTGTCACCACGCCTTTTTCTGGTGCTTTCGATAGCACTTCATTCATTCCAATGCTTGGGATGTTTGAAGGTTGTCCCGTTTGCGAGGGTTCTTCTTGAGCACTTGCTGCTGATTTTTGACCTTTGCCAGCAATAACAAAAATGACGATCGCTAATACCCCAATGACGATTGCAAGGATAAGAAACTTCACGCCTTTTTTGATTTGTGTCGAGTTGTAGCCAGTGTTGGGATCGGGTTGGATTTGAATGCCATTTGGAGACTCATTACTCATGCACTACCCCATAAGCTCTGGTTTTCAGTGGCACAAGAAAGTCATTCTTTACGACCCAAATTCTTGATAACTTACGTCCATCATTTAGTGATGCTGTCACAAAGAATTGGTTTGTATTGAACTGTTCAATGCGATAATTCAAATTGAGATATTCATCATTATTTTGTGATACCCCAATCCCCAATACTCGTAGCTCATGGATTAATGTATGAGCAAAAGCACTGTCATCATGATTGATGTTTAAGATGGTTTTTACGCCCTCTGAACGTTGTAGAAAGACAGCAATATCTTTTGCTATGACGGTCATTTCATTGGGGGTTAACACCACATCGTTATAGTTGCCGTATTTGTCGGGTTCATAGGATGCGCACCCAGACAGCAGTAACACGATGAAGAGAAAAACATAACGCATCATGCCCCCTTACGTTTGATTAAAACGGTTTGTTGACGCTTACCTGCTCCAAGGATTAATGCGATTTGGTCCGGTAGACCATCGACAATAAATTTCCCGTCACGATAGCGGTAGTTAATCAGTTCTCGCTGACCACCGTTGACGACAAGTAAGGAGGGAAGCTTTCCTGTTTGTACGCTGCGTGGCATTTCAAGAATGGTCTTGATGCTGTTGTTATAAACGCGAATGGGCGCAAAGGCGGTTTTTCCTTCAATACGGTATTCAAAGTCAAGGTTATTGATGTTCAAACCATTGCCTAGTGTCGTTGACGCTTTGACCGTTTGTTGGCGCTGATACATCGAGTTGAGCGCTAGGTTAAGTTGTTCTGGATAGTCAAACTTTACTATTGGCATCCAATCGTTGGCTTTAGAGATCAGCTTGATGGAGTAGGAGCGACGATTTGTCGAGATTTGCAGTGTCGTATCGATGCCAATCTGTTTTGGTTTGACTAATACGTGTGTCACTGCATCACTACCTGAGCCGGATAATGTGGGTGTAAACCCCCAACGAACGGTATCACCTGCGTTTAGTCCTCCTTTGGTGATTTGTTCTCCTGGCTCCAGTTGAATGTCACACAATTTGAGCGGTGCGCAGACAACGGTAGGTTGAGAACTCCCATAAAAATATATCACAGCACCATCATCAGACTGTATGGGTTTATCTGTACCACTTTTCCAGCGGTCGGCAATGGCCAACCCTTCAAGCTCCATCGTGTTTAATGGTTGCTCCATTTCGGTGACTAACATAGGGAGTGAGGGAACGGGGGCGGCTTGGAGTCCCGCTGATAATAGAGTGAAAGAAATTAAGGACTTTCGTTTTTTCATGACGGTTCCTATTTGATTTGTACATCATTAAACGTGACAACAAAAAAGCCTAAAGGATTACTGTACATATCCTGTTTTGTTTTAGGTTGAATCGTTTGTGTATTGAGTGTGGCTTTGTAGTTGACGGTATCGATTATTCCACCCTGCCTGTCACTAATGGTTTCTACCCATTCAGCTTGATAAGAGTGGTCTGAAATCGGCAATACGCTGTTTATCTCTACTTTTACTAATTGAGTTTGAGCACGCTCAAATGGGTTTTGCTCTTTAAATCGGTTAGTAATTTGAGTGTAAGCGGGAGAGTTCGGTTGCATTCGCGCATACGCTTTTTGTATGGCTGATTTTTCTGCTTCTACATCCATCAACACGGCGCGAACGTTGATAATGAAGTCCTCGACTTCAATCACTTTCAATGCTTCAAATTGAGAGTCTGGAAGCTTTTTGATTTGTGCGACGCCGATGACTTCTTCTCCATTTTTTACCCCAACAACATAAGGCTCTATCTTTGATTGAGAGCCGATGTAAATCACACCGCCCACCGCCATAGCGGTAATGAGCATGGAAAAGAAGCACATTAATTTCCATAAATGCGCCTGCTTGACGACGCTCCCTAATCGTTCGTCCCACTCTTCTCGGGCTCGTTGATAGAGAATAGAAAGGTCGCCCTTGTCAGGAGCCTGACAAGGTTTATTAGATGGTTCGGTCATAAAAACCTCTTAAGAATTGGAGTGTGAGGTCTCGGACATGACCTGCTGCGCAGCGGCATCAGGCGTCATCCCGGACGGTTGATTCATTTCGGTTTGTAATGCTTTCATGATTTGTTCATGTGCATTATTTGGAATGGTTGAGGAAGCGGCTAAGTCACGAAATGCCCGTCCTACAGAGGATTGTTGCGCCATGGCATTCATGGTTGCATGGCTTACCCCACCAACTGCCGACATTACGGGCTTTGCCATCTTCCCTGCTGTGGTTGCAACACTTTGCAATTTTGGTGATGAGCCCATAAATTGCGAGGCGTGACTCATTAGGTTTTGACCTACTTTTGTATTAGCAAGAGCGCTTCCTAATTTTCCTCCCATCATTTTTGAAGCGGTCGCGCCAGCCAGTCCCAACCCTGCACTTGCGCCGGCCACACCTGCCGCGGCATTGACGGCACCTGCTGCGTTAAAGTTAAACTGTCCAGTGGTTAGGCTGGTTGCCATGTTTGGTACAGTGGATATGAGTGCATAGTAGATAACGGACATGGCGACCATGATTAAGTAATCGGATGCACCGTCACTGGCTATATTGATAAAGCTCATGAACATATCATTGCCAACAATGACCAACAGCTGCATGATGAAGATTTGCACTGATAGCCCTAAAATCGTGGTGAAATAATTCAATGAGTATTGGCGGGTCCACTCACTCCCCATTAACCCCATCATGACGACGCCGCCATTAATGAGAATGTAAGAGCCGACGATGAGTACCGTTAGTTGCGCTGCCACCAAAGCCAAGACGACCACAACAATCAATCCACTGATACCAATAATGAGCATTTCGCCCACATCAAAGCCAGAAGATGATTCCCAAACTCGTTGAGCAATCGTTATTCCTAAGTCAATGATGTTTGATGGACTAAATGAGCCGGATACGCCGGATATTCGGCTAGCCACTTCTTGAAATGAATTGACCAGTACCCATGCTAATGGGACGGCGTTTTTTACTAGGAAGACAGATAAACCAATAATGACTGCACGTTCAAACATAAATGCGACAAATTCTGTGATCCCTTGTTGCTTTATCCAAAGCTGGATAGCGCCCCAAGTGAAGCTAAGTGTGACGAGCAACCAAAATAAACCCGTTACTGCGCTGACAATAACGGGTTCCCAATTGGCGGTGATCACTTTGAACTTATCGAGGATTTGATCGAGTGAATTATCTGTTGCGGCGAATGCTGATTGACTAAACAGTATCGACATGAGCATAAACCATCGCACCATAACTCCCCCCTTAGTCTATTAATGCTGGATAGGTGATATAACGTCCATTTTCAAATCCGCTGACCTCTAAGATTTCCTCTATACGTCGTCCTTTCTCGGTGCGTTTAATGAATACGAGAACATGCACGGTATTAGCAATGAGTAGTTGGTTTACTGTTGGCAGCACTTCATTGACGCATTGCTCAAATCGAGATAATCCTTGAAAAGCGGAATCAGCGTGGATGGTTGCGAGTCCTCCCGGGTGACCTGTGTTCCACGCTTTAAGTAAATCCAGCGCCTCCCCACCACGAACTTCACCGACAATAATTCTGTCAGGACGGTAACGTAGGGTGGTTCTTAATAAGGTTTGCATGGTGACGTTAGCGGTTTGGTTGGTGCGCTTCACGACATGGTTTTTGGCTTTACACTGAATTTCATTCGTGTCTTCTAAAATGACAAAGCGTTCATGTTGAAACTCTTCGGTCATTTTATCGAGTAAGGCATTAACCAGGGTGGTTTTCCCTGAGCCTGTCCCACCGACAACAACAATGTTTTTGTGTTTGCGAATGAATTTAGTCAAGACATGCGCTTGAGCCTCATCCATGGTTCCTGATGCAATGTAATCGTCAAAGGTAAAAATCTTGGTTGCCTTCTTACGGATCACAAAACTGGGTTTTGCCACAATCGGAGGTATTAACCCCTCAAATCGGCTGCCATCGGTTGGGATTTCGCACTCTAGAATAGGGCTGGTTGAAGTGAGTACCTGCCCGTGATAGTCACCGAGCGCATTGAGGATACGAACTGATTTTTCTGCGTCTATATCTCGCGCATAAAACATGGGCTTCCCAAACGCTTCAATCCATACTTGACCGTCAGGGTTTAGCATGACTTCGGTTACATTGGGATCGTTTAAGTATTCCATGATACCGGCTTGTTCAAGATGGTATTTTATCCCATCTAAATCGCGTTGATTTTTATTCATAGATCACCATTTTATCGGTGGAGACTGCCACTCTTTTGACCAGTCTTTTCCGTTGTTTGGATCAAGTTGCGGTTTTTGGCTTAACATCTTCTCACTGGCGACGCGTTGGCGTTCCTCGCGGTCTGCTTGCGCCGCAATATAAGTCGAACTCATCTGAATTTGAGCCATGGTTAAGCTTTGTAGCTTTTGGAGCTGCTGTGATAATTGAGCCAATAGTTCTGCGTTGGCTTGCATGATTTTTACCGCGCCATCAGCGCTGCCAACATGCCCTTGAATGCGTTGAATGTTTCGCAAGTCATCTTGTTGATACCGGCTTACTTCACTTGCCATTTCTAAGGCACTTTTCGCCGTGTCACGCAGTGCGTCTCCTTGCTTTTTGAATGTTTCTACTGAGTTTATCGATCGTGTGTTTTGGGATTGATACCCATCGACACCGACAAACAGGTTATCCCATTGCTGAGAGACATTCCCCATGGCGTAAGAGAGTGATTTACCTCTTGAGGCTATGGTGTTTAAGCTGTTTAACTGAGATTGAATATCCCCCCATTCAAGATTCTTTAAGTTCTTCATATTTTGTATTTGATACTTAAGGCTTTGAACGGAGTTATAGGTTTGTTGAATTTGCTTGAGTAAGCTTTGTCCTGCACTCACATTGAGTTGTGCCATTTGCACCACGTTGGCACAGTTCGCACAAAAAAATGCTTGTGATTGTGTTGATGTTAGCGATATGGATACCGCTAATGTTATCGATAATATTTTGAATTTATTCATGCAACGTCACCGTATAAGTTTTTACGTTTCATCCAGTGTAGATACCAGTTCTCGCCTTGTTCGTTTACCAGCGCTTTTACTTCAGTAATCGACCCCTTATCTGAAACGCCAACGAAAGAAAGTGCTAACTTATCAAGAGATAAGTTGATCATCCGACTCCCCACTGGCTGGCTAACGTAATACTCACGCTTTTGTACTGCCCGTTTGATTAAATCAATTTGCTTATCATTAAGTCCAAACTGGCGGTAAGTGTCTGCGAACTGCGCTGCTTTTGGATTGGGTAAATAAATATGAGTTGGGCATGACTCTATCAGTACATCCAAAATACCGGACTCGACAGCAGCACTTAGTGATTGTGTTGCAAGGAAAACCATACAGTTTGCCTTTCGCAATACCAAGAGCCACTCTTTCAGCATTTCTCTAAAGACAGGGTGCGATAGCGCTATCCAAGCCTCATCAATGACTATCAAACTTGGATCGTTATTGGTTGCTCCTTTTATCGCTCGTTCAATCTGGCGAAATAGATAAACCAGCACCGGGATCAAGTCGATTTCACCGCGCCCCATGAGATGTTCAATCTCAAACACCATGAAATTGGTCAGATTCATGCGATTTTGCTCTGCATCGAGTAAGTCACCGCCACGTCCTTTAACGGTGTAATAACTCATGGCCGTTTTGATTTCAGGATCTTGTACTTGTGTACAAAACTCTGATAGTGACTTTCTTGAACTGCCGCGCATATCTGAAAGCGCTTTGAAAATTGAGACACGATGCTCAGCGTTAACATTGACGCCTTGAAGCACGAGCAGTTTTTCAATGTAGTCACAGCACCATTCAAAATCATTATCTAGGTCACTCAGTGGAGCAAAAGAGGGATCGTTTGCTGATGCCTGGGCGCCGATGTCGAAGTGTTGTCCACCAAGCTGGCTAAGGGTAAATAGCGAATAGCCTTTGTCAAAGGCAAAGACTTTTGCACCTTTGTAGCGGAAGAACTGGGCCACCATCAAGGCAATCAATGTCGATTTCCCTGCACCTGTTGGACCAAACGCTAATGTATGCCCAACATCATTAACATGGAAATTTAGCCGATAAGGGGTGTTACCTGCTGCTGTGCAGTACATGAGCGGCGGTGATTGCTCAGGATAGAATGGACAAGGGCAATATTCTTCTCCAGTCCAGATGCTTGACGTTGGTAATAGATGGCTTAAGTTCATTGTGCTCAGCAATGGACGCCGTATGTTGTGGAGTGAATCGCTCGGCAATGTTCCTAGGAATGCTTCGATTGAGTTGATGGTTTCAACTCGGGAAGTAAACCCTAACATGCTGTTGAGTATCTTTGTAAGCTGCTCCGTCTGCTCCTGCAAGATGTCTTTATCTGCATGGCGCAAAACAAAAGTAGTTGAATATTGACCGTAGCTTAAACGTCCCGATGATAATGCTGTTTGTGCTTCTTCATACTGATGCACCATTTGCAGGGCATCTTCATCTACTTTAGGCTCAGGATTTTTTAATAGCTTATCTCGAAATGAGACGACTTTTTGTTCCCACTTTTTGCGTTCGGCATCGAGCAAGTTGTTGGCTTCTACATTATCGAAGAAAATAAATCGCGTATTCCAACGGTACTCGAAATTAAGTAGGTTGAGGTGATGCAGGATATTCGGGAAGCCATGATTAGGAAAGCCATCAATACTAATACAGGAAAGGTACTGACCTTCAAGGCGGGGGTTATAACCTACGTTGAGCTCACATGCCCCTAGAAAGCTATCCAGTGGAAGCGGCGTATAAGGCGCAGCGATAGGCTGCCATTTTCCTGTTAACGCAAATCGTAAGTACGATAAAAAATCATCGTACCATTGCCCGTCTTTTTCATACGCTGCCAAGCGTTTAATTGAAGAAAAGACCATAGATAAACGACCTTCAATATCGGTTACTTTATCTTTGAAACGAGCAAGGTTGCGCTGTGCGACACTGGTTTTTTTGGACGTGCCATTTTCAAACATCAAATCCGTTAACTTGGACAGCCGTTTCGATGTTGGTCGCCATGTGACAAAAATGACGGCTCGGGATGCAAACTTATCCCCTTGTGATTCAAAGAAGACTCGTCTTGAGTCGTCAATAAGCTGAAACGCAGGGTGTGGGAAGTGTGAGGATTGCTTGTCTGAATAAGCGCGAACAATTTCACGATTACTGTCAACATGCACCATCCAACCAGACCCAAGAGAAGAGAGTGCCTGGTTAATTCGTTGAGAGATAAAATTTCGTTCAGATGCCATTGCTGAATCGATATCGACACCTGTAAATACCCATCCAGCAGTAAAAGAACCATCTTTACCAAGCATGACACCATCATCAACCAATGCCGCCCAATTGAGCAAATCTGGCGTACCTGATGGGTAATCTCGGAATGTTTTTAGGTTTAACATGATTACTCCATTAAAAAACGCAGCCAGTTGGCTGCGTTTTCTTTTTTGACCTATCGTTTAACCAAATACTTCGTAGTGTGAGCAGGATAGAACCTTTGATAACGGGTAAAGCGTTTATACACTTTCGTTAAAATTGGATCGGATTTCGCCATGCTTCGAGCAATGCCTAACATAACGAACTGCAAGATAACCCCTAGAACCGCGGTATAAACGTTTTGTAGTATCACGATGAGGATCAGTGCTGCCAACATCGAAACCATAACGATTTCACGTTCGCCCCCCATCACTAAGTGTGCCCGGTTAAAAGCGTAGATAGGAACAACGTCTAGTGATTCATCGTCCGTCATAGGTAACCTACATAACTAAGGTACTTGATGTACCGAACAGAACGCTTAATAAGTTGGTTGCACCAACAATGATTGAAATCACTAAAGCAAGGATCATGATTTTTTGAACAAAGCCATCAAGTTGACCACCGAAAATCAGTGTCGCCCCAGCAACGACAATACCCAGAACAGAGGCACCAAACGCAACTGGACCCGTGATGGAATCGACAATACGAGAGAGAGGATCTTCCCAGGGCATACCTGTACTAGAAGCATTGGCTGTTGCTGAAATAAGTAGGGTTTGGACGGCAATCCCCAGCTTTAAGCTGTGGCGTCTGAGTTTATCTAACATATGTTCTCCTTATATTAACGAAAGATACCGATGTACCCTTGTGGATGCATCGGTATCTATAGTCAGTTGAGTGATTAATCCGCTGACGCGGTACTCATTTTGTTCCTACAAGAGGCTTCGCCTCGTTATAGCGACCAAAATCGAGCTTGAATAAAAGTCTCATTGAAACGCCCACTCACGATGAATGGGACATGGGCTCTTTAGGTGGGCGGCTTGCTCTTTTTCAGCCTACTGCCAATAGACTGCGCGATAAGTGCGCTTACAAGACTTACGCCCGACTGTGTAATGGTTTGTCTTTGAAGTGTTGGCATCACTCACAGTTTGACTGTGAACAGAGGTGTTTTTCTATGCCGGTTTCATGTGGCAAAACCAACCAAGGCAAATGGGCGTTTCAATGAAAAATTGCGGCAACGGCTAAAATTTTACATATAGATCATTAAGACCATCCGTTACCGCAATTTGAAAAGAATCTCGAAAGACTCTTTTCAAATTGCCGCTTGATAAAGCGTATAAGAATAAAACTACGATAAGGGCTATCGTGTTCACTTTAGGTCACGGGTGCACTCCATGGATCACATCCAGTAGAAGTGGGTTATGTTTTGCTTTTTTACCCCATCGTTGCTCTCTTTCCTCGCGCAATTTCCATTTTGAGTGTCGTGGATTTGAAGGAGGTAAAGGGTGATTCGTAGGTTGGGAGTGGCGACTTTTGGGTAGTACGCACACCAATGGAGCATCTTCAGGCTGTAGCCCAAATGATTTTAGTTCATTGAAGATTTCAATTCTCTTGCGAGCAATAGCCCGCTTTCGTTCAATTTCAGCTTCTTTTCTTTTGGATAATCGAGTTTGTTGATGCATGTGCTCCATCTCCTTTGGCGTTCAATAGAATCGAATATCGAAATGTCTATTCACTTTCAGGTTTTGCTAGACGAAAAAACCGCCCCGTCACAAGGTGGGGTGTGTTTGATGGGTTATAAGGGCACCCATCGTCGATAAACCCATACCGCCGACGCATAACTGCGTGAGAACTGGCACCGATTTATCAGCCGTGACCTAAGTTTTTAAAGAGCTAATCCAATAACTGGACTGTTTCCGATAAAAAACAACGATTTTATGAGCGTTGTTTCATTTCGTGGTTAAACATTTTTAAGTGTGCTCTAAGGCGAAAAAGAGCCTCAGAGCGTTTGCTACGATCATTCGCTTTTGCTGATTGAGTCAGGAGTCGATTGGTCTCTTCATCCATTTCAAACCAGACAGCGGTTGTCGTGCCAGAACCTTTTTTTGAGGCCATATTCAGCTCGTATAATTAATACTGTATGAATGATCATGCGTAATGATAAATCTAAGCTGCATAGGAGTCAACAAAACTAACTCAATAAAAGTTGCGTTTTATTTTGATTTAGTAAATTAAAGTGGCGAGTTAATTCTATGTTTCCTACGTAAAATAAGGTTATGGAAACAGTGTCTAAACGAATAAAAAAAATGCGGAAATTGTTGGGGATGACTCAACGAGCATTAGCGGATAGCTTAGAAATTCGCCCTCAAACGGTATCTGCATGGGAACGAGACTTAACAACTCCAAACGGAAAGTTATTGGGGCAGCTAGCTTTTACTTTAGGAGTCACTAAATCTTGGATTTTGTATGGAGAAACAACTGATAAAGAATCAAAGTTATCCCAACAAAAGTCTGAGTTAGTTCATTTTGTTAAGCTTTTTGATAGTATCCAAGCAAGTGCAGGGTTCGGATTTGAAAATTATAATGAGTCTGAATTAGTAGATTACCCAATACCAAGAGAAGCCATTCAAAATCAACCGAATAAAAATGGGATATTCTGTATTAGAACTCATGGCAACAGCATGGAACCTGTGTTTTTTGAAGGAACAGTGTTGGCAGTAAACCCAAGCAAAAAACAATTGATAGATGGAAGAATTTTTGTAGTAAGAACTAATACCAATTTAAGAGTTAAAATCTTGAAAGAAAATAGTAAAGGAATTGTACTTTCAAGCTTTAATCCTAGTTATGAAGATGAACAAATTCTATGGGATGATATGGATAGCTCATTTGCGATCATTGGCGAGGTATTTTGGTTTTCATCAAAAATAAATGATTAACAATAAAAAACATCTTTAATCACAGCTCAAAACTATCTATAATTTAGCCATGTTATCGAGTGCATTACCTAGAGCACATACTACATAGGTTCTATGTAGTGTATTTATAGATAACTAGAGTGTGTTGGACCTCCAATCTAACTAGATAGCATTCGCAAAAAAGCCGTTCTCCCACAAGTGAACGGCTTTTTTGTATCTGAAATTTAAGCATTTGATCTTTTTGCAGATCTTGTGTAGATTTAATCGTCATTGTTTGGCGTGGAAACCAAACAACCCTAAAAATCTTGTGGAATCAAAACATGAATAAGCCAATTGTGTCTTGCCTATGGCAAGCAACCCTCAGACTCAAGACCTCAGAAATAACCGTATTGACATCAGATGAACGCACTCTGATCTTACACGGTTATGACTTCGAGGGTGAGTCTCATGTGGATTGTTAACCCCTCCTCTACCCTAATAAAACTTGTTTGCCAGTGTGGTACAAGGGGGCATTATG